>JAFTHO010000023.1 GCA_017457385.1 Clostridia bacterium | reverse complement strand
ACTTCTTCCCAAAAACCGCTTTTCATACGTGCTTTTGCTTCTTTTGCATAGTCTTTCAACGTAGCCATACCAAAATCCCCTTGTCGTATTTTGTCGAAACCCCTAAAAAGAACAATTGCTTGCCCGTGATTAAACGGGCAAGCAATTAAACTTTAGATTTTTGATTTACGTTTTCTAGCCGCTTCAGACTTCTTTTTACGTCTTACGCTTGGCTTTTCGTAATGTTCCTTGCGTCTGATATCGCTGATGATACAGTCTCTGGCACATTTTCTTTTGAATCTGCGCAATGCGCTATCCAATGTTTCGTTTTCGCCAACTCTGATTGTAGACATTCTCTGTTTTCGCCTCCTTCCCAAGGAACGGTAAAATTTTCAACAAGTCTATTATACTTGTAAAGTAAAATTTGTCAAGGAATTTTTAGTTCTTTTCCCAACCTAACTTTTCGCCACTCAAAATATGCACGTGAACGTGATGAATTGTCTGTCCACCATTTTCGCCCTGGTTGATAACAATTCTAAATCCATCGTCAAGTTCAAGTTCTTTTTTGAGTGTTTTAAGTTTTTTGATGCAAGCCAAAAATTTTTGTGCCTGTTCGTCATTCATATCTTCGAGCAAAGCATAGTGCTCTTTTGGGATCATCAAAAAGTGATTTTTTGCCTGTGGAGCAATATCACGGATGATAATCATATTTTCATCTTCAAAAACTTTTTTCACATCAAATTCGCCACTGGCAAATTTGCAAAACAAACAATCAGCCATTATTCTACCTCCGCCAAAAGTCCGTCGTTAAACAATCCCGTTGTTTTAACGTCGTATAAAGTATTTTCGTTTATGCCATCTTTTGGCAAATAAACTTTTATATAGTTTGCAGTATAACCCGCAATATATTCTCCGTCAACGTCTTCTGTCAAAATTTGCAGATTTTTGCCGATATATTTTGACAAAAAAGCTTGTTTGAGTTGCAGTTTCACCTGAGAAAGTGTCTCTGCCCTTTGTTTTTTTACACCATCGTTTACCTGCTTCATCTTTTCGGCAACGGTGCCTTTTCGCACAGAAAAAGGAAAAACGTGAATATCACTGAAAGATACTTTTTTTGCAAAATCGCAAGTTTCGGCAAACATTTCGTCACTTTCTTCTGGAAAACCAACAATTATATCAGTTGTTATGCCAGCATCAGGAAAATATCTGCGAATAAGCTCCACCTTTTGCAAATATTGTTCTGTAGTATAGTGACGATTCATCTTTTTAAGCACTCTGTCGCAACCGCTTTGCAAAGACAAATGAAAATGCGGACAAAAGTTTTTGCACGTTGACAATATCTGCAAAAATTCGTCTGTGATTACGTTTACTTCAAGACTGCCAATGCGCAACCTTACGTCAACCTGTTCGTCAAGCAGTTTTATCAGTTGACCAAGGTTTGTTCCACTGTTTTTGCCGTACGAACTGATGTCAATGCCGGTAAGGACAATTTCGTTGACCTTGTCTTTGCAACTGATTGCCTCCGCCAAAATATCCTGCACGTCTCGGCTTCTGCTTCTTCCACGAAGATATGGCACAAGACAATAACTGCAAAAATTGTTGCATCCCTCTTGAATTTTTATTGTCTGACGGGTTTTTGTGATTTGCGCAAACTCTGTATTTTGATATACAAGTGGCAAATCTTCTACGTCGGTGCCTTCTTTTTCGATAAGGTCGACAATATCAGTTTTTGACGCAACACCTTTGATAAATTTTACGTTGCCGTGTTTTTTAAATTGTTCTGCATTGTTTTGAGATGCACAGCCAATAACGAAAATTTTGCAGTCAGGGTTGAGTTTTATCATTTTTGCAACAGACTGCCTTGATTTTTTTTCTGCTTCTGAAGTGACCGCACAGGTATTTATTATATAAATATCAGCATTTTTGAGCCCTTCAAATGCATTGTGACCTGCTTTTTTTAGCTTTGCAACCACAACGCCACTTTCGTATTGATTGACCTTGCAACCCAATGTATAAACACAAATATCCATAGTTGACCTATTTTTTCAAATTGAGTATGCTTGACAAAATTGACAATGCAAAAACGCCTGCTGTCTCAGCACGCAAAATACGTTTGCCAAAACTTACCGAAACAACGTTGTCGAACTCTTTTATCTTTTGTTGTTCTTCGTTGGCAAAGCCACCTTCACTGCCAACAATGATTGCAACGTTTTTTTCAAATTTTTCGTCAAGCAATGTGTCAAGCATCATATTTTGACTTTCATATTCGTTGCAAAAAACAACTTTGTCAAAATTTTGCAGTTCTTTGAGCAATGCGCCAAATTTTATACAATCTCTCACAGTTGTGAGTTTTGCTCTGCCACATTGTTTTGATGCTTCAAAAGCAATGCGTTCAAATCTTTCTGTCTTTTTTGCATCAAATTTTGCCACAGTAAAGGCATTTTCAAAAGGAACAATAGTGTCAACACCAAGTTCAACTGCCTTTTGTATGCAAAAATCCATTTTGTCACCCTTCATGCAAGCCTGAAACAAAGTAACGGAAACTTTGTTTTCTGCCTGATTTTCAAAGGACTTTTCAACAACAAGTTTTGCCTGCTTGTCACCCATTTCGTCAATGACACAAAGGTTGTCAATGCCATCGTTAAAGCATACGATAACCTGTTCGCCTTTGCGCAAACGCAAAACTTTTTTCATATGATTAAATTCGTTGCCGTCAATATAAATCACGTTGCCGTCACGGCATGATTCATCGGCAAAAAATCTTCTGTATTCAGCCATTTGTCTGCACCACCATCGTAGTCCACTCGCCACGACGAATAATTTTTTGTACTTCTATATTTTCTTCACGGCACATTGCCAAAACGTCACATTCTTTTTCAAGCAAAATGCCACTGAACACCATTTGTGCGCCAGGTTTTGCAAATCTTTTGATATCTTTTATAAACGTGAGTATAACGTCTGCAGTCATATTTGCAAAAACAACGTCATATTTTCCGTCAAATTTATCAAAAGTGCCACATTCTACAATGCCTTTGTCCAAAAGACCATTTAGTTCGAGATTTCTTTTGGTTGCCTCGTATGCTTGTCTGTCATAATCTACAAAAAAGCATTTTTCTGCACCAAGTTTCAAAAAAGAAATGCCCAAAATGCCACTTCCGCAACCCAGATCGGCAATTTCTTTGCCTTTTACGTCAATTGTCTGACCCAGATTGAGGCAACTGCTTGTAGTTTCGTGCTCGCCTGTGCCAAAAGCAATGCCAATGTCAAGTTTCACAACTACTTCTGTGCCGGTTGCAGTATATGGCTCGTCATGAGGACAAATAACCACGCGTTTTATTTTGAGTGGTTTGAAAAACTTTTTGCGATAGGTTATCCATTCGTCTGCATCTATATCTTTTGTAGATATTGTCAATGCACCGCAATCAAACTCTTTTTTGAGGTTTTGCAGTTTTTCGTCAAGACTTTGCAAAACATTTTCGCTCTCGTCTGCTTTGGCAAAACCTTTTACCAATACGTCGTCTGTGAGTGCATCGAGTATTTTTTGATCGCAATAATCCCAGTCCGCACCAAGAAAGTCTGTTTTTGAATAAATAGCAACGCCTTCGCCAGTGAGGTCAGACAAAAAGTCTGCAACGATTTCGCTGGCAATTTCGTTTGTGCTTACAGCAATTTCTATATATTTCATAATTCCTCGTTCATCAAAATATCCAAAAGTATTTTTGCATTTTGCCACTCACCCTTGAGCGAACGAAAATATTTTAAACCATCTTCTGTAATGGTATAATATTTTCTTTTTACACCAACAGTTTCGTCACCCCATTTGCCCGTGATAAAACCGTCTCTTTCAAGACGATGATAGGCAGAATACAAAGACTGCTCGTTTGGCACGTAAAGATTTTTTGATTTTTTTGCAATGCAGTTTTTTATTTCTGCACCGTATTTTTCACCTTTGATCAAGGCTGCCAACACAAATGCGTCAATGTGACCACGCAACAAATCGCTGGAAATTATTTGCATAAAACCCTCCAAAATACCCTTGTTTTTAATAATTTTAACATATATGTCTGTAATAGTAAATAAAAATTAGCCGTTTTTTAATCCAAAATATGCCAAAAAGCGGAAAAACTTCCGCTTTTTGTCAATTATACAATTTTGAGATTTCTTCGTTGTATTTTTGTTGGTTTGGATAATTTTTCATAGACATCTTTCTTTCAAATTCCAAAATAGCCTCTTTTTCCTGTTTGGAAACTGCCCTTGGAACCTCTATCACTACCTGAACATACAAGTCGCCAGAAGCACCTCGTCTGTTTTTTATACCCATGCCACGCAGTCTGAAAACTTCGTTGTTTTTTGTGCCCTCTGGTATTTTGTGAATGTATTTGCCATTGAGTGTTGGCACTTCTATTTCACCACCGCGAACAGCAAGTGAATATGATACAGGCACTTCTACAAACAAGTCGAGATTTTCTCTGCGCAAAATTTTGCTTGGCTCTACAGCAACAACGATGAGCACGTTGCCGTTTATGCCGTTTGCAAATTTTGATGCGTTGCCTTCGTTGCGCAACGTCAAAACCTGTCCGTTTTCTACACCGGCAGGTATTGTAACTGTGATGACTTTCTTTTTGTTTTCAAGACCAGATCCTTTGCACTCTTTACATTTTTCTGTAACGATGCGACCTGTTCCACCACAAGTATTGCATTGACCAACCGAAACTGATTGACCAAAAATTGTATTTTTTACGTATTGAACTCTGCCAGTGCCATGACATTTGTCGCAAACTTTGCTTGATTTGTCATCTTTTGCACCACTGCCTTTGCATTTGTGACATTTTTCCATACGGCTGAAAGAAATTTCTTTGGTACAGCCTTTGCAAGCCTCTAAAAATGTAAGGTTGAGTTTGTAGGTGATATCACTGCCCGCCTGAGCAACGTTTTCTCTCCTGCCACTTCCGCCACCCATAAAGCTTGAAAAGATGTCAAAAATATCTTCAAATCCGCCACCGCCAGAAAATCCACCGCCGCCAAATGGATTAAAACCGCCAAAATTGCCGTCAAAATCCATTTCGCCACGGTCATAACGAGCACGTTTGTCTTTGTCTGACAAAATTTCGTATGCTTCGTTGCATTCTTTAAATTTTTCTGCCGCTTCGGGATTGTTTGGGTTGAGGTCAGGGTGATATTTTTTTGCCATATTGCGATAAGCAGTTTTTATTTCGCTGTCGCTGGCACTTTTTTCAACACCTAATATTTTGTAATAATCCTTTGAAGGCATATTGCTCCTTAGTTAGCGTCTTTTACGTCAAAATCGATGTCGTCAGGGTTGCCTGCGCCTGTCTGACCTGCATCACCTGCTTGTTGTTGAGCAGATGCATACATTTTTTGGAAAATACCGCTAGATACTTTTGCAAGATCGTCAGTTGTCTTTTTGATTTCTTCGATATCACCTTTTGCAAGGATATCTTTTGCTTTTGCAACTTCTTCTTCCAAAGTTGTCTTGTCTGCAGCGTCCACTTTGTCGCCGTTTTCGCTGAGGAAGTTTTCGATAGTAAAGATCATTTGATCAAGACCGTTTTTAGCATCTACTTCTGCCTTGTGTTTTTTGTCTTCTTCTGCATACATTTCTGCATCTTTGATAGCTTTTTCGATATCAGCATCAGAAAGGTTTGTGCTAGAAGTGATTGTAACAGATTGTTCTTTTTTAGTGCCAAGATCTGTTGCAGTTACGTGAACGATACCGTTTGCGTCGATGTCAAACTTAACTTCGATTTGTGGGATACCACGTCTTGCTGGTGGAATGCCAGCGAGGCTGAAGCTGCCGAGAGTTTTGTTGTCTCTTGCCATTTCTCTTTCACCCTGAAGAACGTGAATATCAACAGAAGTCTGGTTGTCTGCTGCAGTTGAGAACACTTGTGATTTGCTTGTTGGGATTGTTGTGTTTCTTTCGATAAGTTTTGTAAACACACCACCCAAAGTTTCGATACCAAGTGACAATGGTGTTACGTCAAGCAACAACACGTTTTTAACTTCGCCACCCAAAACGCCACCTTGAATTGCAGCACCGATTGCTACGCATTCGTCTGGGTTGATGCCTTTGTATGGTTCTTTTCCGATAAGATTTTTAACAGCTTCGTTAACGGCTGGGATACGAGTTGAACCACCAACCATGATAACTCTGTTAATATCGTTTACAGAAAGACCAGCATCTTCCATAGCTTTTTGTGTTGGGATAAGTGTTGCTTTAACCAAAGATTCTGTCAAAGCATCAAATTTTTGACGAGTAAGATCTACGTCCAGGTGTTTTGGACCTGTTGCATCTGCAGTGATAAATGGCAAGTTGATATTTGTTTTCATTGTACTTGAAAGCTCGATTTTTGCCTTTTCTGCAGCTTCTTTAAGTCTTTGCATTGCCATTTTGTCTTTTGACAAATCAATGCCGTTTGATTTTTTGAATTCTGCTACGAGATATTCGATGATTTTGTCGTCAAAGTCGTCACCACCAAGACGAGTGTTGCCGTTTGTTGACAATACTTCAAATACGCCGTCACCAATTTCCAGAATAGATACGTCAAAAGTACCACCACCAAGGTCATAGATCAAAACTTTTTGGTTTTTGTTTTCGCCTTTGTCAAGACCATATGCCAAAGCAGCCGCAGTTGGTTCGTTGATGATACGCAAAACTTCGAGACCTGCAATTTTGCCGGCGTCTTTTGTTGCCTGTCTTTGTGAGTCAGAGAAGTATGCAGGAACTGTAATAACTGCCTGTGTTACTTTTTCGCCAATATATGCTTCTGCGTCAGCTTTGAGTTTTGCCAACACCATAGAAGAAATTTCTTGTGGAGAATATTGTTTGCCATCAATGCCAACAGTATAATTTGTGCCCATTTCTCTTTTGATAGACATAATTGTTCTGTCGCTGTTTACTACGGCTTGTCTTTTTGCAACCTGACCAACAAGTCTTTCGCCTTCTTTAGTAAATGCTACGATAGAAGGAGTTGTTCTGTTGCCTTCTGCATTTGCGATAACTGTAGGTTCGCCACCTTCAAGCACAGCCACGCATGAGTTTGTTGTACCCAAGTCTATACCAATAATTTTTCCCATAATATATTACCTCCTAGCAACCAACTTTTACTTGTGAATATCTCACAATCTTGTCGTTGAATTTAAATCCTTTTGAAAGCACTTCGATAACTTTGCCAACGTTTTCTTCGCCAGCATCTTCTTTCATGATCGCATATGAAACGTTTGGATCAAAGTCCTGTCCAAGCACTTCTACCTCTTCAAGACCAATTTCTGAAAGAATTTTTTCCATCTGACGTGACACCATTTTAAAAGAGTCATATTCTTTTTGACCTTTGAGACTTTCTTCTGCCCTTGCAAACGTGTCCAGAATTGGCAAAATCTTTTCTACAACTTCTGCCTTGCCCTGTTTTTTTGCATCGTCCTGATTGTTTTGAGTGCGACGTTTGTAGTTGTCAAAATCTCTTTTCAACAATGCAAGCTGGTCAAGATATTCATTGCCCTTTTCTATTTTTTTGTTAAGTTCTTCTTGTTGTTTCATCAGATTTTCGTTTTCTGCAACAAGTGCATCAACCAAAACCTTTTGACTCCTGATCAATTCTTTGAGATCGTCTGCCGACAAATTGTCAAGATTGATACCCGCGTTTTCACCCGCATGTTCGCAATGCTGACAATCTTCGTGACAATCTTGTGCATCACACATTTTTTCTTGATTTTCTGCCATTATTCCTCCTCGCTAAGCAACTTTTCAATGAGTTTGCCTATATGATCCAACACCGACACAACCTTTTTATAATCCATTCTTACCGGGCCGATTACACCGATGTTTCCATAACTGTTTTTGTTTATGCCAATTTTTGCTGTGACAAGCGAACAACCGTCAGGCAGATTTTTTTCTTCTTCTCTGCCAATTTTTATGTTGAGTTCCATACCGTTGTCGTCACCTGCAAACATATCGGCAAGTTTTTGTTTTTGCTCGATAACCTGCAAAAACTGTTTTGCATTGTCTTTGTCGCTGTATTCAGGATAGTCCAAAATTTGCGCCGCACCCTGCGTGATGATTTCTTTTTTCTTTTTAGAAACTTCTCTTAACACTTTGAGCACGTCTTCGAACAGACCTTGCAAAACTTTGAGTTCTTCGTCCAGAACTTCGTCAAGATTGAGCGTTCTCAGTTCGTCAATCTTTTTTGGAGTAAACAAATGATTGAGCCAGTTGTTCACTTTTTCCAGATCGTTGTCTGACAAATTGTCAGGGATTTCGATAATATGATCTTTAAAGACGTTTTTGTCAGACACAACCAAAACAAGAGCATTGCCCTGCGTGAGTCGAACAAGTTTTATCGTTTGCACAACCTCGCCCGTTGCACTGTCTTCTACTGCAACAGAAGTAAGATGCGTAACCTCTGACAAAACCGTAGTCACTTTTGACATAACGTCCTGCATAGATGATATTTTGTCTACAAAATGGCCTTCGATAGCAGTTATTTCGTCCTGTGACAATGGTGTTACCATGAGCTGATCGACATAAAACCTGAAAGCCTTTTGACTTGGTATGCGTCCTGCAGAAGTGTGTGGCTGAACAAGATATCCCATACTTTCCAATGCAGACAACTCGTTTCTTATCGTTGCGCTGGAATAGTCTGGCAAATGTTCTTCCTGAATTTTTTTACTGCTGACAGGCTCTGCCGTAACAATATAGTCATCTACCAAAGAATATAAAATCTTCTTTTTTCTGTCAGAAAGTGTCACCTGGCAAATCTCCTTTTTTGATGAGTGCTAGCACTCTTTTGAGTTGAGTGCTAAACCTTGGATATAATTTAACACCGAACCTATCTTTTGTCAACAAAGTTGAACCTGTTTATACACTATTTTTTGCAATTTTCTCTTTATTATATAAATATAAACAAAGATAAACAAAAAACAGTTTCAATCGATAAATTCGGTGATAACAGAATTTAATATATAAAATTTTTCTGGTTTTACTTTAAAAAAATCTCCTGACCTTTCAACAAGATTTTGCTGTTGCAATCTCTTTATTATATGGTGATATTTTTCAAAAAAGTCCACTCCAAACCTGTTTTTAAAATCTTTTGTATCAAGTCCGTCACACAAACGCAAACCAAGCATAACAAACTCAAAAGCCTGATCGTCAACAGACAGTTTTTGTGACCACGAAACAGGTTTTTTGCCCTGATTGATTTTGTTTATATAGTTTTGCAGATTTTTTACGTTTGCAAACCTTTTGCCAAACATAAAAGACTGCGAATTGAGACCAACACCAATATACTCCTGATATTTCCAGCAGTTTTCGTTGTGTTTTGACCTGAAACTAGGTTTTGCAAAATTTGACACCTCGTATCTTTCAAAGCCAAGTTTTTGCACTTCGCTCACAAAAGTGTCATACAAATCTACAGTAAAATCGTCATCCGGCAAAGTTATTTTGCCTTGTTTTAGCATTTTTGCAAGTGGCGTTCCCTTTTCTACAATGAGCGAATATGCACTGACGTGTTTTATACCAAGATTTGCAAGATATTTTGCCGTGTCGCTGACAACATTTTTTGTCTGCCCAGGCAAACCCAAAATAAAGTCTGCATTGACGTTTTCAAAACCTGCCTGTTTAAACAATTGTATCGTTTGCTCAAACTGATTTTTGTCGTGCGGTCTGCCCAAAAATTTTAAGGTGTTGTCGTCGGCACTTTGCATACCAATACTCACACGATTAAAACCCATTTCAAACAAATCGCATGCTTTTTGCAAATCGACTGTTGCGGGATTGACCTCTATAGTCCACTCTGCATTTTTGTCAAAACAAAAGGCATTTTTTGCGCTGTCGACAATTTTGCGTATAAGAAAAGTCGGCAGAACGCTTGGCGTTCCGCCGCCCATATATACTGTGTCAAATATTTTGTCCCTGCATTTTTGTTTGTAAGATGCAATTTCTTGGCACAAAGCGTCTGTATATTGATCAAAACTGCCTTCGCAACCTGCAAAAGACACAAAATCGCAATAAATGCACTTTGATTTGCAAAACGGGACGTGTATATACAATCCGTTTTTATTTGTCATCAATTTTGAGTATTGACATAAACGCTTCGCTAGGCACTTGCACAGAGCCAACCTGACGCATACGTTTTTTGCCTTCTTTTTGTTTTTCCAAAAGTTTCTTTTTACGTGTGATGTCACCGCCATAACATTTTGCCAAAACGTCTTTTCTCATTGCTTTGACAGTTTCGCGGGTGATGACTTTGTTGCCAACTGCCGCCTGAATTGGAATTTCAAACTGTTGACGTGGGATAGCCTCTTTGAGTTTTTCGGCAATGCCACGACCTCTGGCATATGCCTTTTCTTCGTGTACGATAATGCTCAAAGCATCGCAAAGTTCGCCATTGAGCAACATATCGAGTTTTACCAGTTTTGATGGACGATATCCTGTGATTTCGTAGTCAAAACTTGCATAACCTCTCGTGCGTGATTTGAGAGTATCAAAAAAGTCATATATAATTTCGTTGAGTGGCATTTCGTAATGCAGTTTTACACGTTTTGGATCGATATATTCCATATCCACAAAAGTACCTCGTTTTTCCTGACACAAATCCATGATTGCACCAACATATTCTGGCGGTGTATAAACAAATGCATTTACGATAGGCTCTTCTATTCTGCTGACGTTTGACATTGGTGGCAATTTTGTAGGGTTGTCGATTTCTATCATTTCGCCATTTGTCAAATATACGTTATAAGAAACTGTCGGTGCAGTTGTTACAAGGTCAAGGTCAAACTCACGCTCGAGCCTTTCTTGTATAATTTCCATATGCAACAACCCCAAAAAGCCACAACGGAAGCCAAAACCAAGCGCAACACTGACGTCTGGTTCATAAGTCAAAGATGCGTCGTTGAGCTGAAGTTTTTCTAAAGAATCTTTAAGATCGTTGTATTTTGAGCCGTCTGCAGGATAAATACCACAATAAACCATTGGCAAAATCTTTTTGTAGCCTGGCAACGGTTCGTCACAAGGGTTGTTTGCGTCTGTGATTGTGTCACCAACTTTTGTATCCTGCACCGTTTTGATGCTTGCGCAGATATAACCAACGTCACCTGCAGAAAGTTTTTCCACAGGACGCAAAGACGGTGCAAAAACACCAACTTCAGTTACGTCAAAAGTGTTTGCAGTCTGGAACATTTTGATTTTTGTACCCACTTTCACTTCGCCGTCAACAATGCGCGTCAAAATGATAACACCCTTGTAATTGTCATAAGAACAATCAAAAATGAGTGCTTTGAGCGGTTTTGTCTCGTCACCTTGTGGTGGCGGAACGTTTTTGACAATATCAATCAAAACGTCCTCTATATTTTTGCCTTCTTTTGCAGAAATAAGCGGTGCATTGTCTGCAGGCAAACCGATTACGTCTTCGATTTCTTGCTTGATTTCATCCGGTCTTGCAGAAGGAAGGTCGATTTTGTTGATTACTGGCAAAATTTCGAGGTTGTTTTCTATCGCAAGATAAACGTTTGCAAGAGTTTGTGCCTCGATGCCTTGTGATGCATCAACAACAAGCACTGCACCTTCGCACGCAGCCAACGAACGAGAAACTTCATAAGTAAAGTCTACGTGTCCCGGTGTGTCGATAAGGTTGAGTGTATAAACTTCGCCTTCGTGTTCAAACTGCATTCTCACAGGTGTGAGTTTGATTGTAATGCCACGTTCACGTTCAAGATCCATAGAGTCGAGAATTTGCGCCTCCATATCTCTTTTGGCAACCTGACCAGTAACTTCTATCAGTCTGTCTGCCAAAGTGCTTTTGCCGTGGTCAATATGTGCAATAATACAAAAATTTCTTATGTTTTCCAACTTTTTAGCCATAAAATTTCCTCAGTATAAATTTTAACTTAAATTTTGATTTTTGACAATTAAATAATATATTCCTGCCATTTTATACCCTTTTGTTGAAAAATTTTTTGTCAGATGTTATCATAATTAAAAAAATTTGCATAAAAAGGAACTGTATGAAAGATATATTTGACAGCTGGATTGTCAAAACACCAATTGCACATCGTGGTTTGCACGACAAAAACAATCCGGAAAACTCTTTGCCTGCTTTTGAAAAGGCAATAGAACACAACTTTGCAATAGAAACAGATTTGCAAATGACAAAAGACGGAGTGATTGTTGTTTTTCATGACGACTATCTGGACAGAATGACAGATGCCGTCGGTGACGTGAGAGAAAAAACTTTTGACGAAATAAAAAATCTCACTCTCAAAAACAGCAACCAAAAGATACCCACTTTTGACGAATTTTTGTCTTTTGTAGACGGAAAAGTACCTTTGCTGATTGAAATTAAAGATCACAAAAACATCGGTATCAAAGAAGAAAAAATTGCAGACGCACTAAAAAACTATAAAGGCAAATTTGCAATTCAATCATTCAACCCCTTTATCACAAAATGGTTCAAGCAACACACAGATTTTTGTGCAGGCATTTTGTCTTGCTTTTTTTGCGATGCAAAACTTGCATGGTACAAAAAACTTTTGCTCAAAAACCTGTATCTCGTCAAAAACGTAAAATCTGATTTTGTTTCATACGAGGCAACTGCCGGCTACACTTTCAATAAACTCAAAAAACTAAAGGGCAAAATACCAATTTTGTTTTGGACAGTAAAAAGCAAACAGGACGAACAACTGTTTAAACAAGTTTGTGACAACGTGATTTTTGAAGGCTATTTGCCGAACAACAAATTTTAAACAAAAAAACAAAACAGCCTGTAAAAAGGCTGTTTTTTATTATTTTTGATTTACTATGTCAAGCATAGTATATTGTTTATTTAACATTTTATAACATTTCTGTCAATTTTATAGCACATTTAAGGCCATCAACCGCTGCGGTGACAATTCCACCCGCATAGCCACTGCCCTCGCCACAAACCAAAATATTGTCGAGATTTGTGAGATAATTTTCGTCACGATTGAGTTTGACTGGTGATGACGATCTTGTTTCTACACCCGTGAGAATGCCTTTTTTGTCAAAACCATCTATGCTTTTTGCAAACTGTGGCAAGGCTTGTTGCAATGCTTTATATACAAAACCCGGCAGACATTTTGAAAGATCACCTGGTGTTGGTTTTGGCAAAATGCTTGGATTTACGTCGCCATAATCAGACGATTTTTTGCCCAATACAAAGTCGTCCACTCTTTGACAAGGCGCAGAATAACTGCCTGTGAGTCTGTATGCATCGCGTTCGATTTTCCGTTGAAACTCCACCCCTGCCAACGGATGATCAGAGCCAAAATCACTTGGCAAAACGTTTACAAGCAAAGCAGAATTTGAGTTTTGTTCGTCACGGGCAAAAAAGCTCATTCCGTTTGTAACAATGCTTTCACTTTCACTGCAACTCAAAACAACCTTACCGCCCGGGCACATACACAAGGTATAAACCGAACGACCACATGGCAAATGAGTTGCAAGTTTGTACGTTGCGACAGGCAGACGTTT
>JAFTHO010000022.1 GCA_017457385.1 Clostridia bacterium | reverse complement strand
TTTAACGTTATCACAAAATCTGGTGCTACAAGCGAAACAATGGCACAGTTTTTGATTATCTACAATTTGCTCAAATCAAAACTTGGTGACAAAGCAAATGAGCATATCATTGCAACAACAGACCAAAACAAGGCAACCTCATCAAAATTGCAAAACAAGAGGGCTTCCCAACTTTCTATATTCCAGACGGTGTAGGCGGACGCTTTAGCGAGTTTTGCCCTGTAGGTCTTTTGCCTGCAGCAGTTTTGGGCATCGACATCAAACTCATGCTCAAAGGTGCAAAAGATATGGATCAGTTGTGCCGTACAGACGATATCTCTAAAAACCCTGCATTGTTTGCATCTTTGCTCATGCACGTTGCAATGCAAACAGGTCACAACATTTCTGTAATGATGCCATATGCAGACAGCCTTCGTCTCATTTCTGACTGGTATTGCCAGCTCTGGGCAGAAAGCCTTGGCAAATCAGTTGACTACGACGGCAACCTTGTTTATGCAGGCTCAACACCTGTAAAAGCACTTGGCGTTACAGACCAGCACAGCCAGGTTCAATTGTATACAGAAGGTCCGTTTGACAAAGTTATCATCCTGCTTGCAATCAACAACTTCAGGGCAACGGTTGATATTCCACACGGCTTTGCTGATATCCCTGACGTAAACTTCCTTTGCGGCAGCACAATGAACAAACTCATCAACACAGAGATGGAAGCTACAGAGTATGCCCTCACAAAAGCAGGCAGACTCAATATGAGAATAACTATCGACAGTCTTGATGAATATTCACTCGGTCAATTGTTGTACTTCTTTATGCTCCACACAGCATACAGCGGTGCAATGCTCAACATCAATACATACAACCAGCCAGGCGTAGAAGAAGGCAAAAAAGCAACTTATGCTATGTTTGGCAAACAAGGCTACGAAGCCAAAAAACAAGAGCTTGATTCAGCTCCTAAAAAAGATCAAAAATATATTATCTGACACAGAGGCTTTATGAAAAAAGGAAGCGGAGTTTTGCTTCATCTTTCGTCTTTGCCTGGTTATGGCATAGGAAGTCTGGGCAGACATGCCTTTAACTTTGTTGACAGATTAAACGAGGCGGGGTTCAGTTATTGGCAGATTTTGCCACTGAATCCTACTTCGCCGTATTGCGGAAACTCGCCTTATTCGTCAAATTCGCTCATTGTGGGCAACAGATATTTTATCGACCTTGACGAATTTGTCGACAACGGGTGGCTTGAACAAAAAGATCTTGACGTGCCCGTTTGCGAAAGAGTGGACTTCGAGGCGGTTGACCGTCATCGTGAGGTCGTGCTCAAAAAGGCGTTTGACAACGCAGACGACGAGGTCAAAAAACAGGTGCAGGCCTGGGCAAAACAAAACGAAAGTATATACACCTATGCACTCTACACGGCGTTTTCGTCAAAACTGTGCGCCCCATGGAACGAATGGCCACGGGATTTGAGAGATTGCAAAAAACGTGCAGTCAACGCATTTGCAAAAGAGTGCCAGCAACAAATCAATCAATATCTTTTCGAACAGTATTTTTTCTTTAAACAATTTGCAAAACTCAAAACGTATGCAAACGACAAAGGCATAAAAATCATTGGCGATATGCCGGTGTATGCAAGTTTTGGCAGTGCAGACGTGTGGGCAAATCAAAAATTGTTTGAGGTTGACGGTTATACAACAAATCTTGGTGCCGGCGTGCCACCTGACTATTTTTCTAAAACAGGTCAGTTGTGGGGCAACCCGGTGTATAAAATAGCAGAACACAAAAAACAAAATTACAAGTGGATGCTTGAAAGATTTGTTATTGCACAATCTTTGTGTGACGTGCTCAGAGTTGACCATTTTCGTGGGTACGAGTCTTTCTGGGCTGTGCCTGCAGGCGAAAAAACGGCAATCAACGGCAAGTGGGTCAAAAGTTTTGGCAAAGAACTTTTTGACAAAATGGGCAAGGTTGCAAACATAGAAATTATTGCAGAAGACCTTGGCATTATCACACCAGAAGTTGAAAAACTGATGAAAGATCTTGACTATCCTGGTATGAACATTTTGTTGTTTGCATACAACAGTGGCGACGACAACAAATATCTGCCGGAAAATCATCTGGAAAACAGTGTTTCTTATATCGGCACTCACGACAACGACACACTTGTCGGCTGGCTAAACAAAATTGACGGCTGGGAAAAAGAACATATGATTGCAAAAACCGGATATGACGGCGATTATACAATCTTTTTCGACGAGTTGTTTGCAAGCAAAAGCAAAGTTGTCATCCTGTCTATGCAGGATATGCTTGGACTTGGCAGTGAACATCGTATGAACGTGCCGTCCGTTCCAAAAGGTAACTGGTCTTATCAGATGAAAGAAGGTCAGTTTGACGACGAACTTGTGCAAAAATTTGCAAAACTTAACAAAAAATACAACAGATAAAATGACGCCTGCGTCATAAATTAAATTGAATCCAAAAGCCTGAAACTCAAAAGAGTGCAGGAAAAAGAAAATATAAAAAGACTTGCAAAAAGTCTGCTTATGATAGTTGAGAGGAGGAAAGAACAATAATGCTTACAAAGAAAGAATGTGTAGCAATGCTTTTGGCGGGTGGACAAGGAAGTCGACTTTACGCTTTGACAAATCAGGTGGCTAAACCTGCGGTGGAATTTGGTGCTAAAAACCGCATCATTGACTTTCCACTTTCAAACTGCACAAACAGTGGTATCGACACAGTTGGTGTTTTGACACAATATCAACCACTTGTGCTCAACGAGTATATCGGCAACGGTCAGCCATGGGATATGGACCGTACTTTCGGTGGTGTTCACGTATTGCCACCATACCAGGGCAAAAAGAAATCTGACTGGTACAAAGGTACTGCAAACGCTATTTATCAAAACCTTAGCTTTATTGACAGATACCAACCAGAATACGTTTTGATTTTGTCAGGCGACCATATCTACAAAATGGACTATGACGCAATGTTGCAGGATCACAAAAAGAACAATGCAGACTGCACAATCGCAGTTTTGCCAGTACCTATGGAAGAAGCAAGCCGTTTTGGTATCATGAGCATGAATGCAGAAAACCGCATTACTGAGTTTGAAGAAAAACCAAAACAACCAAAGAGCAACCTTGCATCTATGGGTATTTATATCTTTACTTATTCTGTACTCAAACAATATCTTATCGATGACGAAAACGATCCTAACAGTGAAAACGACTTTGGTAAAAACATCATCGTAAATATGCTCAAAGACGGCAAAAAACTTTGCGGTCACAGATTTGAAGGCTATTGGAAAGACGTTGGTACAATCAAGAGCCTTTGGGAAGCAAACATGGATTTGCTTGGCGAAAAACCAAACTTTGACATTTTTGACACAAAACAAAAAATCTATGCAAGAAATGCAGGTGACCCTCCACAATACGTTGGTGCAAATGCTTGCATCCAAAACTCAATCATCGGCAGTGGTGTAGAAATTGACGGTACAGTTATCAATTCTGTTATCGGCAGTGGCGTAAAAATCGAAGAAGGCGCAATCGTTCGTGACAGCGTTATCTTCTCAAACGTAGTCATCAAAAAGAATGCTATGGTAGAGCTTACAATCATTGACGAAGAAACAGAAATCGGTTGCAACGCAGTGGTTGGTGCAACAGGCAAAAAAGGCGACATCTGTGTAGTTGCCCGCAACGAAAAAATTGCTGACAACACAGTTATCCCTGCCGGCACAATGTATGACAGTCTCAACGGAGGTGCAAAATGAAAGCAGTAGGTATTATCCTTTCTAATATTCATGACAAAAATATTCCAGAACTTACAAAAGTTCGTTCAATCGCATCAGTACCATACGGTGGCAGATATCGTCTCATCGACTTTACTTTGTCAAACATGGTAAACAGTGGCATCACAAAAGTTGGTGTAATCACAAAAAGCAACTATCAGTCTTTGATGGACCACGTTGGCTCTGGTAAAGAATGGGATCTCGTTCGCAAAAACGGCGGTTTGTTTATTTTGCCACCATTCTCAGACAACAGCGACAATCTTTATGAAACAAGACTTCAGGCACTCAACGGTGTAATGAACTTTTTGGAAAGATGCGAAGAAGAAATCGTAGTTTTGTCAGACAGCAACATCGTTTGCAACATGGACCTTGACGCCGTTATACAAAAACACGTTGATGCAAAAGCAGACATCACTTGCATTTACAAAAAAATGACTGTATGCGACACAAGCTATACAGTAACATCTATCAAAGTTGATGCAGACGACAACGTTGTTGACATTGCTTCTGCAAAACCATCAGAATGCACAGAAGTAAACGCAGTTGTAAACCTTTGGGTTATCAACAGAACAATGCTCATCGCTCTCATTAAAGACACTTTGTCAAGAGAACCAAAAGCAGACTTCAACCTTGACGTTATTGGCAAAAACCTTGGCAAAATCAAAGTTATCGGTTACGAATTCGACGGATATCTTGCATGGATCACTTCACTTGCAAAATATTACGAATGCAATATGGAATTGCTCGAAAAAGACGTTCGTGACGAACTTTTCAACAAAAAATACAAAGCAATCTATACAAAAGTTAAAGACTCTGCACCAACTTCTTATCGCAGTGGTGCAAAAGTTAAAAACTCATTTATCGCTGACGGTTGCGTAATTGATGGTATTGTAGAAAACAGCATTATCTCTCGTGGCGTAACAATCGGTCGTGGCTGTGTTATCAAAAACAGCATCATTTTGCAAGACTCTATCATTATGGATAACGTAAATCTCAACTGTGTAATTACAGACAAAGACGTAGTTATCAGCAGTGGCAAAGTGCTTTCTGGCTGTGAAGAAATGCCTTTCTTCCTTGGCAAAGGCACTAGAGTTTAAGGAGAAGTACAATGGCAAAAAAATCAGTTAAAAACGTTGCTGAAGCAGAAGTACAAGCAACTCCTGTAGCAGAAGAACAAAAACAAATTAAAATTTTGTATCTTGCAAGCGAATGCCAGCCTTTCTGTGCAACAGGCGGTCTTGGCGACGTTATGGGCAGTTTGCCAAAAGCAATGAAGGCAATCCACCCAGAAGTTGACGTAAGAGTCATGGTGCCTCTTTACAGCGACATTAAACAAGAATACAAGGATATGATGAATTTTGTTGGTTATACTTACGTTGACCTTGCTTGGCGCAGACAATACTGTGGCGTGTTTGAGCTTGTTCAGGACGGTGTGACTTTCTATTTCATCGACAACGAATATTACTTCAAACGTGAAGGTCACTATGGCTATTTTGATGATGGCGAAAGATATGCATTCTTCTCAAAGGCTGCATTGTCTGTATTGCCACTTTTGGGATACATCCCAACAATCATCAACTGCAACGACTGGCAGACAGCTTTGGTGCCTGTATACCTCAAAACTTTGTTCCGTGACGAATATTATATCAATATCCGCACAGTATTTACTATCCACAATATTGCATATCAGGGCAAATACGACCAGGCTATCCTTGGCGACGTGTTTGGTCTTGGCGAACAAAGTCGTTCTATCGTGACATACGACGGATGCATCAACCTCATGAAAGGTGCAATCGTTTGTTGTGACGTATTGTCAACAGTAAGCCCAACTTATGCCGAAGAAATCAAAACTCCGGAATACAGCTATGGTTTGCATTATATCATCAAACAAAATGCATACAAGCTCCGTGGTATCATCAACGGCATTGATACAACTTTTTATAATCCAGAAAACGACAAGTCAATTTTTGTACAATACAACGGCAAAAATCTCGAAGCAAAAGCACAAAACAAAATGCAGTTGCAACAGATGCTCAACCTGCCTGTAGACGAAAATGTACCAATGGTTTCAATGATTACACGACTTGTTGACCTGAAAGGTATCGATTTGCTTATTCAAACAGTTGACGAATTGATGAAAAATCATTTACAATTAGTTATTCTCGGCAAAGGGGATGCAAGATACGAAGACATTTTGCGCAGCTTTGAAAACCGCTATCCAAACAAAGTTCGCGTCATCATTGCATTCAACCAGGATTTGTCAAGAAAAATTTATGCCGCAAGTGATATCTATCTCATGCCTTCTAGGACTGAGCCTTGTGGCCTTGCGCAGATGATTGCAAGCAGATACGGTACAATTCCGGTAACTCGTGAAACAGGCGGTCTCAACGACTCTATCATTGACTTCGGTACTGGTCACGGCAACGGATGGACATTTAAAAATTACAACGCAAGAGATTTCCTCTACGTAGTACGCAACGCAGTAGAAGTTTACAACAACCACAAAGATGCCTGGGTTGATTTGCGAAACATTGTTTATAATACCGACTTCTCTTGGGAAAAATCTGCAAAAGAATACTGGAAAATGTATGAAACACTAATCTGATAGAGAAGAAGGAGAACTATGGCACACATTACAGACACGCTTACCGCACAAGACAGAATTAATGACAAGCTCAAAAGATATTTCAACGTGACACTTGGCGAAGCAAACAACGACCAGTTGTACAATGCTTGCGTTGGTGTTGTGAGAGATGAACTTTTGACAAAACGTCAGGATTTTACGCAAAAGCGAATGAAAAAGCGTGGCAAACGCGTCTATTATCTTTGCATGGAGTTTTTGTTGGGTCAATCACTCAAAACAAGTTTGTTCAACCTCAAACTTGACAAAATCTTCGGCGAAGCACTTAAACCTTATGTAAACATCGAAGATCTTTATGATCTCGAACCAGATGCAGGTCTCGGCAATGGCGGTCTCGGCCGCCTTGCTGCATGTTTCCTCGATGGTCTTGCAGCACAAAACTATCCTGCAATGGGTTACACAATCCGTTATGACTACGGCCTTTTCAAACAACGCATCGTTGACGGCTGGCAGACAGAGCTTCCGGACAACTGGTTGCCGGGTGGCGAGCCTTGGATGATCCAACGCAAAGACCACTCTGTAACAGTACGTTTGAACGGCAAGGTAGAATATCAATGGATTGACGGTCGTATGAAACCAATTTATATCGACTGTGATGAAATTCTTGCTATGCCATACGAAATGATCATTTCTGGTTATGGCAACGGCGCAAGCACTCTTCGCATGTGGAGTGCAAAAACAAAAAGAGAGTTTGACATCAAAACTTTCGGTACAGGCGACTATACACGTGTTATGAGATTGCAGTCAGAGGCAGAACTTATCTCTAAAGTTTTGTATCCTGCTGACCACCACCTCGAAGGCAAAACATTGCGTCTCAAACAGGAATATTTCCTTGTATCAGCATCTATTCAAAACATCATAGCTGACCATATCCGTCGTTGGGGAGACTTGCACACGTTGCCAGATATGGCTGCTATCCACATTAACGATACTCACCCTGCATTGTGTATCCCTGAGCTTATGCGTATACTCATGGACGAACATGATTTCGGCTGGGACGAAGCATTTGATATCGTTAGTCGCACAGTGGCTTATACAAACCACACTGTCATGGCAGAAGCGCTGGAAGAATGGGATCAATCACTCGTTCAGACTTTGCTTCCTCGTATTTATGACATCATTCTCGAACTTGACCACCGTCACAATGCACATTTGCGCAGCAAATATCCTGGTGACGAAAGCAAAGTTCAGTCTTGCGCAATTTTGTATTACAACAAAGTGCGTATGGCAAACTTGTCAATCGTTGGTTCACACCACGTAAACGGTGTATCAGCATTGCACAGCGATATCCTCAAAGACACGCTTTTCCGTGATTTCTACAACGACACACCAGAAAAGTTTACAAACGTAACAAACGGTATCGCATACAGAAGATGGCTTTGTCAGTCAAACCCTGGCCTCAATGACCTCATTAAAGAACTCATTGGCGAAAAGTTTATGAGCAAAGCATCAGAACTTTCAAAACTCAAAAAGTTTGCTAAAGACAAGACAGTTTTGGACCGACTTGCACAAATCAAATACGAAAACAAAGTTGAGTTTGCAAACTATCTTTACAAACGCAACGGCGTTGTTATCGATCCACAAACAAGATTTGACGTACAGGCAAAACGTATTCACGAATACAAACGCCAACTCCTCAATGCACTCAAAGTTATCGCATTGATGAACGAAATCCGCGAAAATCCAAACAAGGAAGTTACTCCACAAACGTTTATCTTTGCCGGCAAAGCAGCATCTGGCTATTACGTTGCAAAACAACTCATCCGGCTTGTTTGCGCACTCAGCAGAGAAATCGAAAGTGATCCACGCCTTAAAGGCAAAATCAACTGCATCTTCCTTGAAAACTACGCAGTTTCTGTGTCAGAAAAAATGATGCCTGCATCAGAAGTCAGCCAACAAATCTCTTTGGCGGGCAAAGAAGCATCTGGTACCGGCAACATGAAGTTTATGCTCAACGGTGCACTCACAATCGGTACACTTGACGGCGCAAACGTAGAAATGTCACAGGAAGTTGGTCTCGACAATATCTTTATTTTTGGTATGACTGCAGACGAAGTAGAAAACTTGTGGAAACTTGGTTACAACTCAACAAATCTTTACAATCAAAATCACATCATCAGAGGTGTGATCGAAACACTCAACGGCAGAATCGGTGGCGAAAACTTCTCACACATTGCGCAATATTTGCTCACTCGCTCACCAATTGCAGACCCATATATGTGTCTTGCAGATTTCGAAAGTTATATGCAGGCTCACGAAAAAATGGATGCTTTGTACAAAAACCCAACTGAGTGGAACCAAAAATCACTCATCAACATCAGCAAAGCTGGCAAATTTGCCGCTGACAGAAGTATTGAAGAATACGCTAAAAACATCTGGAATCTCAAAAAAGTTTAATTTTTTGATTGTTGAGATAATTGCGGCAGCACCCCGAAAGGGTGTCTGTCGCATATTTATTATTATAAAAAATGGAGACAAAAGCCGATGGTCAGGTTTAACCCTACAAACAAAAACTACAAAAGCATTACCGGCGCTTTGCCTGAAGACAAACCATTTGTTTTATCGGTAGAAATTGACAAAAACGTCAAAGCAAACCGTGTTTTTTTGCGTTTTCACAAAGACGGACAGGAGGATATTCTCCGTCGTCATATGCCACTTGTTTCAAGTGACGCAACCTACGACAGATACAGTATAGAAATCAACTTTGCCTTTAAAGGATTGTATTTTTATTACTTCGAGATAGAAACAGGCTGGGGCAACAAATACGTTTGTCCAAGCGAATCTCTCGACGGCGTATGGTGCGACGAAGTATATGCTCAGTATCAGCTCACTGTATACAGACCGCAAAAAAACAATGCAGACTGGTTCAAGGGTGGCGTTGTTTATCACGTTTTTGTGGACAGGTTTGCAAAAAATGGCGAGCTTGAGTATCCTGTGGGTGCAGTCCTCAACGAAAACTGGGGTCAAGTGCCAGACCATTTGCCTGTAAATGGCAAAATACTCAACAACGAGTTTTTTGGTGGCAACATAAAGGGCATTTGTGACAAACTCGGCTATATCAAAAGCCTTGGCGTGACTACAATTTATCTCAGTCCTGTGTTCAAGGCAAATTCAAACCACAAATACAACACGGGTGACTTTTTGCAGATTGACCCTGGCTTTGGTGACGAACAGATTTTTGCAGAGTTTGTGTCAAAAGCAGACGAAATGGGCATAAAAGTCATTTTGGACGGCGTGTTTAACCACACGGGTGACGACAGCATCTATTTTAACAGATATGGTCGTTATGACAGTGTTGGTGCATATCAGTCAAAACAATCGCCATACTATGATTGGTTCAACTTTGACGTATGGCCACGTGAATATGCGTCATGGTGGGGCATACAGACTTTACCTGCCACAAACAAAAGCAACCCTGCATATATCGACTTTATTTGCGAAAGAGTTGTGCCAAAATGGTTAAAAATGGGTGTTGCAGGTTTTCGTCTTGACGTCGTTGACGAACTGCCTGACGTTTTTCTTGACCCATTGTGCAAAGCAATCAAAGATTGCGGTGACAAAGTTATCATTGGCGAAGTGTGGGAAAACGCAACTGACAAAATTTCTTACAACCAGCGTCGCAGATATTTTCAGGGTGGACAACTTGACAGCGTCATGAACTATCCGCTCAAAGACGGCATCATAAAATATCTTGTATATGGTGACGGTCACTATCTCAAAAACGTGGTGTTGCAACAACTCAACAACTATCCAAAAGACAATCTGGACAAGCTGTTCAACCTGTTGTCATCACACGACACAAAACGCATTGTCACTGCACTCAGCAATATTGAGATTGCAAGCAAAGACAGTCAGGCAACCTTTAAACTGAGTGGAGATATGAAAGAAATTTGCAAACGCAAACAACTTTTGGCTGCCGTTTTGCAATATACTCTCTATGGTGTGCCTTGCTTGTTTTATGGCGACGAGGCAGGTCTTGAGGGTTTTGGCGATCCTTTCTGCCGTCAGTGTTATCCGTGGGGCAAAGAAGACTGCGAACTCATCGAGTTTTATCGCAATCTTGGCAACCTTCGTCATGACGAAGTGTTTGTTGACAGCGAGATAGAAAATATCAACTGCTATAGCGGCTTGTTCTCGTTTGAACGCAAAAAAGAGGGCAAAGGATACAAAATTTTTGTCAATGCAGACAAATATCCTCACCCTGTGCTTGTTGGCGAAAACGACGTTGTATATATGGGAAAACTTGACGACAACGGTTGTGTTCCGGCCTTTGGATACGTGATTTTCAGGACAAAATAAAAATAAAAACAAATTTACAAATGACGGAGTTTGACACAGATTTATCTCTGTGTTAAACTCTTTTTATATATATAATGGAAAATATGGACTATTGTCCGTTATGGAGGAAATATGCTCAGCAAAACCCCACCAAAAGGCATGAGAGACATCTTGCCTGCGGATCTTGAACTCAGACAACAAATACTCAACACTGTAAGAGGTGTGTATACTTCTTATGGCTTTACAGAAATAGAAACTCCTTGTGTAGAAGACATCAAAACACTCACTTCAAAACAGGGTGGCGACAACGAAAAACTTATTTTCAAAATTCTCAAACGTGGCGAAAAACTCGAAAACGCATCTCAGGACCAGCTTTGTGACCTTGGCTTGAGATATGACCTCACTGTGCCACTTTCAAGATATTATGCAAACAACAACGGCAACTTGCCAAACGTGTTTAAAGCAATACAGATTGGCAACGTATGGCGTGCAGAAAGACCACAAAAAGGCCGTTTTCGTCAGTTTGTTCAATGCGATATCGACATCATCGGTGAAGAAAGCTGTATGGCAGAAATGGAACTCATCTCTGCAACTACAACTGCTTTGGCAAAACTTGGTCTCAACGGCTTTACTGTAAAAATCAACGACAGAAAAATCCTCAAAGGTCTTGCTCAAAAAGCAGGCTTTGCCGAAGAAAATTTTGACAACGTGTTTATCGCTCTTGACAAACTTGACAAGATTGGCAGTGAAGGCGTTGTAAACGAACTTGTTGCCGAAGGCATGGACAGCACAAATGCACAAACACTCATCAGCCTTGCAAACGATATTTCTCAGCAGGGTTTGCAAAAAGCAAAAGAATTGCTTGACGGCGTTGTGGACGCAAAAGTGTTTGACGACCTTGCAACCATCATTGGTGTAAATCAAAACGACAACTTTAAAATCAAGTTTGACTGCACTCTCGTTCGCGGTATGAACTATTATACAGGTCCTATTTTTGAAATCGCCGTTGACGGTTTTGGCGTTTCTGTTGCAGGCGGTGGCAGATATGACAATATGCTTGGCAGATTTTTGAACAGAAACGTGCCTGCATGCGGTTTTTCTATTGGATTTGAACGTATTTTTACCATCCTTGCAGAACAAGGCAAAAAAGCAGATCAGACACGCAAAAAAGTTGCATACGTGGTTGACGGCCGTTGCAATGCACAAATTATTGCAGACGTGTTTGCAAAAGCAAAACAGGTGAGAGAACAAGGCGATATTTGTCTTGTTGCAAAACGCATCAAAAACTTTGGTTATCTTTTGGAGCAACTTCGCACACAGGGTTATACACAAATCTGGCAGGTTAACGAAAGGGGCGAAGTGAGAATTACAGACTGATATGGCAAAAAACGAAAAACAAACAAAAAACAAAAAGAAAATGGCCGTGCCTCTTGCAAAGGCAGAGAGGTATGACAGCATTGCCGAAAGGGGGCTGTCACAAGGTCAGGTTGATTTGCGTATAGAAGATGGTCTCACAAACTATCTTGACAAAAAGACTGGCAAAAGTTATCTGCAAATCTTTTTGACAAACATATTCACGTTTTTCAACCTGATATACTTTGTCATTTTTATTGCACTTGCATATTATGGCTTGTGGAATCAGGTTTTGTTTATGATAGTGCTTGTTTTAAACACGGGCATTGCAATCATACAGGAGTGCAAGTCAAAAAAGACAATAGAAAAACTGTCAATTGTGTCAGCACCGATGGCAACTGTCATCCGTGACGGAAAAGAACAGGATATTTCTGTTGACGACGTGGTGCTTGACGACATAATGGTGCTTTCTTTGGGCAAACAGATTTGTGCCGACTCAATTGTTGTCAGTGGTCAGGCAGAAGTCAACGAATCTATGCTCACGGGTGAATCTGTGCCTGTGGCAAAAAGGAAAGGTGACGTTGTATATGCGGGCAGTTACGTAACAAGTGGCTCTTGCGTGGTTCGTGTTGACAAAATCGGCGAACACAACTATATACAAAACCTCACGCTCAAAGCAAAAAAATATCAAAAACCACGTTCAGAATTGTTAAAGGCGTTGCGCAGTGTGCTTGTGTTTATTGCAATCATCATCGTGCCAATAACAATACTTTCATTAAAAAACAACTACAGCAATGCACCGCTTGACGTAAACCCAATTGCATTTGCAATCAGCAAAACTGCTGGCAGTATCATACCAATGATTCCTGCGGGTGCATTTTTGCTCACAAGTGCAACGCTGGCGGTTTCTGTCATCAGACTTGCAAAACGCAACACTCTGGTGCAGGAGCTTTATTGTATCGAAATGCTCGCAAGGGTAAACGTGCTTTGCCTTGACAAAACAGGCACAATCACAGACGGTACAATGACTGTAGAAGAAATTATCGAAATAAAAAACGACAATACAAAAACAATAAAACAAATTGTCGGCAACATGATGCGTGCGCTTGACGACAACAATATGACGTCAATTGCATTGAGAGAAAAATTCGGTTCTGCAAAGGGTATGGCAGTTACTGCAACAGTGCCATTTTCATCAGACCGCAAATTTTCTGCCGTATCATTTGAGGGCGAAGGCACTTATTTTCTTGGTGCACCAGAGTTTGTTTTGCCAAACGGCAACGTAAAGGTTGACAAACTTGTTCAAAAATATGCCGAACAGGGCTATCGTGTGCTTGTGCTTGCAAACTCTGCATCACAAATACTCAAACACGACACAGACGAACCAAAACTGCCTGCTGTCCGTCGTCCGGTGGCACTCATTGTTATAGAGGACCGTATACGTCCCGATGCACCTGAGACAATACAATGGTTTAAAGACAACAACGTAGAAGTAAAGGTTATTTCTGGTGACAACCCAATCACAGTATCAGAAATCGCACGAAAGGTTGGAATTGAAGACTCAGACAAATTCATCAGCCTTGAGGGTATGAGTGACGAGCAGGTTGCAGAAGCGGCAAACAAATATACTGTTTTTGGCCGTGTTACACCAGATCAAAAGGCAATTCTCGTCAAAGCATTGCGCAAAGTCAAAAAGACTGTCGGCATGACTGGCGACGGTGTAAACGATATTTTGGCTATGAGAGAGGCAGACTGCTCAATCGCAATGGCTGCCGGCAGTGAGGCTGCCCGCAACGTTGCCCACCTGGTGCTTGTTGACAACAACTTTGCATCTATGCCACGTGTTGTTGCAGAGGGTCGCAGGGTAGTAAACAACGTACAGAGCGTAACGTCACTTTTCTTTATGAAAACTATCTACACGATAGTGCTTACAATTCTGGCATTGGCTCTCAACATCACTTATCCATATTCAACAAACAGCATTATCCTTATGGAAACGTGCATTGTTGGTTTTGGCTCGGTTATGCTTGCCTTCCAGCCAAACACAAGCCTCATACACGGCAAATTTTTGCCAAAGGTGCTCAAAAAGGCATTGCCAAATTCGCTTGTATTTATTGCGACGACAAGCATTGTATACATGATTGCAATGGCGTTTATACCTGTCGAGCAGGCTCAGCTCGAAACTATAGCGGCACTCAGCTATACAGTTGCAGTATATTATGCGTTGGTGTTCAACTGCAAACCGTTTAACGTCTATCGTGTAATCGTGCTTTTGCTTGCAGGTGCAATGACAATAGTCGGCGTTTTTGCACTTGGCTGGTTTTTTGGCTACGTTTCACTCAGTTACGTAGAAGTGCTCATTCTTGTTTGTGTGGCACAGTTTGCATATCCACTCATGTCACTTCTTACAAGACTTTTCAACAAAATTGAAATCAAATAAAAAAGCGGGTTTTTCAACCCGCTTTTTTGTTTTTTATTTATCCTTTTTTGACTTTTTTTCTTTTTTC
>JAFTHO010000021.1 GCA_017457385.1 Clostridia bacterium | reverse complement strand
CTGGCATATGCCAGTATAATAAAATATAAGATAAATATAAATATAATGGGAGGATGCGTATGACACGAAAATACAAGTTTGCAAAAGTGATTTTGTTGTTGGTTTTGTGCATTTCGTTGGCAATGCTGGCAACAGGATGCAAAGCAAAAGAATATACTGTGACTTTCGACGCAAATGGTGGCAGTGCCGTTGCATCACAAACTGTTCAAGAAGGTGAAATGATAAATCTTGTTGAATCTGTAAGAGAAGGATATGAGTTTCTTGGCTGGTATGAGGGCGAAAGCAAAGTTTCGTCACCATACGTAGTGAGCAAAAACGTCACTTTAAAAGCTAGCTGGCATCAGTTGCCTGCTGAACCGGTTGCCTGCACCGTAGATTTTGACGTTGACGGTGGAAATCCAGTCGTGGGACTGCAACAATTTGTTGGCGACGTGATTGATTTGCCTTTGCCAACAAAAGAGGGCTACGTTTTTGACTCATGGTACGTTGGTAACACAAAAGTAACGGGCAAAAAGTATACTTTGACTGGTAACGTGACTTTTACTGCAAAGTGGATGGATAAAAACCCTGCATATGACTATAATTATTATGCAGTTAAATACAACTTCAGCAAATCATCAAAAATTCAGGCAATCAACTTTAGTGACCTTGACGAAATGATGACAATAAACGGCGAATGGGTTATTTTTGTCGACAGCGAAAATGACTCAAATGCACAGGCAAGATTTCAAATGATAAATGATTTTGCTCACGAATGGGGTATAACAATTCATCACTTCAATCCTGATCTTGCAGGTGGCTATGCGTCATATGATACAAATGCTCATACTACAAATTTGCTTGATACTTTGGATACAGTATCTGCAGAAAGCCAGTTGAGCAATGTTCAGCAACGCTTCAATTTTCTTATGTGTCAGGACGAAAACAGCACTTTCAGACAAACGAAACCTGTTGTTGACCACACGTTGATTTCTGTCAAAGCACAGCCTTCAACAGCTCGTTGGGATGGTACAAAATACGTAGAAATTTTAAAATCACAAATTGTTGCAAACGAAAATTATACACAAGGAGCAAAGGTTATTGCCGCAGTTGCAACACGAAAACCTGGCGTTTCTTATACGAGCACAAATCCTGCCGACTATGACCCAAGCAACATAGACGTTTTCAATGGCTATGCGGATGACAGATGGCATATGGTTGACGACCAGTTTACAGCACCAAAGCAAGACGTGTTTGTCAACCTTGCAAACTATGCTCAATTCAGTCACCTGCTTGACACAAGCGAAGGAATGTTTGTTGTTATTACCGGTGGGGTGTGGTGTCCAAACACAACTGCGGTTGCCAAAATTACAAACGACCTTGCAAAAGACTATGGTATAGATCGTATATACAACTTTAACCCAAGGCTTGAAGGTGGCACAAGAATTGCATCAATGACCAGTCAGGGCAGTGATATAAAAATCGGACTTGATTTTGCCTTTCTTGCATCAAACCTCCAGACACGAAAAGGTGACGCATTGGGTGGTGCATACAATTTCAACTATTTGTATGCAAATCTTATCAGAGACTATTTCCCTGACTTTGTTCCTAAATGGGAGCACTCAGTTGGCATTGCAAACAACTTTACAATAACTTCAAACGGTGTTGTTGGTTCATATTCCCGCATGTATACCCCAACAGTATTGTTGTTTGACGGCAGTGGCGCAGGCCCTGCAAGACTTGTTGACTATATCGATGCAGAATATTACTGGGATGATATAAAAGGAGATGGTTCGTCTGCTGCAAAAGCATGGTCAGACTCTGTAAAAGCATTGTTTGACAAACACGAATATGCATCATATCACCCATTGCAACATGCACCTGCAACAGAAATAACTCAGGACTTTATTATGGTTGCTGGTGGAGCACCTGACGGAGCAGGTTCGGGTGGAGACTCTTGTTGAAAAACAAAAACAAAAAGCACGGTGTTAGCCGTGCTTTTTAAATGAACTATTATGACACTAAAAAATATAAACTTTAAAAAATTATATATACTGCTGTTTTTGCTTGCACAAATTTGCCTTTATCCATTTGTTGTGTTTGGTGTTGGCAACGTGCGTGTTGTGGCATACGTTGCAATTTTGTTGTGTTTTGCAACAAGTCTTGTTTTGTTGCAAAAAAACAAACAAAGCCTTTTGCTTGCAGTTGCACTTTTTTGCACAGCCTGTGCAGACTTTTTTCTTATTTTAAAAGGTGGCTCAAACAAAAACCTTGCAATGTGCTTTTTTGTGGTTGTTCAACTTGCTTATGGTGCAAGGACTTTGCTTTTTGCAAAAAATAAAAAAGAGTTTTGGGCAAACGTTGTTGCAAGGCTTGTACTGATGCTTTTGCTTGTTGTGGGCAGTTTGCTTGTGGTGAGTGATACTCCTGCATACGTTGTTTTTTCTATGATATATTTTGGCAACCTGTTGACAAACCTTGCGTTTGCTTTTTTGCACTTTAACCAAAACAAAATGCTTGCAGTTGGTTTACTGTTGTTTGTGTGTTGCGACCTTTTCGTTGGTTTTGGCGAAATGATAAACCTGCTTGATTTGGAAGCAGACCACTTTATAACAAAAATTGTGAGAGCACCCGTTTCAATCCACAGCATTTTTTATCATCCGTCACAGGTGTTGCTGTCACTCAGTGCAACAAAAAAAATTAAATAAAGTGGCAGGTGTGTTGTGGCACGTATGCAGTCGATTGACAAAAAACCTTTTGTTGTGCAATAATAAATTGTTAGTATAAATTATAAGGAGAACTGCTGTGATCCAGGTAGACGAAATCAAAAGAGACTTAAAAGATCTTTCTGCAAAACTTGCCGGTATAAAAGAGTCGCTCGACGTAGACGCACTCAATGCCGAACTCAAACAACTCAATGAGGAGATGAATGCCGAAAACTTTTGGAACGACGTGCAAAAAGCACAGGGCGTTGCTCAAAGGGCAAAATCTATCGAATACAAACTCGAAGAGCTCGAAAGACTCACAGGTGCTTTGGCAAACTGTGACGAATTGCTCGATATGTGTGATGACGACGAGGCCATGCTGGAAGAAACTGCAAACGAATGCGTTTCGCTCAACAAACAGATCGGCGAGTTGTATATTGCAACTTTGCTCCGTGGCAAATATGACGGCAACAATGCAATCATGACTTTGCACGCAGGCGCAGGTGGCACAGAGGCACAGGACTGGGCAAGTATGCTTTATCGCATGTATACTCGTTATTGCGAGCGTCGTGGCTACAAAGTTGCAGAGTTGGATATGCTCCCTGGCGACGAAGCAGGTATCAAATCAGTTACCTTCCAGGTCAACGGCATCAATGCATATGGCTATCTCAAGGCAGAAAAAGGCGTGCACCGTCTTGTTCGCATTTCTCCTTTCGATGCAAACAAACGCAGACACACTTCTTTTGCATCTCTCGAAGTTATGCCAGAGATCAGCAACGATATCGACATTGTCATAGAAGAAAAAGACCTCAAAGTTGACACTTATCGCAGCAGTGGTGCAGGTGGTCAGCACGTCAACAAAACAGAGTCTGCAATCCGCATCACTCACTTGCCAACAGGCATTGTAGTTGCTTGTCAAAATGAACGCAGTCAAATCCAGAACCGTGAGCAGGCAATGCGTATGCTCAAGAGCAAACTTATCGAACTTAAAGAGCGTGAGCAGATGGAAGAAGCAATGTCTATCAAAGGCGAAATCAAAAAGATAGAGTGGGGCAGTCAGATTCGTTCTTACGTATTTTGCCCATACACTCTTGTCAAAGATCATCGCACAGGGTTTGAAAACTCTAACATAAATGACGTTATGGATGGCAACATTCAACCTTATATCGAAGATTATCTCCAAAAGGCGTTGTAATGAAAAAAGATATAATCGTGCTTGGCATAGAGTCGTCTTGTGACGAAACTGCGGCATCAGTCGTTAAAAACGGTCGTGAAGTGTTGTCAAGCATAGTCAACTCTCAAATAGATATACACAAACAATATGGTGGCGTTGTGCCAGAGATTGCCAGCCGAAACCACGTGCAGAACATTGACGTGGTTGTAAAAGAGGCGCTCGATCAGGCAAAGGTTGGCATAAAAGATATCGACTACGTTGCCGTCACCTATGGTGCAGGGCTTGTGGGTGCTTTGCTTGTGGGTGTGTCTTTTGCAAAGGCGTTTTGTCAGGCAAACGATATACCACTCGTCAAGGTAAACCATATAGAGGGTCACATTTGTGCAAACTATATCACTCACCCGGACCTCGAGCCACCTTTTACTTGTCTTTTGGCAAGCGGTGGTCACACTGCCATTGTGGACGTGCAAAGTTATACCGACTATACCGTGCTAAAAACAACCATAGACGATGCGTGTGGCGAGGCATTTGACAAAGTTGCACGCACACTTGGTCTTTGCTATCCGGGTGGTGTTCAGATAGACAAACTTGCACAAAATGGCGTTGCAGATACAGAGTTTAAGTCTGTGGTGTTAAAGGATGGCAACTTTAGTTACAGTGGATTAAAAACAGGTGTTATCAACTACGTGCACAACCTTGCGCAAAAGGGCATCCAGCCGGACAAAAACAACCTTGCAAAAAGTTTTACCGTTGCGGCAATAAAAGGTGTTGTGGATGAGGCTGTAAAAATTGCAGACCAAAGCCACAAAAAACTTTGCGTTGCAGGTGGTGTTGGTGCAAACAGTTATATGCGTGAGTACGCCACACAACAGTGTGACAAACGTGGCATAAAAATCTTTTTGCCACAACTCAAATATTGTGGCGACAATGCCGCAATGATTGCATCACAAGGATATTTTCTTGCACGTGAGGGAATTGACCTTGCAGGTCTTGACCTCAATGCATGCCCAACACTCACACTCAAAACAAAAAACTAAAAAACAAAAAGCGTAGCAAATTGCTACGCTTTTTTTATTTGTGATTGATAAATTTCATCCGCTTGCCAACTGCTTTGCCAAGCAAAAAGGCACATGCAATTTTTGCAAGGTCGGGCAAAACAAAAGGCACTACGCAATATGCAAGGCTTGCCACAATGCTGTTTTTTGACACGAGCATAAACCAGATTGTGCCAAAGGCATAGCACAAAAGCAAACCGCACGTCATTGAAACTAGTGTCCAAAACCATTTTTTGTCTTTTGCAAGGCTTGTCAAAAGGGCTGTTAAAATATATCCGACCAGATATCCACCCGTGCTGTTTATCAGCACGCCAATGCCACCCACAAAACCTGCAAACACAGGCAATCCAACCATACCCATAAAGATGTATGCCACCATTGCAAAGGTTGCCGTGGCAGGTGAGCAAAGCATGCCTGCAAGCATTGCTCCAAGCAAGCCAAGGTTGTATGGCACGGGGCCAACAGGCAAAACTATTTGTGACAAAACTGCCGTCACACCGGCAAACATTGCCACCTTTGTCAGTTCGTGAGTGCTTTTCATATAAATCCACTTTAAAACACATTTTGCCACTTGTCAATATGCTTGTTTAAAGCAAATCAACAAGGGGTTGATTTTGTTCATAAAAAGTGCAAAAAAAACATAAATTGTTGCATAAAAAATGCAAAAACATGGTGTGAAAAATGACACCTTGTTCGTGAAACAAGTTGTCCACACGAACAAACGTTTATGTGGATAACTTTGTGGATAAGTGAATAACTTTTTCATTTTTGGGTGATTTTATGCAAAAAATGGGTGATTTTGGCGGTATTTGGCACAAATTTGGCAAAAAAGCGGTGGTTGTCTGCATTGTTTTGGCTGTGTGCACAAGTGTGTACAACCTTGGCGAAAAGGTATATAACGACAGGCAGGTTTTGGGGTATAATTTTGTGGTTGCACTTGATGCCGGGCACGGCGGAATTGACGGCGGAGTGACCGGGGTGAACACGGGTGTAAAAGAGAGCAAAATAAACCTGCAAATCACATTGTTGCTGAAGGAATTTTTCGAGCAGGGTGGGTTTAAAGTGGTGCTGACACGAAGTGACGACAACGGGCTTTATGGTGTGCCATCGGCAGGGTTTAAAAAACGTGATATGCAAAAAAGACTGCAGACGATAAGAGATGCAAAAGCAAACCTTGTGCTGTCCATACATTGCAACAAGTTTTCGTCGTCACAACGCAGTGGGCCTCAGGTGTTTTTTGGCGATGAAGTGGGCATGGCGTTTGCGCAAAGGGTGCAGACGGTGCTTAATGATTTTACAAACAATACTCACTCTGCTTTGCGTGGCGACTATTTTATGCTCAAATGCACGTCAAGCCCAAGCATAATAGTGGAGTGTGGTTTTTTGTCCAATCCAGAGGACGAGGCAAAACTGTGTGACAAAAATTATCAAAAACAACTTGCAGAGCAAATTTATCGTGGTGCGCTGTTGTATCTCTATGGCGGTCAGGGTTGAAAAGGTTACAGACGGAGTATAACTCCGTCTTTTTTTGGCATTTTTATTGAAAGAGTTTTTTTGTTGTGTTATACTGTATATTAGAAAATTATGTACAGAGGTGGCATTT
>JAFTHO010000020.1 GCA_017457385.1 Clostridia bacterium | reverse complement strand
TTTTATCTGTGATACAACGACACAAACGCAAGGCAATAATTTTGGAGAAATTTAAAATCCGAATAAGGTAGGTAATCTCTTTTTACTTTTCAATAGGTGTTCAGTTGAGGTCTTTAACGGGTGCATTCGGTCATTGCACGGGACTGACAGAAATAGTTATACCAGAGAGTGTAGAAAACATTTCTTCATCTGCTTTTTCATATTGCGAAAACCTCGAAAGCATAGATTTTGGCGACAACAAACTCATCACACAAATCAATTCGTTTACCTTCTTCTACTGCGAAAAACTCAAAAACGTGGTTATTCCACAAAACGTAACTGTAATTGGTATGGATGCTTTTGGTTATTGCGAAAGCCTTGACAACATTGTTATTTCTGACAAAGTGACACACATTTATAATTCTGCTTTTCAAAACACAGGCATTGTTAACGTGTATGTTCCGTCAAGTGTCGCCTACCTTGGCCGTGATGCATTCAGCCGTTTGAGAAAAGTTACCATTTATTGCGAGGCACAAAGTCAGCCACAAAACTGGGAAACATCATGGAATGACAACAACGACCCTGTATATTGGGGAGTTGATCAGGTGTATGCAGATGACCAGGGGCTTGACTATATCATAAAAGATGGCAAGGCTGTCATCACGGATTATAACGGAAGGGGCAAGGTGGTGCAAATTCCGTCACAACTTGATGGATATGCTGTCAGCAGTATAGGTTATCGTGCGTTTGACGATTGTTACACTATAACAAAAGTGATTATACCTGCTTTTGTTGAAAATATCGAAAGCAAGGCATTTTGTCATTATGGCAAACAAAAAGTATATTGCGAGGCACAAAGCAAACCTGATGGATGGGCAGATGACCGGGTTGCAGACTACGTGCCTGTATATTTTGGTGCAACCCTTTCAACAGACAGTCAGGGTGTGGACTATATCACAAAAGACGGCAATGTTGTTATCACCGGATATTCCGGCGAGGGCGCTGACGTCACAATTCCTTCATCTTACAACGGCAACACTGTCACGGCAATAGCACAAAGTGCATTTGACAATCAGGGTCATCTCAAATCAATTTTGTTGCCTGACACAATCACAAGCATTGGCGACTTTGCGTTTGCGAGTACAGATTTGCGAAAAATCGTGATACCTGCAAGTGTGATTCAAATGGGTCATCGTGTGTTTTTTAATTCAAACAGTGCGGTAGTTATTTGCGGGGCACAAAGCAAACCGGATGGCTGGGCAGATGACTGGATGGACAGTAGCACAGACAATCCGGTATACTGGGGCAATCCGCAAATTGTCGTGGGACAAAACGGCGTGCAATACGTTGTCACACAAAACGGTGCAATGGTTGTTGCATATCTGGGTGATGACGTCAACGTAGAAATTGCATCAACAGTGGGTGGACAGCCGGTTGTTGCAATAGAGAAAAAAGCTTTCACATACAACAATGACATATTGAGTGTATATATACCTGCAAGTGTAAAAACAATTGGCGAAAGAGCATTTGACAGATGCAAAAACCTCAGGACTGTTACAATAGAAGACAACAGTCAACTGACCAAAATGGAAAACGGTGCATTTTTGGATTGCGAGCAGTTGACGGATATAACGTTTGGCAACAACAGCAAACTCGAAAGTCTTGGTTTGTGGGTGTTTCAGAATTGCAAAAAACTCACTCACGTGGTTTTGCCTGACGAGTTGAAAGTCATCAGTTCTTATGTGTTTTCCGGTTGTGAAAATCTCGAAAGCATAAATATTCCTTCAAAGGTGACTACACTTGGCTCGGGTGTGTTGACAAGTTGCCCAAAACTGCAAAGCTTAACAATGCCACAAAGTGTGGCTTACGTCAGCAGATATGCATTTGCCCATTGCGAAAATCTCACGATTTATTGCGAGGCGTCAGTCAAACCGGATGGATGGGACGATAACTGGAATGACCAAAAATGTGTCGTATACTGGTACAGTCAAAATCAACCTGCAACAAACGGCGATGGCACGGGTTTTGATGGCAACTGGTGGCATTACGTTGACGGAGAAATTACAAAGTGGGTTTATCAGGCGCAGGAATAATAAAAACAAAAAGCAACGGAAAACCGTTGCTTTTTTTGTTGCTCAAAAATATTGTCTAAAACAAATTGTTTATTGATTGAAAAGGATTGCCTGCAAAGTTGCTGATGCCACAGTTGTTGTTGGTATTGCAGTTGTTGCGTTGGTTGTTGCAACAAACGTTTATTGCGGTGCGACATGTGCCATAAAGCATAATGGCAAGTGCAACAAGCAGTCCTGACGTTGTGGACAGTCTGTTGTCTTTGTCAAGCACAGCATACAAAAGCAAAAGATACAAAAGGTTGCCGGACAAGTTCATATTGTTATCCCCCTTGATTTACAAAACAGTTTTTTTTACTACAATATGCGACAAAATCAAAATATGTGCACATATTAACATTTATAAAAAAGGGGGACGTGCACTATGATGCAACCAAAACTTCTGGACAAACGCACTCAAAAAGAAATTACCTATTATCTGCCAGACAAGGTTATGTCGCAAAAACTTGCAGATTTGTTTGCCATGTTTGCAGACAAAACAAGGCTCAGGCTCATTTCTGCTCTGTCCATCAGCGAAATGTGTGTAAATGACCTTGCATGCGTGCTTGAGATGAACCAAACGACAATATCTCATCAACTGCAACTGCTCAGGAGCACGGGGATTGTCACTTTTACAAGGCAGGGCAAAACTGTTTTTTATCGTCTGTCAACAAGCAAAATCAACCAGGTCATGTTGTCTGGTGTGGAGTATCTGGGTTTTTAGGTATTGAAAACTGCTTTTAGTCGTGCTATAATTTTTGTGTATGGATATAAGACAAAAACTTGATGAAAAAATAAAAAACCTGCCAGACAATCCCGGCGTGTATATCATGTATGACAAAGATGGTCACGTGCTTTACGTGGGCAAGGCAAAGGTGCTCAAAAACAGAGTAAAACAATATTTTTATCTCACGTCAAACAAGACAGAAAAAGTGAGCCTTATGATGACTCACGTGGACGACTTTCGCTATATCATCACAAAAAGCGAAACAGATGCACTCAGTCTTGAAAACAATCTTATCAAAAAATACAATCCGCCATACAACATATTGCTCAAAGACGACAAGCAATATCCTTATCTCAGGTTGTTTGCAAAAGACAAATTCCCTCGGATAGAAATCACACGCAAAGTAAAAAAAGACAACACAAGATATTTTGGCCCGATTATGGGCAGTGCAAAAGACTATCTCAACCTTATACGGGATATCTTTCCGGTGGTGGCATGCAAACACGATTTTGACAAACTGCCAAAAAATCATCGCCCTTGCCTCAACTATCACATAGGGCGTTGCAATGGGCCTTGCAAAGGATATATCAGCGAGCAGGACTATGCAAAAACGATAAAAAAACTTGTGGACTTTTTAAATGGCGACGACAAATACGTTGTGGATATGCTCAAACAAAAAATGGCTGTTGCAAGCGAAAATATGGAGTACGAAAAAGCCTTGCTTGCAAAAAATCAGCTTGACCTTCTGGCAAAACTGCGTGAGACAAGGGTTGTAAACCTTACCAGAATCGTGGACTACGACGTGTTTCATTTGTGTGCCGACGGCAAAAGCACCGTGGTCACGTTTTTGGGCATACGCAAGGGCAAAATTTTGTCGTGCGAGACTTTTCCTGTCATTGACGTGAGCCTGAGCGAATCGCAGGCAATGTCTGCATTTTTGTCACAATATTATGCCAACAACAATGTCGAAGTCAAAGAGGTGCTTGTTGGCGTTATGCCGGAGGACAAGGATGCCCTGGAAGAATATCTCACTTTGTCTGCAGGCAAAAAAGTGTCTGTGTTGCAACCGCAACGTGGCACTAAAAAAGAACTTGTGGATATGGCATACAAAAATGCCGTAGACTATCTTGAAAAAAATCGTCTCGAGCAGGACAAACATT
>JAFTHO010000019.1 GCA_017457385.1 Clostridia bacterium | reverse complement strand
TCTTTTTTTCTGCCAAGTTTTTCGCCAAGTCTGTATACAAACTGTTCGATTTTGTCTTTGTATTTAAACGAGCAAAAAATTGCAACCACAAGCAAAACTCCAAGCACAATCCACACCGGGATGCCCCAACCGCTAAAGGGTATAAGTTCGCCACTTGCAAAAAAGCACATTGCAAAGTTTGTTATCACAACGGCAATGGCATTTGCAACGATATAAAACTTCCAGCTCATGGTTGTTATGCCGGCAATCATACACAATATGTCATCCGGAAAGAGAGGAAAAAGCAACATCAAAAAATAAGTATATTTGCCTCGTCCAAGCACCTGTGACCATTTTGTTGCGTCTTCCTGACCGACCATCCATTTTACCAATGGCATACCAAACTTTCTGCCAAGCCAAAATGCAAAAAGGCGACCAAGCATAATTGCAACAATGCTGAGCAAAAATGTCTCAAAAGCACCAAAAATCAACGTGCCTGCAATTGTTGTGACCATGGCAGGGACAGGCAAAAAAGTAACCTGCAAAAACTGCACGAAAACAAACACAAGTCTGCTCCATATGCCAGTGCTCAAAATGAGTTCTTTGAGAGACTCTGCAGAGTCAAAAAGGTCAAGCACACCAGTGAGTTTAAGTACAAGATAACCAAGTGCAATTATTGCAAATACAATGCCCGCAATAATGAGTATACGTGCTATTTTTTTGTTTTTTGTCATATTTTGTCCGTTATTTTCCATATCAAAAATTTTATTATCCATTTGTTGATTTGTCAATCAAAGATTTGCAATTCTGTACTTGTATATTTAAATCTTTATGTTATAATATATGGTATGATGGAAATGTTGTTAAATGCCAGACCACATATTACGGTTTTTGGCGTTGAGATTTATTATTATGCAATTATCATAGTCAGTGGCATAGCGGTTGCAATATCATTGTTTGCCCATTTTCTCAAAAAAAATGGCTATGACCCATACGATGCAGTTGACTATGCAGTTATCGTTATTCCGCTTGCCATACTTGGTGCAAGACTTTATTTCTTTTTGTTTCCATACGACGGACAACCAAGCAACTGGGCAAGGTTCTGGAACTTTCGTGATGGTGGACTTGGCATTTATGGCGCAGTCATCGTGGGTTATATCACGGCTGCAATCGTTGCAAAAGTCAAAAAGCAAAACTTTTTTCAGATATCCGACCTTATCGTGCCAGGTTTGCTCATTGCACAATGTATAGGCCGATGGGGCAACTTTGCCAATCAGGAGGCATATGGCAACATGGTCACAAACCCTGATTTGCAGTTTTTCCCGTTTGCGGTGTTTATCGACAGCAAAAACGCATGGTTTCAGGCAACCTTTTTTTATGAGTCAGTTCTCACAGGGCTTGGCTTTATAATAGTGTTGCTCATTATGCGCAGCAAAAAATATCGTGTTGGTCAGCTTGCAGGTTTTTATGGCATCTATTACGGCATTGCCAGACTTGCAATTGAGTCGTTGCGCAGTGACAGCTTGTATCTTTGGGTTGGCGGTGTAAACACAGGCATCAAAATATCTCAGGCGGTATCAATTTTTACCATTTTGTTTGGTCTTTATCGTCTGGCATACATATACAGACACGAATTGTTTGCAAAATACAAAAAGTTGTTCAAAACGGATGCACAGGAGGTCAAAATTTCTTTAATTTTGCTCATTTCTCTCATGGCATTGTGCGTTTGTCTTGCAATAGTGTTTTTTGTCATCTGCGAGGCAAACATTGTGATTGCAGG
>JAFTHO010000018.1 GCA_017457385.1 Clostridia bacterium | reverse complement strand
GTTGATTTCTACAGGGCAACCTTTGCGACATGGTGCGTTTTTGCAACCGATGCAACGAGATGCTTCGAGCAATGCTCTTTCTTCGTCAAAGCCTTCTGTTACTTCGCCAAAGTTGTGTTTTCTGATTTCTGGATCATATTCGATAGGATGTTGTCTTACTACGTTCATATCAGCCATGATTATCTAACCTCCCCTGTCAAGTTGCATACGTGTTTTTGTTCGATTTCTCTGTAGTAGCTGTTTCTGTTCATTACTTCGTCAAAATCAACTTCGTGACCGTCAAATTCAGGACCGTCTACGCATGCATATTTTGTAACGCCACCAACTGTCAAACGGCAACCACCGCACATGCCTGTGCCGTCAACCATAACTGGGTTCATGCTGACAATTGTTTTAACGCCAAGTTCTCTAGTAACGTTGCAAACGGCTCTCATCATTGGCAATGGACCAACTGCAAATACCATGTCGTATGCATTTTTGTCTTGTTCGAAAATGCGAGATACAACTGTTGTTACAAAGCCTTTTTCGCCAAATGAACCGTTGTCTGTTGTAACGAAGAGTTCGTCGCAAACTTCTTTCATTTCGTCAAGATATGCAAGCAAGCTAACGTCTCTTGCGCCCATTACGCAAACAACTTTTTTGCCGATTGATTTGAGATATTTTGCTTGTGGATAAAGTACGGCTACACCGATACCACCAGCAACCAACAAGATTTTTTCTACGTCAAGGTGTGTTGCTTTGCCCAAAGGACCAACCATATCGTGAATAGCATCGCCTTCGTTCATTTTTTCAAGACGCATTGTTGATGCACCAACTGCCTGAATAGCCAATGTGATAGTGCCTTGCTCTCTGTCGTAGTCACAGATAGTGAATGGAACTCTTTCGCCTTCTTCGTCAAGACGGATAAGCACGAATTGACCTGGCATTGCTTTTGCCGCAACTTTTGGTGCGTTGAAAACGTATTCTGTTACGCCTTCTGCAAGTTTTCTTTTCTTGAGGATTTCAAACATTTTTAACTCCTTTTTTCTATAAATTTGCAGTATTGTCTGAGGTAACAATGCTGACAATTTGGATTTTGACTTTTGCAGACGTATCTGCCAAACAACAAAAGCCAGTGATGACTGTCTGACCACATTTCACGTGGGATTGCCTGCTCGAGCTGTTTTTGACTTGTGGCTACGTTTTTTGAGTCCGTTATGCCAAGCCTGTTTGAAACACGAAAAACGTGTGTGTCAACGGCAATGGCTTGTCCTCCAAAACCAACTGCGTATACTACGTTTGCAGTTTTTTTGCCAACGCCAGCAAGACTCTCAAGCTCTGCCTTTGTTGATGGAACCTGTCCGCCAAAACGATGAACAATGTCAAAACTAAGATCGTGCAAAAATTTTGCTTTGTGTTTGTAAAAACCACAAGAGAAAATATAGCTCTCTATCTCCTCGATTGACAGTTTGAGCATATCTTCTGGCGTACCTGCAACCTTGAACAATTTTTCCGTCACCTGATTGACTCGTTTGTCTGTGCATTGCGCAGACAACACAACCGCAACAAGCAACTGATAGTTGCTGTTGTAGACAAGTTCGCTCTTTGCATCTGGAAAATGCTGTTGCAATATTTTAAGAATTTCCAAAGTTCTTTCGTTCATACTATCTCAGGTGGAAAAGTGCATAACTCCCCCACCCAAAATATTATAAACAAAATTTGTCTTCTTGTAAACCCTTTGCACCTAATTAGCAAAAAATTAACAAAGATTGTTCAGTTTTAGTCAATATACTTTGCAAGATATCTTCCGCCCACAACGGTTATTTTAAAAAAACCGACGAAACTTGATTGCGGACAGCGGTTTACAAGCATTTTTGCCTTGCTCAAAAAAGCAATATCAAACCTTATGCTTATGCCACAGCCAACGTTTGCCTCTCTTGGTGTGTTTATTATTTTTGCAGGCACGCCGTTTGCACAAAAAACGTCATACATGCGTGCCGTCTGGTTTCGGGAGCGAAAAGTCACGATTGCGTATTGCATGCCAATCTCCTTTTTGATACTTTTTTTGCCTGTTTCGGCATAGTATATCTTACGGAAAAATTTTTAAAAAAGTTAAGGAGAAGTATGATATATCTTGACAATGCGGCAACCACCGGATACAAACCGCCACAGGTGATAAACGCCGTGACAGACGCTTTGCAAAACCTTTGCGCAAACCCTGGACGAAGCGGACACAAACTGTCTGTAAATGCAATGATGACGGCAATGAAAACAAGGCAGGCAGTATGCAATTTTGTAAACGGACACTCACCCGACAAAGTTGTGTTTTCGCAAAACTGCACCACCGCACTCAACCTTGCAATAATTGGAAGTATAACACGTGGTTGTCACGTGATTTCGTCACTCAGCGAACACAACTCCATACTCCGCCCCTTGTTTGAACTGCAAAAACGAAAACTTGTTGACGTGACTTTGCTTGTGCCGGACAGACAAAACAAAATATCCCCTGCCGACGTGCAAAATGCCATACGCAAAAACACCACAATGATTGTGTTTGGGCATATATCCAACGTGACGGCAAGCAAACAGGATATAACGTCAATTGGCAAAATTGCAAAACAACACAACCTTGTTTTTATCGTAGACGGTGCGCAAAGCGTTGGATATACAAAGATTGATATGCAGGAGCAAAATATTGATATGCTGGCTTTTCCTGCACACAAAGGATTGCACGGCCCGATGGGTCTTGGTTGTTTGTGTTTTGGTGACAAAATGCCAAAGCCAATCGTATACGGTGGCACAGGCACAGACTCACACATGCTCACCCAACCCACCACCTGCCCCGAGGGGTACGAAAGTGGCACGATAAATCTGCCTGCAATTGCAGGTCTTTTTGAAGGGATAAAATGGCACGAACAAAACGACCTTGTCGACAGCCAGAAAAGACAGGTTTTTGCAAAGATGATTTTTGACGGACTAAACACCATAAAAGGCACAAAAGTTTTGTCCACACCTGATTTTGAAAGTGGCATTGTATCCTTTGAGTTTGACAATATCAATTCGCTTGTGGCTAGCGATCTGCTTGACGAAAAATTTGACGTTGCAACAAGAGCCGGTCTGCACTGCGCCCCACTTGTGCACAAGCATCTTGGCACGGACAAAAACGGACTTGTGCGCGCAAGCGTGAGTGCGCAAAACACAAAACAAGAGATTTTTGCCTTTTTGAACGGTGTTGAACAAATTGCAAAAACAAAATTTTAGGCAAAACAAAAAGCCTTTCCGTTGCCGGAAAGGCTTTTGTTAATTATTCAATCAAATCATATGCCAAGCAATGATGATTTAACAATTTTTAGCGCACAATTATTTTGAAAGCCATTCTTGTGCTTTTGCTTTTGATACGTTAACGAGTTTTTCAGTTGCGTATGGTGATTGTTTGCCACCGTTTGTATACATGAAGAACAAGTTGCCTTCTTGGAACAAAGTTTCTTCGTAACCAGCTGGATCACCCCAAGCACCGCTTACTACCTTTTTAACAACTGTCATTTTTTCTGTATCGTAAACTTTGCCTCTAAAAGTTTTTTGCATTTTTTTCACCTCTTTAAATTATACTTAGTCAATTTAACACTATGAATCTATTTTTAGCACAACGTTAAGTTTTTGACAAGCATTTTAAAAGAGAAAATGATTATTTTTTTGCAAAAAACAATTTTTGTTGGCAAATTTTGTAAAAAATCAAATTTTGAGCAAATCTTTGACAAGATCGTCGAGTTTTTGTTTTTGCTGTGCGTTGAGCAATGGCGACACGTTTTTTACAAACTGATTGATTTGTTCGTTTGTCAGTTTGCCCTGCTTTTTTTGGTTTGCAACGTTTGAAAAAATGTCCTGCACAAGTTTGTCCTGACCGTTTTTGTCATAATAATTTATCATTTGCATAACAAACTGCATTTGTTGTGCCGAAAGTTTTGGTTTGTCGTTGTCCATAAAAAAACTCCTTAAAAAAACTCACTACAAATATATATGCCGGCATACAATATATTGACTACTTTTTCGGGAGATTTGCAATGAACTTTTTGCCCCTTTTGATTGGTTGTGTGTTGCTTGGCAGTTTTGGCAGACAAAACAAAAAACAGGACGGTTTTGATTTGTCGTCACTTTTGTCCAACCAGGACGTTGTGTCACTTTTGCCACATCTTGCAAAAGTGTTTGACAACAATGCCACACAAGAGGACAAAAATCTTGCCATAATGAACCTTTTGACAAACCCTGCCATTTTTGAAATTGTGCAAAAGTTTGCCACAAAACAGCCAGAGCAACAAGACAAACAAAAACAAAACACAGATGATAAACCCCAGGCAGAACAAAAACAAGACAAAACCGAACAAAATTTTTCTGCCGAAAGTCAGGAGTTTTTTGCACCAATAAAAGACGTTGCCGACAAGCAGATATCCAAAAAACTATATTCGCTTTATGACAACTGGTATACAAAAAAATAAAACAAAAGCCCTGCAATTGCAGAGCCTTTGTTTCGATACGTTTGATTAAATATCGCATGCAAAAGATATGTTAAAAACTTTTGACAAATACAGTTTAGACACAAACAAAATCAAAAAGCAAGCAAAAACAAACTTTTTAAAGTTAATTAAGTTTTTAACGTAGATAAACAAATTTTTAACGTTTTTATACAAAACCGCATTAAAAAAACGCAACTGCGGTTGCGTTTTTTGTTTTTCGTCATGAAAGCAATTGAATTGCTCTTGCCACCTGATCGTCAAAATCCTGTGCGATATTTTCTGCTGACGGAGTAAAACCAACACCGTGTTTGCACACGTCTGACACAGGAGTATAAAATTTGATGATTGTCATATATGCCGCCCAGTATGAGTCAACAACCTGACCGCCAACGTTTGCCTGTGCAGATTTGAGTTGAATTACACCCTGACCAATGCCCTTGCCATAGGTTTTTGTGCCAACCTGAACTGCAGTGCCATAGTCAAGCAACGCACCAACCATCAGTTCGCTTGCACTTGCAGAAAGTTCGTTTGTGAGCACAACTATCTGCGCCTGTGATGAATATGGATTGAAATAGTCACCATATACACTGTCAACCACGCTTTGAGAAATGACGTTGTCGTCTTTGTCTCTGTCTGTGCTTATCAAAACGTCTTTTCCGTCAGGTTTGTTTTTGTCAAACACAAGAAAAGATGCCACACCCTCGCTGATGTCGTTTCGACCACCAGTGTTGTAAGTGAGGTCGAAAATAAGTTTTTTCTTGCCTGTCTGTTTGAACAAAGCCATTGCTTTTGCAAAATCACCTTGTCCCTGTTCGCCATCAATTGTGTATGGGTCCATAAAAGACGTGAGTCTTATATAACCTACGTCAGCCGGCAGACTGCCTGCAGACGTGAGTCTTTGTCTGTACATATCAGACATATTTGTGTTTGAGTCACCAAAATAATATTCTACCGCTGTGCCGACGTAGCCACTTTGCACAACGTCGTTTATTGTCATAACAACACCGTCACGCTTTATCGTAAAGTCGATTTCTTGTGAATGAATATATTTTACAAACTGCTCTGTAGGCAAATCTTTTGACACAGGATAACTGCCTGCCGCAACACCGTCATGGTTGCCCGTTATGTTGAGATTTAACACAACGTCGCCCATAAACAATCCTTTTTGATAAGCAGGACTGCCAACCTCTACCTCTGCGATATAATAATCTCCCTCGTCGTTTAACGAATAGCCTATGCCGTTTGACTCTGTTGACAAATCCTGTGGGTACATCAGTTCATAATATTCTTCTGGCGTGAGCAGACGAGAATACTGGTCGATGCTTTGCAACATTGCGTTTGCGGCAATGTATGCATAGTCGTGAGCATATTTGTCCTCGCTTTCGTCCATCACGTAGGCATAGGTGTTGATAAGACCAAGCACGTCGTTGATAAACTTGATATCCGGGTTGAGAAACATAAAACTGAAATAACCCAAAAAGTATACGATGATCATGCCAAGTGCAACGAGTGCCGCTATAAAACCCTTTTTGCTTCTGCTTGGTTTTTGAATATAATTTTGCTGTCCGTTTGCATAATATCCCGGCACAACACGATACATCTGCTCGTGCTTTTGCTGATTGTCACCGTCAAAACCGTATGGAGTTGGTTTTGGTACGTAATTAGTCTGCTGACGGGTAGTTTTTTCTTCTTGCTTTTTCAATTCTTCATCAAAAAAATCATTAAGGTTTTTGTCTTCCATTATCTCACCACTCCTTGTTTTGTTGCCATATCAAACACGGCTTTTGCAACTGCAGGCGCAACCCTTTTGTCAAAAGGACTTGGTATGACGTAATTTTCGTTCAACTCGTCGTCACCAACCAGCGATGCTATTGCCTGTGCCGCAGACAACTTCATTTGTTGAGTAATTTGCGTTGCTTTTGCATCAAGTGCCCCACGGAACACCCCCGGAAAAGCAAGCACGTTGTTGATTTGATTTGCAAAGTCGCTCCTGCCACTGCCCACAACTTTTGCCCCTGCCTGTTTTGCAATATCAGGCAAAATTTCGGGCGATGGATTTGCCATTGCAAAAATGACGGCATCTTTTGCCATTGATGACACCATGTCAGGTGTGACACAGTTTGCAACAGACACACCCACAAACACGTCTGCACCAGCAAGTGCATCACTTAGAGTGCCCTTTTTGTTGTGACTGCCAGTGAGCGACACAAGCTCTTTGTGATGACAAAGAGTTGCGTTGTCGTCGTTGAGTATGCCGTCTTTGTCGCAACAGGTCATATGCTTTACACCATATTCCAGCAAAAGTTTTGCTATGCTTGTGCCGGCTGCGCCCATGCCGTTGACAACAAATTTTGCCTGGTCGATTTTTTTGCCAACCAGTTTTAGGCTGTTTATCACGCCTGCAAGCACAACTATTGCCGTGCCGTGCTGATCGTCGTGAAAAACAGGTATGTCCAGAATTTGTTTTAGTTTTTGCTCTATCTCAAAACAACGCGGTGCCGAAATATCTTCCAGATTGATACCACCAAAAGATATTGCCACGTTTTTGATCGTATCCACAATTTCGTCACTGTTTTGTGTGTCAAGCACAAGTGGGATTGCATCCACCCCGCCAAACTCTTTAAACAAAATGCATTTGCCCTCCATAACGGGCAAGCCTGCAAGACCACCAATGTTGCCAAGTCCAAGTACGGCACTGCCGTCTGACACAACTGCAACAAGGTTGTTTTTGAGAGTATATTTGTAAGCGTTTTGTTTGTCTTTTTTTATCTCAAGACAAGGCTGTGCAACGCCTGGTGTATAGGCAATTGCAAGGTCGTCTTTGTTGTCAACCTTTGTTTTGCTTGTCACCTGCCATTTTCCCCCCCACTTTTGGTGAGCGTCAAGTGCTTTTTTGTATACGTCCATTTATTATCTCCAGACGAAAATTTTTTAGTCGCAAAATCAATCCTTTTGCAACACTTTTTGTATGTCTTCGTTTATGCCAAATTTGTCAAAACAATTTGTCGTTGATATATATTCTTTTGCCTGTGCAAAAGTGCCACAAAAAGACACCGTGCCATCTGCCACAACGTATACCACGTCGCAATCGCACAGATGGTCAACATCACTTGCCGTCTGCAAAATGGCAAGGTTTCGACCTGTCAAAAACAAGTCGACATATTTTTGTGCATCGTCTTTTGACACGTGTGCAAACGGGTCGTCAAACACCACAAGACAAATATCATCTCTCGAGTCAAGCCTTGCAAGTGCAGTTTGCAGTTTTTGCAAAGGCGAAAGTTTTTTTGCCTTTGTTTTTGCAACTTGGTCAAGACCAAACTTTTGCACCTGTCGCAATGCAATCTGTTTGTGATTTGGCACTTTGCGCACCTTTAAAGGAAAGGCAACGTTTTTGACTACGCTTTTGCCTTTTATCAGAGCAAAATCGTCAAAAATTATGCCAATGCCCCTGTCTTGTGGCAACACGGTATAAATATCTTTGCCGTCAAGCAAAATTTGTCCCTGCGTTGGTTTTGTGATGTCTGCAAGCATTTTTACCACAGACGATTTGCCACATTGTTTTTCTGCAACAATGCCGACACGTTGCCCCACCTGCACACCAAAACTCACGTCACTAAACAAAAACTGCTTTATATACGGATATTTTTTAGATACGTTTTTAAACTCCAGTTTATTCATCAGTCAAGTTCGTCAAGAGTGAGTGAATATGGCTTTATAAAGTGCTCCATAAAAAACTCAACCTCTTTGCTGTCAATATTTTTTATATCATGCTCGATAGTTTTTTTTGCCTTTTTAAACTCGTTGTTTGATCCTTTGAGTTCGCCAAGGCATTTTACGTATGCGCTGAGTTTGTCTGCATATTTGACAAGTTTGCTCTCTGGCAGGTCTTTGTCTGCCTTGATAAGACTTGCATAAACAGGTTGCATTTCGTCAGGCAACATACCGATGAGTTTGTCGTTTGCGACCTCTTCAATAGCCTTGTAGGCATCACGTATCTGCGGGTTGTAATATTTGATTGGCGTTGGCAAATCGCCTGTTATAACCTCGCTTGTTTCGTGAAAAAGTGCAATTGACACAACTTTGTCTGCGTTGTAATTTTTGCCAAAATAAACGTTGCCGATAACAGCAAGCGCATGTGCAATCATACAAACCTGTGCAGAGTGTTCCATTATATTTTCCTGATCGTTACTTCTCATCAGTGACCAGCGGTTGATATATTTCATTCTGTCGAGATATGCAAAAAAACTGTACATACAAACAATCTCCTTTATAGTTTTTAAAGTATATCAAAAGTCGACAATATTTGCAACATCAAAAATTTGCAACCTGTCACCTTTTTGATACCAAACGAACGTTTTGATTGCAACAAGATTGCATTATTGCCTACAAAACAAAAAAATATTGCATATAAAGATACAAAGTATCTTTGTTTCCATGTCAAAAAAAATTTTTAAAAAACCTGTTGACAAAGCACAAAAAAAGTGCAATAGTAAAGGCAACAAAATTTTAGGGGTGCTGTAAAAAGCTGAGATTATACCCAATGAACCCGCTACGTAATTGTAGAAGGGAAGATATTGAGGCACTCCGTAAGATTTACTTGCGGAGATTTTTTCATTTTTACCCACCACCGAAGGAGTATTTTATGAATCTGTTATTGCTCTTTGGTGATCTTAGTCCAGAAGAATCTCTAATCAACACAATTTCTATCGTGGCGATTGCTCTTTTGGCTGTTGTAGCCTTGATCATCTGCGTCTCTAACAAAAACAAAAGCACAAACACAAACGCCATTGCATACGGCGGACTTTGCATTGCTGCTTCTTTTGTGCTGAGCTTTATCAAACTTGGGCTTGGCTATGGCGGAAGCATAACTCTGGCAAGCATGGTTCCACTTTTTATCTATTGCTACGTGTTTGGCATTGGCAAAGGTCTTTTGGTTGGCATAATTTATGGCTTGCTGCAATTTGTGCAGGGCCCATATTTTTTGAGCGTGCCACAATTTTTGCTTGACTATATTTTGCCATTTGCAAGCATTGCCGTTGCAGGCGTGTTTAAAAAAGTTTTGCCAAAAATGCCTGGCATAGTTGCAGGTGCAACACTTTATTCACTTTTGCGTCTTGCTTTTCACGTTGCCGGCGGAATAATCTTTTTCAACCTTGGATGGGTTGTAGAGTCACTCCCTCTTTTTGGCGACACAGCAGGTATGGGCGGTTTTGTATACAGCCTTTTATACAATGGCATATACATGGTGCCAGAAAGCCTTTTGCTCATTGGCGTTTTGTTTTATCTTGCAAAAAGCAACCAGTTCAACACGCTTGAAAGATTTTTGCTCAAAGCAAAAGACAGCGAAGAACCTGCCCACAATTAAAATTTGACAAAAAAACAAAAGACCTTGCATAGGTTGTTTTATGAAGACAATTAAAAGCAGGGTCTTTGTTTTTGCCCTTTTGACGGCACTTTTGGCAACGTCGCTTGCGCAACTTGCCGTATACAATGCACAATATCAAACGGCACACTCCACAAACGTTGTGCCAACGACAAGTTTGCAGATAAAGGTTGTTTCACTTGACGGCACACCGCTGAAAAATGCAAAAGTCACCATTGCAGAAAGCAAACAGACTTGCAACACAGATTTGTATGGATACACCCCGGTTATGCAGGTGCCATATCTGCACACGGCACTTTGTGACGTGACGGACGGCGAATTCAGTTTTATAAACCTTGTCGTCACCTGCGATGGTTTTAAAGACGTTGTTTTGTATAACTGCCTTGTATACAAAAACCGCACAAGACTGGGTCCTGTTGTGATGATGTTTGACGCAAACCAGACAACATCCCCGTATATTGCCATAACAGAAGTTCCGCCCGACAAATGGACAAAAGAGTTTTTAAAAACCATAAAAGACGGATACTGAAAAACAAAAAAAGCACGGTTAAAACCGTGCTTTAAATTTTTGCTTATATGATCCGGCACCAAAAAGGTGTTGACTGTGTAGGTTTTGGCTATATTATCAACGTTTAAAATTTGGTGAAAGACTATCCCACGCAAATTTTAGATTTTTGGGATAAGGTGACCGATTTTGCCGTCGGCTCTGCGATATACTGCCTCGACGTGACCCGTTGCTTCGTTTACAAACAGATAAAAGTCGTGGTCAACAAGTTCAAGTCCGGCAACAGCCTCTTTAAGGTCAATTGCCTTAACTTCAAACTCTTTTGTTTTGACGATTTCTGGTACAGCCTCGATTTCGTCTGCTTTGACGTATTCGAGTGCCGCAACGTCAATGCCATCTTTGAGTTTGTCATTAAATTTGCCACGATGCTTTACAAGTTGTTTTTCCAACTTTGGCAATGCAACGTCAATGCAATCATAAATGTGCTCATCTCTCACTTCTGCACGGAGCAAAGTGCCTTGATAATTGATAGAAATCTCGAGTACTTCGCCTTTCTTTTCGCCTTTCATAACGATGCGGGCAGATGGTTCGTTTGGAAAATACTTGTCAAGTTTGTTAAGCTTTTTTTCCAACACTTCGATAAGCCTGTTGCTTGGAGAGTAATTTTTACTGATGATGTCTAGTTTCATAAGCCACCTCCTTGGTTTTATTTTAGCAAAAACGTGCCTCTAATTCAATACCCATTTTTATTTTTTATATTATTTTTTCAACAAAAAAACCTTGCGTCAAAGCAAGGTTTTTGTTTTGTCTATTTGCGGAACAAAAATTTTACAACTGCAAAAATCGCAACAAGCACGCCAAGACCAATTGCACCGAAAGATACGTATGTCATGATTTCCACATTGCCTTCGGCCTTTTTCATTTCGGCATTGCAAACGTCACATTTTTGGTTGTCATCATCATCCACGTGACTTGCTTTGTCAAGTTGCTGTCCCTCGCAACCTGTGCAGTTGTGCCAGTGATGATCATTGTCTTTTTGCCAGTCAGTCGCAGGCGTGTGAGTTGTGTGGTTGAGTGCAGGTGTGATGATATATCCACAAGCCGTGCAGGTTTGTGGTGTGTCTTCTGTGGCTGGTGAGCCAGGAACGTGTGGCACAACTGTGTCTTTGTGTGTGCAACCTGGCACTGTGCAGGTTTTTGCATGACCGTCACTGCCTTTGTACAACCAGTCTGTGCTCATCACGTGGTTGCCTGCGTTTGTGCTTTCATACCATTTGTCCCCTGCATTGACATCGTCTTTTGCATTTGCATCGCAATCGACACAATCGTACCAGTAGGTATCAAAATGCTGACAGTCTGATGCACTTTGTTTTTTGTGTGATGCATCAGCAATCTTTTGAGTATACGTGTGACCAGTTGCAGAAAGTTTTACTGCATTTTTGTTAAAAATTTCGCTGTTGCCATTTTCATCCCAAAACCATTTGCCACAAGTGCAGGTATAATATGCACTGTTGCCATCTGTCGTGCAGGTTGCCCCAAGATGTGGCACATGCGTGAGATGATTGTGCAAACAAGTATCCAGCGACAAAAACACTTCGTTACCAAGTTTGCCAGTTGAATAAGTAAACGCACCCACAACACCCATTTCTGTTGCAATGGCACTCACGTTGTTGCCAAACCACGTCACAAAATCATCTACGTCACTTGTGATATACACACTTGTTGAAAGATCGTCATCTTCAAGTTGTTGTGCAATTTGTGCAACTGTATAAGTGTCGTATGCACCACCATTTATTTCAAAATAGTTTTGTTCCATGCTGTCGCATTGTGGCAATGCATATTCGGCAGCATTGATGTCGTGGTCAACGTCAATAACGTCATCCGTCACGTTGAAATATGCGTGATAAGTGATATTTGGCTGATCGTCCCAGGTCAAATCCACGTGATAATATTTTCCGTCAAGTTTTACGTAGTTCCATGCGTGACCCTCTTTTGCTCCCGTAGATGGATTAAAACTTTCACCAGTTGCAATAAAAGACTGTATGCCTGCTTTTTGCAACAGATATTGCAATGCCTCTGCATAGCCCTCGCAAACGGCAACCCCATCTACCAATGCACCATATGAGTCGTGTGCATGGTCGCTTTCCTGATAGACAACGCCAAGTGCAAGCTGATCGTGCAGATACAATTCTTTTTCAAAATCGGTCATACCTGACTCAATGCCACCAAGCATTTGCTCTACCTTTTGATTGAAAGCAGATTTTGCATTGTCAAGCTGTGCACCAGAAAGTGTATATGTAGGAGTAACTGATTTTACCGTTGTGCCGTTTAAACCATATCCATAGTGTTTGCCAAGCCAGAAATGCTCCGGATGATCTCTGAGATATGCATCCAGAATAAAGATAAGTTCTGCCTCGTTGATATTGTCTGTTGAAATTGTCTCTGCACTTGACTCTACACCTGCCACAAGTGCGTCGTATACCTGCGTATAAACGTCACCACGAGAAAGGTCTGACAATGCACTTCTGCCATAGTAGTCAATGCCACTGCCACCACTGCCAGACAAAGTCTGTGTATAAAATACAGTCACGTTGTCTTTGCCAAGCACAAAAGCAGGTTGTGCAAAACCGCCAAAAACTGCCGACGCCAAAAACGCAAAAGCAACACAAATAGTTATAAAAAATCCACGTTTTTTTGTCATAGCCATTTTCTCCTGTTATTGCAAAAATACAATATACATTTTTTTTATTGTATCAAAAAAAAAAATTTATTCAATACCT
>JAFTHO010000017.1 GCA_017457385.1 Clostridia bacterium | reverse complement strand
TTTTTAAATCTAACCAAAGGTGTTTTGAGGCTAACGTTTTGTGGTTGACAATCTGTGCCTGAATAACCTGGTACTAACAAATATTCACTAAAAGTATGAGATGGTTCTGTAAAATAAAACGCCATTGGATTTTTCCTCCTATAAAACGTAAAATTTTTGCAAAAAACTAATATTTTTGCACTATAAAATTAGTCAATTTAATAATAACACTCACGAAAACTTTCGTCAACCCAGTATTTGAATTTTGACCATATAAAAATAAAGAGACAGTCACCCATCTCTTTTTTTTGTCATATCAAAATGCCATCGCAATGGTCAATTTCGTGCTGGATGATTTGCGCCGTCCAGCCTGTGTATGATTTTGTGCGTGTCTGCATTTTTTCGTTTTGATATTTTACCCGTATGTTTTTGTATCTTTTGCAAGGACGTGGTCCGCCAGGCAAAGACAAACATCCTTCTTCTGCATTGTATGCCCCGTCTTTTTTGACAATCTCGGGATTGAACATAACGGTATAAGCAGGTGTGCGACCGCTGTCGTCAACAAAAGCAATAATGCGTTTGCAAACACCAATCATATTTGCAGCCATCCCAACGCAACTTTCTTTGTAAAAAACCAACGTGTCAAGCAAGTCCTGCGCAACGCCAAGATCATCAATCGTTGACAGTTCTGCCCGTCTTGCCAGAAAAATCGGGTCATGTACTAATTCTTTTATCATATATCACCTTTAAAAAACCGTCACACAGTCTTTACTCGTGGACATTGCACTGGCGTGCAAGTCTTATAGCAGACTCGTCGAGTCTACTTGCCATGTTTGTATATAACAAAAAAACCAAGTCGTTTGACTTGGTTTTTATGGTGGGCTTACTCGAACTTTTGTTGGTTTACATATCAGCCCTTTCCAAAAAACCGTCACACAGTCTTTACTCGTGGACGTTGCCTGTCGGCAAGTCTTATAGTAGACTCGTCGAGTCTACTTGCCATGTTTGTATATAACAAAAAAACCAAGTCGTTTGACTTGGTTTTTATGGTGGGCTTAAGTAGACTCGAACTACCGACCTCTCGCTTATCAGGCGAGTGCTCTAACCTGCTGAGCTATAAGCCCTTAGAAAATAAATACCCTAATTGCTTAGGGTATAAGTGGTGGAGATGAGCGGGATCGAACCGCTGACCCCCTGCTTGCAAGGCAGGTGCTCTCCCAGCTGAGCTACACCCCCACATTAAATTTTGCGCCCTCGTGTCGAACGCTCAATCATAATAACACTTAGAATCAAAGTTGTCAAACATTTTTTTGATAAATTTTAAATATTTTTTAAATTATTTTGTCAAAAGTTTTTTATGCCGACAACTCTCGTATTATCTCACTTTTGCAAAACTTTGTCAATCTTTTGCATTGGTGTGCATATGAGCATTTGTACAAACAAAAAAGGAAAGCGAATTTCGCTTTCCTTTGCTGATTAATCTTTTGTGACAACAACACCGTTGAAGTCTACGTTGATGCGTTTGACCTGCCATTTGTTTTGCTGACCATCTGCAATTTGTTGCAGTTTGTCGCCAATGTCACTTTGTGCAACCACAAGTATTGTTGGTCCTGCACCACTGAGAAACACTGTGCATGCACCGCAATCTTTTGCCTGTTGCTGGATATCAAAAAAGCCGGGTATTATGCCACCACGATATGGTTGGTGCAACCAGTCTTCGCCCGCAAAACAAAGCAACTTGCCGTCGCCCCTTTCAAATGCCTTGATAAGAAGTGGCATATTGGCAACGTTCTTTTTTGCAGTTGTGAGCGAAAATGATTTTGGCAAAACCTCTCTGCTTTGTCTTGTGCCAAGAGCAAAGTCAGGTATGAGTGCAAAAAACAAAAAACTGTCGTCAATTGCAAGACTTTCGACAATGAGTTTTTCTTTGTCGTCGTCAACCACCATGACGGCATCGGTAAAGCCACCGTATACACAAGGCGTGACGTTGTCCGGGTGACCCTCGATAAGAGCAGAAAGATATGCCACGTCGTTTTTTGTATATGGCACACCGGCAATCTCATACCCCGCAGTCACACCCGCTACAATGCAGGTAGAACTGCTGCCAAGTCCCCTTGCATTTGGCACCTGACCGTCAAAAGACATTTTGACAGGCAAAACCTGTTTGCCAAGATGCTCCATGGTCGTTTTGTATGCCTTGAAAACAAGATTGTTGTCGTTGCAGTGTCTGTCTGCAAAACCGATATATTCGTTTTGATCCGAAAGTTCAAATCCAAAACAATTGTATATATCAAACGCAATACCCAGGCAATCAAAGCCTGGGCCTACGTTGGCACTTGAACAAGGTGCCTTAATTTTTAACATTATTTGTTCTCCAAAAAGTTTTTGATCAAAAGTTTGACCTGATCTACGTTGCCACTGTTTTTGTGATGTTCTTTGGCAGTTTTGAGCATTGCCAAAGGTTGTGGAGCAACCGTGCCAGAAACTGTCTGCAAATCGTCGAGAACTTTAAACTCATCCTGTGGGTCTGGTGTTGTGCCAAGAGCATCCAACACGGCAGAACAGAATTTGTATGGGCTTGCAGTTGAAAGCACAACCATAAAACCAGGCATATCAAGCTTGTATGCAACGTGGCTTGCAACGGCTGTGTGCGTGTCGATAAGATAGTTTTGACTGTCAAACACACGCTTGATTTCGTTTGCAGTATCTTCTTCACTGGCAAAGCCCGCAACAAAGTCATACATTTGTGGCAACAATTCGTCCGCCTTAAACAAACCGTTTTGTTTGAGATCGTCCATAAGTTTTGCCACGTATGCATCGTCTTTTGACACAAACCACAAAAGACGCTCGAAGTTGCTTGAAATGAGGATATCCATTGACGGAGACTTTGTAAGATAAAACTCACGGCGCTTGTCATAAACACCAGTGTTGAAAAAGTCTGTCAAAATGTTGTTTTTGTTTGATGCACAAACAAGTTTGTCAACTGGCAAACCCATTTGTTTTGCAATATAGCCCGCAAGGATGTCACCAAAATTGCCTGTTGGCACGCAAAAGTTTATTTTTTGACCTTTTGCAATTTTGCCTTGTGTTTGAAGTTGCAGATAAGTCCAGAAATAATATGCAACCTGAGGGATAAGACGTCCTATGTTGATAGAGTTTGCACTTGAAATCTCTACGTTTTGATACTTTTGACCAAACATTTCTTTAACCATTGTCTGGCATTGGTCAAAGTTGCCTTCAAGACCAACAACGAAAGTGTTGCTTTCGCTTGTAGAGTTCATCTGGATTTGCTGAATTTTGCTTACACCGTTTTTTGGATAAGTAACGGCAATTTTAAAGCCCTCCTGACCACGAAAAGCCTCGAGTGCAGCTTTGCCTGTGTCACCAGAAGTTGCAGTAAGGATTGCATATTCTTTTTCTATACCAAGATTGCGTTTTGCCGCCCTGATTTCGTATGGCAATACGCTGAGCGCAAAGTCTTTAAAGGCGCAGGTTGGGCCGTGATAAAGTTCCATATAGCATACGTTGTCAAAAGTTTTGAGTTGTACTGCATCTGTAGTTTCAAACTTTTGATATGCTCTTTCTACGTCTGCCTTAAACTCCTGATCGTCTTTAAACTCCTCGAAAAAACTGCATACTACAGTATGGCAAAGCTGGTGATACTCCATCTTTGCAAGCTGATCGAGTTTGTCTGACATATCAGGAAACTGACTTGGCACAAAAAGACCGCCGTCATCTGCCAGACCTTTTAAAATGGCCTGGCTGGCAGTATAGTGTTTGTCTTTGTTTCGTGTGCTGTGGTAATAAATACCCATTTTTTCTCCTTTAAATCAGCCCAAAACTTCCAACACAGAGTCAACGCTTTGTACAACGTCTGCTTTTGAAATTTTGTCAAGCGCTTTGTTCATGTTGAGAGAGCTTGTGCTGTGTGTAACGATGATGAGAGATTTTACCTCTGGATTGTCGTTTTTGTCCTGAATTGCAGATTCGATAGAAATTTTGTTGTCGCCAAAAGTTTTTGCAATAACAGCCAATACGCCTGCTTTGTCAAGGATAGACAATCTGATATAAAATTTCATTTGACCGTCTTTTTCGATTTTTGCTTTTTTGAGTGTGCGCTGACCAACGTCACCCATTTTGTGTGCAAAGTTCATGATGTCGTTTGCAACCGCACTTGCAGTTGGATATGAACCTGCGCCACGACCGATGAGAGTGATTTCGTCAGAATAGTTGCCTTCTACTGTGCAAGCATTGAAAGCACCGTTGATTTTGCTGAGTTGATGTTCGTTAGAAACCAAAACAGGGTTTACTCTCATTTCGAGTTTTTGGTTGTTGCATTTTGCAATAGCCAAAAGTTTGATAGTGTATCCAAGGCGACCTGCAATTTCGATATCCTGAGAAGTGATTTTTGTGATACCTTTTTTGCTGATGTCGTCAAATTGTGCATCAAGACCAAATGCAAAGCGAGACAAAATGCAGAGTTTGTATGCTGCGTCGATGCCTTCTACGTCGTTTGTAGGGTCGCTTTCTGCATAGCCAAGTTCCTGAGCCTGTTTGAGGCAATCTTCGTATGACAAACCTTCTTGCGTCATTTTTGTGAGCATATAGTTTGTTGTGCCGTTGAAGATACCTTTGATAGATTTGATTTCGTCACCCAAAAAGTTGTTTTTGAGTGTGTTGATTGCAGGAACAGCACCAAGACAGCTTGCTTCGTAAAGCATTGTTACGCCGTTTTGTTTTGCAACTTTCAAAAGTTCGCCACCGTGCATGCAGATGAGGTCTTTGTTTGCAGTTACAACGTTCTTTTTAGCTTTGAGTGCGCCTTCGATAAATTCTTTTGAAGGATGGATTCTGCCCAAAAGTTCTACCACGATGTCAACAGATGGGTCGTCGTAGATTGTCTGCATATCGTCTGTAAACAATGCTCTGTCCATACCAAATTTTTCGAGCTTGTCTGCGTTGCGTTCGTATACTTTGACAATATTGATTTTTGCGTTGTGTTTGTTCAAGATTTCGTCTTTATTTTCGTTGAGAAGGTTCACCAAACCTTTGCCAACTGTGCCAAGACCCAACAATGCAATGTTAAGTTCTTTTACTTTTGTCATAATACTCCTCCGAATTTTTGCCGTTATTTTTGCCCAAGTGACAAAAATACACCTTATAATTTAATGATAACTAAATTATATTGCTTTATACCACTCGTGTCAATACCCCTTTTGCTTTTGGACAGGTCATTTTTTTGCAAAAAACGCTCAAAACCCCTTTTGCCTTGACTTGATATATTTAAAGTTGTAAACTAATATAATAGTGATTATTTTATACTACAACAATTTTTAGTGGGGTGAATATGGCAAAAGATCTTACCGTTGGCAAACCTTTTAAAGTCATTTTGAATTTTGCTTTGCCAATGATAATTGCAAACATATTTCAACAACTGTACAACATTGTCGACACGGCGGTAGTTGGTCAGTTTTGTGGCAGTGCCGAGCTTGCAGGCGTTGGCTCGACTGCCTCTATGGTATTTTTGATTGTTCAGGTTGCGATGGGTGCAAGCGTTGGTTGCTCTGTCGTCATATCTCAGCTGTTTGGCGCAAAAAGACACAAAGACACAAAAACGGCAATATACACCACTTTGATAACAATGGGTGTAATGGGTGCAACGTTTACGCTTGTTGGTGTTGTTTTTGTTGACGGCATCCTCGGCATGCTTTCTACACCGGCAGACATATACGACCTGGCGAAAGAATATCTCAAAATTTATTTTTACGGTTGCATACCAATGTTGCTTTACAACGGCATCACAAGTGCCTTTAACGCTCTTGGCGAAAGCAAAATGCCACTTTACTTTTTGATATTTTCTTCTTTTACAAACATTGGTCTTGACTTGTTGTTTGTTTTGCCACCTTTCAGCATGGGTGTTGCAGGTGTTGCATGGG
>JAFTHO010000016.1 GCA_017457385.1 Clostridia bacterium | reverse complement strand
TGCACCATTTGCCTTTATTTTTTTGATACGCTCAACTGCAAGGGCAGGAACACGTCCGCCATACGAAGGACCTGAACTAATGCACAAATTGTTTTGATTTAACCTTAACAAAAAATCATCTTTTTCGTCACACAAATTGATTGCTTTAAAATCACCTTGCAGACCGTCTGCAAGTGCCATTGCAACCTTTTCTGTGCCATAGGTAGGACTGAAATATATATTATAATTTGCCATAACACCCTCCTTGCTATAACAAGATTGTATCACAACCAAAAACAAAAATAAATGGCAAAAACAAAAAACCGTGGCTATACCACGGCTTTTGTTTTTATTATTCAAAAATATCTGCAACCTCATCAAAAGGTGTTATCGCCCTTTTGAGTATGCCGTTGACATATGCAATGAGAGTGCCATAGTTTGTGACAGGCACACCTGCACTCTGACAACAACGCAGACGATATTTCATTTCTTTTTCGTTGAGCATACATCCACCGCAATGGACAACCAGTTTATACTCACTCAAATCGGCAGGAAAATCCGTGCCACTGGTAAAGCAAAACTCAATTTCGCAACCAACGTGGTTTTTTATCCACCCCGGCAGTTTTACTGTGCCGATATCTTCGCACTGACGATGATGAGTGCAACCCTCGCTGATAAGCACTTTGTCACCTTTTTGCAGTTTGTCCACCATTTTTGCACCTTTTGCAACAAGCGAAAGGTCGCCTTTGTATCTTGCCATAAGCACAGAAAAAGAAGTGAGCAAAACGTCGTCCGGCACAATTTTTGCAACCTTGCCAAACACCTGACTGTCTGTAACAACCATTTTTGGTTTTTGCGCAAGTTTTTTGAGAGTGTCTGCAAGTTCGCTGTCACGGCAGACTATTGCAGTTGCACCGCTGTCGATAACGTCACGTATGGTTTGTTGCTGTGGCAAAATGAGTCGTCCTTTTGGTGCAGACTTGTCAATTGGCACAACAAGAATGACGACATCCCCAACCTCAAGCAAATCGCCAACAACACGTTTGTCTGCATCTTTTTGTTTTATTGCGTTTGCACATTTTTCCTTCAGGGTGTGCACACCGTATCCTGTTTTGGCACTCACGTATACGCAGTTTTCGTCATTTTGTGGCAGATTGTCAATCAAGTCGCACTTGTTATATGCGACCACGTATGGGATATCCCTTTGTTTTGCACTATCAACGATGTCCTGTTCAAACTCGTCAAGCGGTTTGCCTGCCTGTGCAACCACAACTGCGATATCCGCTTTGTTTAGCACCTGTTTTGCTTTTGCCACACGCATTGCGCCAAGGTCACCAACGTCGTCAAGACCGGGTGTATCTATCACAACCACCGGACCAAGTGGCAACAACTCCATGGTTTTATAAACCGGGTCGGTAGTTGTGCCCTTGACGGACGAAACAATTGCAAGGTCTTGTCCCGTAAAAGCATTTAAAAGACTTGATTTGCCCACATTTGCGCGCCCGAAAAAGGCAATGTGAGTCCTTTCACCCAAAGGCGTTGCATTAAGTCCTGACATACCTCCCCCTCCGTTAAAACCTGAAGTCACGTTCGCCGTCTGCAATTTTTTGCAAACGCTCAACCACTATATCTTTTACTTTGTCTTTTGGTATAGATTCAAGCTGTTTTGCAATGAGATCTTTGCCCACCTGTTTTGTTTTTGGTGATGCATAGTCACACAGATATTCCTGCAAAGTCATGAGCGCATTTGGCAGACAACAGTTGTGTATTTGTCCTGACTTGCAAAGTGACATAAATCTGTCGCCCGTGCGACCCTCTCGATAACATGCAGTGCAAAAAGAAGGCAGATAGCCCATTTCCATAAGCCAGCACACCACCTCGTCAAGTGAGCGATGGTCAGACACGTCAAACTGTGCAGAGTTTTGTTCTTCTGGCTCTGGCTCGGCATAGCCACCGACGCTTGTGCGTGATCCGCCTGAGATTTGTGACACACCAAGTTCGAGCACACGTTTGCGTGCCTTTGGACTTTCGCGCGTAGAAACAATCATGCCTGTATATGGCACAGACACACGTATGCATGCAACGATTTTTGCAAAAGTATCTTCGTCAATGCCGTTGTCAAACTCGCCAGGGTCAATGTCGTCTGCAGGGCAGATACGTGGCACGCTGATAGTGTGCGGACCAACGCCGTATACCGCCTCGAGATGCTCTGCATGCATGAGCAGACCTGCAAACTCATAGCGATAAAGTTCAAGTCCAAACAACACGCCAAGACCAACGTCGTCTATGCCACCCTGCATTGCTCTGTCGTGAGCCTCTGTGTGATATGCATAGTTGCTTTTTGGACCTGTTGGATGCAACTTTTCATAACTTTGTTTGTGATATGTCTCCTGAAACAAAATATAAGTACCAATGCCTGCATCTTTGAGTTTTTTGTAGTTTTCTACTGTTGTTGCGGCAATGTTTACGTTTACACGACGGATAGCACCGTTTTTGTGCTGAACTGAATATATCGTTTTGATAGACTCAAGGATATATTCCAACGGGTTGTTTACAGGGTCTTCGCCAGATTCGATGGCAAGACGCTTGTGTCCCATATCCTGCAACGCAACAACTTCTGCGCGAATTTCGTCCTGAGTGAGTTTTTTGCGTGCAATGCGTTTGTTTTTGAGGTGGTATGGGCAATAAAGACAACCGTTTACGCAATAGTTAGAGAGATAAAGCGGTGCAAACATAACGATACGGTCGCCATAAAAATCCTGCTTGATTTGTTTTGCAAGTGCATATATCTCCTGATTTTTTTCTTCAATTTCGCATGCAAGCAAAACGGATGCTTCTCTGTGAGTGAGCCCTTTGCGAAGTTTTGCTTTTTGTATAATTGCAGAAATCATATCTTCGTCGTTTTTGTGTGCATCTGCAAAAGCAAGCGTATCCACAATTTCGTTGTGATCGATAAATTCTTCTGCTTTGAGTGATTTTGGGTTATACATCAGTTTTGCCCTCCTGTATAAACTTTTTGTGGTCGCCACGATTTGTGACCACGTCATAACCTATATTTTTTAGTTTTGTTTTGAGTTGTTCGTGTTCGTCTGCACTTTCTGCACCAGAACACAGTTTGTCGTTGTATAACGTATATTTTTGTTTTGCATGTTGTGGCGAAAGGTTTGGCATACACACGTTTGCTCCTGCCAGAATGCCCCTTTCACGACCGTCTTTGTCAGCCGTGCCAAGTGCAGTTGTTGCAGGCAACAACACGTCTGGCAAAATGACACGCACAAGTGACAACAAAAACAACGTCAGTTCCACCGAGCCACTTTTGCAATTTGCAAAAGGTGTGTCGTTGTGCGGTATAAATGGACCAATACCCACCATCTCTGGCGCAAACTGTTGCATAAACACAAGGTCTTTTGCAATGTGTTCGTTTGTCTGATATGGCGAGCCAACCATTATGCCACACCCCACCTGATAGCCAATATCCCTCAGGTTTTGCAGACAATCCATTCTGTTTTGCCACGACATATCGTCAGGATGCAACAAAGCATAGTGATTTTGGTCGGCAGTTTCGTGTCGCAACAGATATCTGTCTGCACCTGCATCGTGCCATGCCTGATAGTCGCTTTTTGGTCTTTCGCCAACAGAAAGAGTGACTGCACAGTCTGGAAAATTTGTTTTTATGCTTTTGACGATATCCGTTATTTTGTCTGTGGTAAAAAAGGCATCCTCGCCACTTTGCAACACAAATGTGCGATACCCCACCTGATAACCCACTTTGCAACAGGACAAAATTTGTTCCTTGTCCAGACGATAACGTTGTGCGTTTTTGTTGCTTTTGCGTATGCCACAATAATAGCAGTCATTTTGACAACAGTTGCCAAACTCAATAAGTCCACGCAAAAAAACCTTGTTGCCAAAATTTTGTCGTTGTGTTTGTCTTGCCATTTTTGCAATTTCGTCTGCAAACAACTCACGATTGTCAAGCAAAAACAAAAACTCGTCATAACAAAGCTTTTGGTTGTTTTTTAGTTTTGTCAAAAGGTTTTTCATCTAGTCCACCTTAGAATAAAGTGCTTTTGCCGTCACACCGTCAAGCATGCCGATGCGTCCTGTGAGAGCACTTATCAAATCGTTTGGTGCATCTATAACCACGCTGATGAGGTTTATGCCACGGTTGCGGTATGGTATGCCCATGCGACCAACGATAAAGTCTTTGTATTCGTGCAAAATTTTGTTAAGTTGTTCGGCACTGGATTCTTTGTTGACAACTATGCCAACGAGTGCAACTCTGTTTTCCATAACTTTCTCCAATAAAAAATGCGTCCCTTTGCTGAAAAAAAGGAACGCAAAACAAACCCACAATATGGGCAACAATCTTTTTTGACAATCCCTTTCGCGTCAGGCGCACCTTTCGCGTCAGCAAATCTTTATGTTACAATTATTGCATAAAAACAGTCAAAAGTAAATAGATGAACGATATTTTATTTTTCGTTTAATTTGTAACAAACACAAAACAAAAAAACCAGGGCTTTTGCCCTGGTTTTGATTTTTTTTATTCCCACTCGATTGTGCCGATTGGTTTTGGTGTGAGGTCATACAACACACGGTTGATGCCTTCAACTTCGTGAGTGATGCGGTCTGTAACTTTGTGCAAAACTGCATATGGAATTTCTTCGATAGTGGCACTCATTGCGTCAGTTGTGTTGATTGCACGGATGATTGCTGGCCAGCCTTCGTATCTGCTTTCGTCTTTTACGCCAACAGATTTAATGTCAGGGATAACAACGAAATATTGCCATACTTTTTCTGCAAGGCCACATTTGTCAAACTCATCACGAAGGATTGCATCTGCCTCGCGCAATGCATGCAGTCTGTCACGTGTGATTGCACCAAGACAACGAACACCAAGACCTGGGCCTGGGAATGGTTGACGATATACCATGCCGTGTGGAAGACCCAATGCTTCGCCAACAACGCGAACTTCGTCTTTAAACAAAAGTTTGATTGGTTCTACCAGTTCAAAATTGAGATCTTCTGGCAAGCCACCAACGTTGTGGTGTGATTTAACGGCTTTTTTGCCTTCTGCCTGTTTGATACTTTCTAAAATGTCAGGATAGATTGTGCCTTGTGCCAAAAAGTCGATGCCTTCGAGCTTGCGAGCTTCATCCGCAAACACGTTGATAAACTCTGCACCAATGATTTTTCTTTTCTTTTCTGGCTCGGCAACACCTGCGAGCAAATCCAAAAATCTGTCTGTTGCATCTACGTAAATGAGGTTTGCATCAAGACCTTCGCGGAACACTTTGATAACGTTTTCGCTTTCGTCTTTGCGCATAAGACCGTGGTTTACGTGCACGCAAACGAGTTGTTTGCCAATTGCTTTGATCAAAAGTGCTGCTACAACAGATGAGTCAACACCACCAGACAAAGCGAGCAAAACTTTTTTGTCGCCTACTTGCTGACGAATTTCTTTAACTTGTTGTTCGATAAAAGAGTCGGCAAGTGCTTTTGTTGTGATTCTTGCCATATCTTCTGGACGTCTGCAGATTTCCATATCCTGCCTCCCTTGTATATATAGAGTCCTAAAATTTTGTATTTAAAATTTATAACACAATGTGCATTATAAAGTTTTATCTTTTGAAATTATAATTAAATCTGTTGCAAAAAGCAATAGAAATTTTAAATTTTTTCGTAACGTTTTTGCCACAAATCTTTTGTAGCCTGATCGATTTCGTCCACACGTGCATTTACAAGTGACATTACGCTTTTTGTAAAGTCGTTGCGCTGACCATAATAGACGTTTTCAAAAATACCTTTTGCACTATAGATATCTTCTGCTTTGTCAAAAAAGTCACCCAAAGGTATTTGGTCATTTTGCACAAGCGCATCGATATAGCCTTTGATTGCATTGAGCGAATAGTTGTTTGTTGAGATATAAGATCCCCAGCCATACTGAGCGTGTCTTACCTCGCACCACGTCCAGATTTCTGCCGCTTTTTCTGGTGCAGAAAGCAAACTACATCTTGCACGCTGATAAACAACGTAAAATTTGCCGTCGTGGCTGACGCCTTTGATATCAACCTTTTTGTCCTGTATCAAAGCAGAAAAATCCGCATGCTTTTCTATTTTGTCGGTTGCAGTGCAAACCATCTGATAATCGTCTGCATCAACTGCTCTTTCAAAAACTATCCACCAGTCTTCAAAACTGTCACTTTTGTCTGCAGCACTGTATGCCATTGTTGCAGACAGATTTTTCATGCCAAGTGTGGCAAACATATCGCTTGCCTTCATTGGAGCAAGCAACAAAAGCAATGCAAAAATCAAAACAAGCAAAGCCACGACAACCGCCGCAACTTTGCCCACTTTTTTTGATATAGAATTTGTTTTTTGTACGTTTGATGTGTTTTTCATAATTAACTTTAATTATAACCAAACATCACCCATTTGACAAGCAAAACACAAAATCAACTTTTTTTGGCAACAATTTCGCCAGTAACACAATCTGCCATAAGGCCAAAAAAGTTTTTGTCCGGTTTGTATACCACAACGTACCAAAAATATCTGTCATCATTGTCATCCGGGCTTTTGACCAGACGTATTGTTGTTTCGCACAAAAAACTTTTGCCGTCAAAACAATCCATAAGTTCGATTTCGAAAGCCTGTTTTAAAATATCTATTGGTTTTGTGTCGCCAACCTGCACCCTGTTTAGCTGATAGTCGAACTTGTTGTCATCTGCAATCACAGACAAAGCCAGACTTTCGTCTGCAACAACGTCATCCACCATTGCCGTCCACGTGCGACTGTCTACCGGCGAACTTGTCAACTGCTGACTGTATTTTTTGTTTTGCAGACAAAAGTCTGCACAAACGCCATCAAAATCCTTTTGTTTTGCAACAACCTTTATTGATACAAAATTTTGCAAATCGTTTTTGTATCCGTCAAGAGCATAGTCCTTTTCTATCTGCCCACTCGTCACCTGCACGAAAAAATTGTCGTCACACGCAAAAAACACCTTTTCGTGAATTTCGCTCACCGTGTCTTCCAAAGTGGTGTTGAGATTTTTGCACCCTGCAAAACCACCAATCAAAATGCACACAAGACTGCACACCAAAAATATTTTTGTTTTTTTGTTCATAACCTGCCCCACCTTTTTTGATAAAGTATATTTGAACAAAAAACAAAAAATGACAAAAAATAAGGTGGGCAAGCCACCTTGTTTTTATTTCTACAAACTTAACGTATAACTCTCAAACAAAATATATTTAATTTGCCATATAACAAGCAATACTGTTGGGCACTTTATAAGTGCCAAAAAATAAGGTGGGCAAGCCACCTTGTTTTTATGCGGAAGTTATAGAAAAAAAATAGGGAGGCTATAGCCTCCCGAAATAAATTTGTGTTAGCCTTCAGAAATTGCGCTAACTGGGCATTGAGCTGCACAAGCACCGCAATCGATGCAGTCGTCGCTGATAACGTATTTGTCATCGCCTTCGCTGATAGCGCCTACTGGACATTGAGCTTCACAAGCACCGCATTTGATGCATTCGTCAGAAATTACGTGTGGCATAACTGTGCCTCCTTTTGTTTTTGATAGTTGCATTATAACACGAACTTTTGGCTTTGTGAATACCTTTTTTAAAAAAAGTTTGGTTGTTTGCCAAACTCAACAAAAAAACGCCAAAATTGTTAACACAGGTTAATTTTTTGGCGTTTTTTAAGCTTTTTAAGTTAATTTAACTTAATTTTTAGCATATTTTAAAAAAATTGTCAGTTTTTAAAATCAGTCCAGAATGCCTTTGAGGTCATCTGATACCTCGTCGTGATCGTCAACAGACAAAGTGTGTTTTGCCTTGATTTTGTCAAGCGGATATTGTTTGATTTCTACACTGCCGTCATGCAAAGTGATTTTTGCAGTGACAATCTTTTTGAGCATATCGTTTGACATAACAATTGCTTTGCCGTCTGGTGTTTTGATTTCTGAATTGATTTTTGGCATAAGTTTGTAAGTTTCGCTGTAATAGTCGTTTTCATATTGCAAACAGCACATAAGTCTGCCACAAAGACCACTTATTTTGCCAGGGTTGAGTGACAAGCCCTGTGTTTTTGCCATTTTGATAGAAACACGTGCAAAATCGCCAAGACAACTGCTGCAACAGCATGCCCTGCCACAAGGACCAAGGCCACCAAGCAGTTTTGCCTCGTCACGGATGCCCACCTGACGAAGTTCTATCCTGATGCGAAAGTGACTTGCAAGATCTTTTACCAACTCACGAAAGTCTACTCTTGATTCTGAAGTGAAATAGAAAATAACTTTTGTGTTGTCAAAAGTAAACTCGCAGTCGATAAGCTTCATGTTGAGTTTGTGTTTTTCTATTTTTTCTTTGGCAACCTTCATTGCATCCGGTTTTTTGTCGACGTTGCGTTGTGCAACCTCAAAGTCTTTTTCCGTTGCTTTGCGGATGACAGGTTTGAGTGGGCTTACAAGCTGAGATTCGTCAACTTCGCGCACGGCAAGTGCAACCTTGCCAAACTCTACGCCACGCACAGTTTCGACAATAACGCCGTCACCAACTTCAAAATCAATGTCGTTTGGTGAAAAATAATAAATTTTGCCTATATCTTTAAATCTTACGCCTACTATTTTTGGCATATGTGTTTTACCTCCAGGATTGACAGCACCAACGTGTCAATAACAGCCGATGCATTGCAGTTGTATTCAAACTTAACTTTTGCCTTTGAAAGCAAATCTATCACGTTGTGCAATGCCGTCTGCGAATATTTTTGCCTGATGCAAAGTATATCATTTTTTTTGTGTTTGAGCAACAACATATCTTCGTTTGAGTGATATACCAGTGCCTCACGGTATATCAGCAACAACGTTTGCAAAAGACGTTGTGGCTTTGATGCATATGATGCCAGTTTTGCACTGCAAAGCAATGCATCTTTTGACGAATCGAGGTTTTTTATTGCATCAAGCACGTCGTCAAACATTTTATAAAAACTTTTGTCTTTGGCATATTGCTCTGCCAAAAGCGGTCTGTTGTTGCAAAAACCCGCCGCTATTTCGGCATCAACTTCGTTTATGCCGGAGTTTGTGAGATATTTCATCACTTCTTCAAAAGAAGTATCGTCCACGTGAACGTGCTGACAACGTGACTTTATTGTTGCAAGCACTGCGCTTTCGTTTGTTGCACCCAAAAAGAAAATTGTGTTTTCTGGTGGTTCTTCCAGCGTTTTGAGCAGTTTGTTTTGCAATACTGGTGACATAGTATCAAAATCGTTGATGATATATACTTTGCGTTCGCCCTCAAACGGTTTGATAAAACAATCGCCAACAATTTCGTTTACGTCCGACACAAGAATTTTGTCTTTGCCTTTTGGATATACGTGCACGTCAACGTGACCAAGCGCAAAAACACGTTTGCAGGTCACACAGCTGAAGCATCCGCCTTTTGGACACAATGCCATTGCACTTGCATAAACCAAAAACTCGTGCAGATATACAGGGTCGGCACTTGTAACAAGATAGGCATGCGCAAACTTGTCTGCAGAAAATTGCTTCCACAAACTTTCAAATGCTTTTGTGCCACTGACAAGTCTTGTTAGTTGTTCCATAAATTATCCCCTTTTTGTCAAAAAACGCCTTTTTCTTTGAGGGCTTTTACGATTTGTTTGTGAGTATCAAACTTGCTGCCAAGCGGACGTATTGTGATAAAACGCTCGCTTTCTGCCCGTGCAACGTGTTTGTATCCGTTGTATACCTTGTCAAAAAACTCGTTGCCCTGTTGTTCAAGACGGTCGTCTTTGTCTGCACCGCCTTTGCGGGCAAAAGCCTCCTGCGGACTGAGATCCAAAAAGATTGTATATTGTGGCATATACTGACCGATGGCAAGTGAGTTGAGCTGTTTTACAAAGTCATAGCCAAGCTCTCTGCCAAAACCCTGATATGCATAAGAAGAGTCGATATATCTGTCGCAAAAAACAATTTTGCCCTCTTTCAACGCAGGCTCTACTATATCCTGCAAATGCTGTATGCGTGCAGCGGCATACAAAAATGCCTCGCACACGTCACTCATCTCTTTGTTGTCCGGGTTGAGTATGATTTTGCGGATATCTTCTGCAATTTTGCTTCCGCCCGGCTCACGGGTGAAAACAGCAGGTATACCGTTTGTTTCGCAATATTCTTTGAGCAATCTTATCTGTGTTGATTTGCCAACACCCTCACTGCCCTCAAGAGTAATAAAATTTTTCATTTTTTAAACACCTTTATTTTTTTGTCACACAGACCAAAAGTGTCGGCAAAGCCAAGCAATCTGTCTGCATTTGTTATTTTTTCTCCACGCAAAAACAATGGTATGCAAGGTGGATAGCCCCCACATTGCTGTGCACACACACGTCCTTCTGCATCCTTTATATCCACAAGTTGCACCTCGCCACAAATGTTGACAATTTTGCAACACTCGTCGTGATAACAAACGTCCTTTGCATGAGGTTTTTCAAAACGTGGCATACGCATTAACACGTCTTTCAATTTTAGCAGATTTTGTGTTTTTTCTGCAACAGAAACAATCATTACAACACGGCTGGAGTCACAAAACTCCACGTACACACCGTTGTTTTTAAGCCACTCACTTGCTTTGGCACCATTTGTATCAGCCAGCACAAGCCTGCTAAAGTCGTCATTTTTCAAAAATTGATGACCTGTTTGAGTTTTTATCTGGTTTATCAAATCAAACGTGATTTTATCGCAACCATCTTCTGCCTGTTTTTGCATATACGCTCTGGCAAAGTCGATTGATGCCAAAAGCAGATAGTTGGGGCTTGAAGAGTTGAACACATTGATATATTGCTTGATCTGGTCTGCAACAACGTCTTTTGCAAGCACACATGCCGTCTGTGTGAGTGCCGGCAAAGTTTTGTGAGTTGACACAACACAGGCATCGCAACTTTTTGCAATTGATTGTGGCAAAAGTTTGCTAAAACCAAAATGAGCACCGTGTGCACCGTCTACAAACAAAAGTATACCTTTGCTTTGACAAAACTCATATATCTCGTCAAGATTGCAACACTCACCATAATAGTTTGGGCTTGTGAGCAAAACTGTTTTTATATCTTTGTGTTTTTCTATACAATTTTTGATTTGTTGCAGAGTGACAGGCAAAAATCTGCCGTCATCCATTTTGTTGTTGACAACAAAGGCATCTTTGCCCAACAGTTGCAAAGCATTGAACACACTTGCATGGCTTGCCCTTTCGACAAGCAGTTTTCCTTTTGATGCAGACACCATTGACAACACGCCACACGTACTGCCGTTTGTGACAAAAAAGCAGTTTTGTGCACCAACTGCATTTGCAAACAAATCCTGCGCCTGTTTGATGACGCCTGTCGGTTGCAACAGATTGTCGCTAAAATCAAGTTCTGTTATGTCGCAGGCAAACAGATGATCAAAAAAATCATCATCTGCACTACCTTTGTGACCAGGCATATGAAAGCGCAGACAGTTTTGTTGCGCATAGTTTTTGAGCATATCTAAAATTGGTGTTTGCATACACTAAAATTTTAACATTTATATACAAAAATAACAACCTTGTTTGACAAAAAAGATTTTTACTGTTTGCAACAAAACAAAAAAATGAAAAGTGTTCAAACGCAATTTTGGTTTGAACAACAATGTATCGCAAATCAAAGTTACGTTTGCTCTCCTTCCGTCTTTTCGCTTCGCTCAAATCTACCTTCCTTGCCAGAAGGAGGCTTTTTGTTGCTTTTAAACCAAAAAAATAAAGGACGGGAAAACCCGTCCTTTAATACAAAAAATGTTTGACGCGATTGGCTGTCGCAACAATCGCTATAGCCACATCTCCCCACCTTGGGTCATTTGTTTGACGCGATTGGCTGTCGCAACAATCGCTATAGCCACAAAAAAATAAAGGACGGGAAAACCCGTCCTTTAAATTTTGTTTTGACTGTCAATTGATCTGGTCAACAAAGATTGTAATATTCAATCCATTTCAGGAACACAATATTGACAAAATGAGCAGTATGATTTGTTTTAGAGATCAATCAACAGAATAACACTAATTAGTGATTGTCAACTTTTTTATAGAAGTCAACTATTAGCAACCACCAGCGTCGCCACCAGTTGAACCGCCACCAGTTGAACCACCAGTTGAACCGCCAGTTGAACCAGCGTCAGTTGATGGAGCTTCTTCTGTAACGATTGGTGCTACGTAAGTGTAGTAAGAACCTTGTTCGAATGTAGCGATTACAGATTCATACCAAGCAACTTGTTGTGGATCGCCTTCTGTAGATACGTTAGCCCAGTAGAATTCAGCTTCTGCCATTGTTGGGTAAAGTTTTTTACCGATTTCTTTAGTACCGTCAAATGCCATCATGTTAGGAACGCACATCTTAGTGTATTCTTTATCGTCACCTTTAGAAGAGTCGATAATGAGTTTTACACCGTAGTTCCAGTTAGAAGAGTATTCTGGGAGATATTTATCCAAGAAATCTGCGTATGCATATGTGAAGTGAATATCGTCAGCTTTGTCACCGTTGTTACGAGTGTTCAAGTTTGTAACGCCAGTTGCACCGTCATAGATACGTGGGTCGAAGAAGTAGATTGTTGGAACGCCAGCTTGTTTAGCGAGTTCGTTTGTAGCACCAGTGATAGCTCTAGTGTTAGGGCACCATGGACCACCGAAGAATACGAAGAATTCACCATCGTTGTTTGCGATCAAGTGAGCAAACATACCGTAGTTAGCAACTGTT
>JAFTHO010000206.1 GCA_017457385.1 Clostridia bacterium | reverse complement strand
TACGTGCACACAATGGATATGCTCACAAACTTTAAATACAACTTCAAACAACAGGCATTGGACAAATATGCCAGCCAGTATCAAAACTTTGAGCAAGAAGTTGAAGATGTTTATAAAAGATAAATTTTTTTATTAAAATCTGGTACAAAAAGATTTGTCGCAAAACTGATAAAAATATAAAAGGTAACTGCTATGGCATATTCACTTAAAGAAAAACTTGATATTATAAAAAACTCTTCATCACTTGGCGAGATTCCACTTGATGCAATGCCTTATACTCAAAGTGACGAGTATTATTTTGTCAGTTATTCTCACGCAGACTACAAGGAGGTTTTTGCAGATATTTTGCGTCTGCAGGAACAGGGCATAAACATCTGGTATGATCGTGGTTTGCCTGCCGGTCGTGATTGGGAAAAATCTGCCAACGAGATAGTATCAAAATATTCCTGTGTGGGTGTCATTTTTTATTTGAGCGAAAACTCTTTAAAGTCAGATGCAGTTGCACGAGAAATACGCTTTGTAAAAAGAAAAAACAAAGATTATCTGTCAATAAACATTTCTAAAGACAACAAACCTGCAGTTTGTGCTGTGGATATGCTCAAAGATATGGATAAACAGGCTTTGAGTGACGAAAGAGTTGGCTTGATAAAAGAGGTTTTTTCTGACAAGGTGTTGTTTTTGGACTACAATGCGTCAGACATCTTTAAAGCAGAAAAAATCCGTCTGCTCAAACGCCCTGACGTTTTAAAGATACAAGACGGTATAATAAAATTTACCAGAGATATTGACCTTGTGGATATCGCCGTGCCTTCAGATTATCTGCAGGATGACAAAAACGTTTTGGTTAAAGCAATCGGCTCCTGTGCTTTTGCAAATTGCAAACATCTGGAAAAAGTGGATTTTGTTGATGGATATGACAGACTGCACGTAAAAATTGACGAAAAAGCATTTTTTGGTTGCACCAGTCTTGAACAAATCGACTTGTCTTGTTGTCGGGCGATTGGTGCATATGCCTTTGTTGGTTGCGAAAATCTGACGTATGTCGGCACGTTGCCTGATGTCATCGGACAAGGTGCTTTTGACGGATGCACAAACCTGAAAAGCATTGCAATTTATGACGACGGCAGTACAAAAATTTATAACAGTTCTCCAATAGAAAGGGGTGCTTTTTCCAACAGTGGAATACGCAATATAGATTTGTTGTCATCTTTTGCAGACGACTTTGAAATGAGGTTTTTGAACGCAAATGACAAAAATTACAACGTGGGTGCATTTTCTTTGGTGGACAACTGCCTTGTGTTCAACAAAACGGGAGAAGTTGTCTACGGCTATGCAGACAGCGACGGTCAGGTGACGGTGTCAAAGGGCAAAACCATTTGCGAAAAAGCCTTTGCTTATCAACAGGATATAACAAGCGTAAAAATTTTTGGTTGTATCACAAAGATAGAAAAACAAGCGTTTTATGGTTGCACAAATCTGCAACGTGTTGAGTTTGTAAACAATGGGGCAGATGATATACAAATTGACAGAGACGCCTTTATGGATTGCACAAACCTTGAAGAAATCTGTTTTTCTGACAAGGTTGCAAAAATTGGTGACAGAGCGTTTTTCAACTGCACAAGTCTTTTGCGTGTACAATTTTCTCAGGGCAGTCAGCTTGAAACCATTGGAGAAAGCGCTTTTTACAACTGTAACAATCTGGAAAAGTTAGTTATTCCAAAACAGTTAAAAAACACGGGTTATGCGTCCTTTCAAGGTTGCACAAAACTAAAACAAATTGATTTTTCTCAAAACGACTCTTTAAAAATCATTGAAAAAAAATCATTTGCATCAACAGGTGTGCAGGATATTGCGGTGTGTGACAGTGCAGAGATTGTGGAGACGGATGCCTTTAAAGATTGCACTGCATTAAAGAAAGTTGCGTTTGGCAAACAAAGCAAACTTGCAGAAATACAAGAGGCATCTTTTGACGGCTCTGCTTTAGAAAAAATCTGTCTTCCTGCGTCTGTCAAAAAAATAAACAAACGTGCTTTTTACAATTGCAAAAACTTGTCAGTCATTTGTTATGACGGCACTATGGACCAATTTTCCAGGGTGGAAATTGCTGAGGTCAAATCTTATGCAATGGGCAGAAACTCTTTTTCGATAGACTATGGCGACGACAACCAACGCAAAGTTGACGTAGAGTGTCTTGACGGAAAAACAAAACTGTTGATATAAAACAAAAAATAATATAAAAACTTTGCATCGTAGATGGACGAGGTTTATAGCAAATAAAACTTGAAAAAGGGGATAAAATATGGGATTGTTTGACTTTTTTTCTAAAAAGAAAGAGCAAGAAAAAGAACAGGCAGCACAAAGACGAAAAGAAACAGAAGCAACGGAGTTGGATGGCAAATTGTATTTTGAGGCTGTGCGCCGTGACGACAAAAAACGCAACTTTTATTTTATGCCACTCACAAGCATAAACAGAACAGACGGCAAATATGAAAAAAACTCTGTATATGGTGGTAGTGTTTCTTTTTTGTATATGGAAATCAATGGTCACAGACTGCCTTTGTACAGGATTACAGAAAACTTTAAGTTGTCATTAAAACCAGGCAAATATAACGTAAAAATTTACGTTCAGGTCAACAGAGACGTTGGCGTCGAAAAATATAACGAAATAAGAAATATAAAAGGCGCTCATTGGGTTGAACAAAATAATGATAAAGGAAAGCTCACTTATGCAGGTTTTCGTGAGGCAACAATCATCGTAAACGAAACTGATATGTGCTATCTTTTGTTCAGAACAACTATAAATGCCTGTTATAACGTAGGCAAAGTGCAACAATATGGCACTAAATACGTTTTGGACGAAATTAAACACGACTATTATTTCTATCAGACAAGCGAGAGTGAACTCAACCGTTTTTGTGATGGTTGCATAGTCAGCCCAACAAACTACCTATATCCACCAGTTGACCAGACTGCATTGCAGGAGTATATCAAAAATCATCAGCACGAGTTGCCAAAAAGTGAGCAGGTTGCAAAAGCACCTGCACAAAAATCAATGGTAGAAACACCTGCACCAAAAGCAACTGTGTCAAAACCAGCGGCACCTGCAAGCAAACCAGCAACTGCAAAACCTGCAGAACAAAAAACTGCGGTCACACCAAAAACCGTTGCTACAAAAACAACTGTGAAAACACCTGTAAAAACAGTTGCAAAAACAGCAGAAACAAAAGCACCTGCAAAACCTGTGGTGGAAAAACCCGTTAAAAAAACACTCAACTATCCAAATGGCGACAAATACGTCGGCTATGTTTTGGGTGACAAAAAACAAGGCAAAGGTGTTTTGTATTATGCCAATGGCGACAAATACGAAGGCGATTTTGCAAATGATTTGCCACACGGCAAAGGCACACTTCTTTTCAACGATGCCAGCAACAAAAAGACAAAAGGTCACGTTTATACCGGTGACTTTGTTTGTGGCAAAATGCACGGTTTTGGCGTTTATGCCTATCCAAACGGCATGAGGTATGAAGGTGGCTTTGCAAACGACGTTCGTGACGGCAAAGGCAAAATGTACGAAAACCAAAAGTTTTTGTTTGACACACTATATGAAAACGGCGTTGACGTAAAAGTATACGAAAAACCACAGGTTGACGAACCTGTTGTTGAAGAAGACGTGTGTGAAAAAGAGCCAACGCGTAAAATTTTCAAGCTCGAACAAAATGGATATAAATACGTTGGTCAGGCAATAGACGGCAAACGTCATGGCTTTGGTTTTAGCTTTGAAAGCGATGGTGTAAAAATTGGCGAATTTAAAAATGACGAGCTTTCAGGTATGTGCATCTGCTATTTATATTCATCAGGTTCGCCTGTTTATTTTGGCGAAAAACCATTGGAAGAGTCTCGCTCAAACGGTGGATATTGCATGACTGGCGAACTGTATGGCGACAGGGTGGACTTTTATGATGGTTATAAAAATGATGACAAATTGCTTGGTTACAGAATTTTGTGCTGGGACTATTTACCAAAAGAACCCGAAAGATCTGCTGACATAAAAATCAAAAAATATACAAACGGTTTTTATATCGGTCAGGTTGATTGTGATTATAAAGAGGGTTTTGGTTGTTTAAAGTTTGATGACGGCAACGTATACGTTGGTCAGTTTTGTGAGGACCAAATGAGTGGCTTTGGTTGTTTAAAGTCACAAACAGACTTGTATATTGGTTGTTTTTATGATGGAGAATATCTCAATGACGGTATGTTGGTGCAAAACTATGGCAAATCAAACCAAAAAATCTTGTGTGGCAAATTTGATGGCAACAAATTTGAAGGTCAGGACGTTTCACCAAAAGGCATGCTCTAGAAAATGAGGGCTAAGATTGATGCAAACAAAGGAGCATTGCTATGACAAAAAAACGTTGGTTTATAGACTATTTTATAAAATATCTGCCACCAGACGAGCAACGTGGCATTGCAGGTATGGTGCGTGACAGCAAAAGTAGTTTTTTAAAAGAACGTGTGCAAGACGAGCCAAATGGATATCAAAACCTTATCAAACAAGGTTGGTTTAAAGACGTGAGTCAGGCATTGCATTACGTTCAACTGAATGTAGACAAAATGAACGCAATTGACGAAAGAATGAAGAAAAACCGTCTTGCTCCGTTTTTTGAAAACATCACGTCAGCAAAAGAAAAATATGACTATCTGGAATTGTTAGACACTTTTGACGATGAATCAAGATGGAACACACTGCTTGGTTGCAAAAGTTTTTATGAGTTTGAGCCACCTGTGTTTGGCAAAAAGATAAGTGACCTTGTTGGCGATGCCGTTGTGTATGACGACACGCCTGTTGATTTGTCATTTGACACAACTTTTGCAGACAGTGCAAACGACGTCAAAAACGCAATCAAACTTGCATATTATTATCACTATGGCATTGGGGTGGATGCAGGCAGAAAAAGGGCAGACAACATACTCAAAAAGGCAATGGTTGGTGGCAAAAGACTTTATCAAAGCGAAAGGACTAACGAAAATTTTGCGTTGTTTGCAAAAGCCTTGTTTGTGTGTCACGACTATCGTATGCAAAACGGTGACGTAGACGGTGCAAAAACGCCAATGCTAATTGCTTATGCGGAGTCTTTGGTGGCAAACAAACACCACGATTTTGAAAGCGCAAAGGCAACGCAGGTTGACGCACTTGAAAAACTTGGTGACATTGCATATATCAATGGCGAATATTATGAAGCAAAAGATTATCACGATAAGCAATATCACAAACTGCGTGAGTATTTTTATGACAAATACGACTATTTTACACGCATGGGTGTGAGAGAACTCAAGGCAGAAAAAGACTGGCAGGGCATGCGCTCGCTGGATAAATAAAAGGAAAGATATTATGAACGAAAGATTGCTTAAAAAACACGACGTAATGATTTCGTACTCTACAAAAACAAAACAGGTTGGCGACGACGTGAGAGAAATTTTGTCGGCAAAAGGCTATGACGTATGGATGGCTCCAGAGTCAATACCATCCGGCGAGTGCTATGACAACGAAATTTTTGCCGCTATCGAAAGCTCAGACCTGGTGTTGTTTTTGATGTCAGAGTCATCTTTGGAGTCTCGCTGGTGCAAGGCAGAACTCAAATATGCCGTCAACGTAAACAAAAGGGTGTTGCCTGTGCGCATTGACGACGTAGAGTTTCCTTATGACAAACTTGGCAAAATAAGTTGCATTTTGGGCAAACGTCAGATATACGATATGTTTCCGGAATACGAGCGAAAACTGCATCTGGTAGAAGAAAAGGTAGATGCTCTTTTGCACAGCGAAGAAAGCGTGCCAAAACCATATCCCGTTGTCAGTGCCGAAATGCAGGATCTTGACAGCGTGTGCATTGGCAGACAAAAAGAAACAAAAGAAATTGCAGATTTGCTTTTGGACAACGATATGGTCAACGTATACGGCTTTGGCGGTATGGGCAAAACGTGTGTTGTCAAAAAGTTTTTCAGCGACTATTTTTTGTCTTTGCCATACGTCACAATTCACGTTGCAAAATACAATGGCTCTGCAAAAGAAACGATTGCTCACGTGCCTTTCGTTGGTTTTAACGAAAGCAAATATCTCAGCGAACTTCGTGACGACAGCATCACAAAAGAACAGGCGTTGTTTGACAAAAAGTGCGAAATGTTGTCAAACCTCAGTTCAACCTGCTTGCTCATTGTTGATGGCATGGACTATGCCGACCAAAGCGAAGTTGACGTGATAAAATCACTTGGCTGTCACAAAATCGTGGTGTCACGCAACAGATATGACGACGTGGCAGGATATGAAATCGGCGAAATGCTGGAAGAAGATCTGATAAAGTTTTTTGAGGGCGTGGTTGGCTTTGACGAACAAAAAGAACAGATAAAACAAATTATATCTCACGTTGGCAAACACACGCTCACAGTCAGCCTTATAGCGTCATATTGCCGTGAGTTTGAGTATACTCCGCAAGAGGTGCTGGACGACGGCGTTTGTGATGATCTTGAAAAATATGACAGCGACGATATGAACATATCTGACCTGCTTGACAAAATACCTTTGAGTGATCAGGAGATTTATTGCCTCAAGGTGTTGTCGCTTTTTCCAAACGGCATAAGCAAAGGCAAGGTGCAAAAGGTTGACAGAGAGGTTGTAAAAACCGCACAAAAACTCGTCAAAAAAAATCTTGTCATAGGCTCGTCTTCAACCTACCAGTTGCACCAGATTGTGCGCGAACTGGTATATGAAAAGTATGATATGTCTGCAGACAGCCTCAAACCGTTTTTGGATACCTTCCTTGACGTTATGCGCAAACTTGATTTCGAAGAAAATCAGCTTTATCTCGTTTTGCGCACTATGGACAAGGTTGTTGGTGGCAAGGGAGATTTGCTTGTCAAACTTTATCACTACGTTGGCAACTGGGTGTGCGACTATGCCTACGTGTCTTTGTTTCACGTCAACAAAGATCTTTACAAAAAGGCAAACGTATGCAATCAGGACCTCAACAACACAAAACGTCTGCACTTTGACAGGTTTGAATATGCAGAGCAAATGCAAAACAAAGCACTTGCACTTGCACAAAAAACAGACAGCGACTATGCAAGACATATGCTTGCAAGCATCACTTCTATGACGGGTGCGGCAAACTACAATATGAACAAGTTTGCTCGTGCGTTTGAGTGCCAAAAAAAGGCACTTGCACTGGCAGAGCAATATCTGTCTGACGAAGAGGGCACTTTCCACGCAATTCTGAGCCGTCTTGGCCTTACTGCAATTCAGCTTGGCGAATATGACGTTGCGCTCGAAAGTTTTTCTCGCCTTTATGACATAGAGGCACGATTCAACTTTGCCCGAAGCAGCAAAGCAAACATCGTATATCGTCTCGGCTTGCTTTATAAGGCAAAACAAGACTGGCAAAAAGCAAAAGACTATTTTGTTGAAACTTTGGAAGACGACTCAAACCCACTTGCAGAGTCAGACTATCTCCTCAACCTTGCAGAAGTATGTTTGCAACTCAATCAAAAAGAAGAGGCAAAAGAATACTACCTGCGTGGCAGACAACTTCGCTTGTCTCTCATGGAAACAGACGAGGCCGCACAGGACTTTGTTGATACGTACGATAAAATTTATCTTGGTTAATATTATGGATGGTTTCAGTGAAGACGTTGTATTGTTAAAACAACAAGAAAAAACAAAGCAAGGTGTATTTTTTTACATAAACATTGCATCTGCAATTTTGGTGATGATAATATGCGTGTTGTTTGTCTTGCGTGTTGTTGAACTGATAATTATTGCATTGCCGTTATTTTTATTTTGCATATATTCAACAATAGTTTTGTTTGAAAAAAGGGTTGTTGAAAACAAGTTGAAAAAAATAAAGGATACAAAATCACAAACGACAAAAATTGAGTGCAAAAAACTAAAAGTATTGGTGTGCTATGCAAGGGGTGGAAAGTGTTTTGTGTATGCACTGGTTTTTAAGGATTCAAAAGGCAAAAGATATTATTATGTGCCTCCTTTAGAGCGTGCAAGCACTTTTGAAAAGAACAAGGCATTAAAACAAAAACACAAACGAAAAACATTTTTTGTTGAGTGTTATGCAAATACAAATATTATAAAAAACTATGACCTTTAAAGATATTTTCAAAAATACAGACGAAATACAAAAATTTAAAGACCTTTATTTTAGTGCCTTTCCGCAGGAAGAGCGAGTGCCTTTTGATTTTTTGGCAGACAAAGTGCAATATGGCAATTCAAATTTGCTCACTGTGTATCATGGTGACTTGTTTGTGGGCATTTTGGTGCTTGTGTTTCACGATGACATGGTGTTTTTGTGGTATCTTGCCATTGACGAAAAATTGCAGGGCAAAGGATATGGCACAAAAGTTTTGAGTTTGGTTGAGCAAAAAAACAAAGGACGTCGCCTTGTGCTGAATATTGACGAGGTTGACAAAATTTTTGACGATTTTGCCCAAAGACAAAAACGCCACCAGTTTTATATCAAAAACGGTTATGCCGACTGTTACGTTAAAACACGCGAAAAGGGTGTTGTTTATCAGCTTATGTCAAAAGGTGGCAACGTCACTTACGACGACTATAAACAAATGATGATTGCCTATTTGGGTGAAGAACTATATAACAAAGTGTATGAACTGGTAGTTTGAAACGTATGAAAATAAAAAATAAATTTAATGTTTTAAAAAAATATTTTGAAAAAGAATATTGTTTTCGCAATGGTGAAGAAGAATTGATTTTTTTTCAGGAGAGGCATCAAATTGAAATTTTTTCAAATGGCATTGATTTGATTGACCTTGTTATTTGTGACGGTCAAAAAAGGCTTCACTATTTGCAGTCGCCTTTTTTTGAATATGATGAAAAAGAAAAGATAAAAAATCTGTTGAATTCATCAGTTGGGTTAGACTATAAATGTAGTTGTTTGTGTAATATCATTGAAAATAAAATTATTGAATTAAAAAATAAACAAAAGCCACTCGGTTGAGTGGTTTTTTTGTTTTGTGCGTTAAAAATGAGCATTGCAAAAGGTGTGTTTATTTTAGACAAAAGGTTAAAAAGTCAAAAATGTATAAAAGTGGGCATTATGCAAAAATAATTGCATAAAATGGCTGTTTTATAAAAAATTTTGAAAAAAATGCAAATAAATATGCATAAAACAGTTGCAATTTTTTTATAAAGTAGTACAATAAACACAATCAATCAAAACACAATTCCAAGGAGATATTATTATGAGCGAAATTAAAAAAGTTGTTTTGGCATATTCTGGTGGTCTTGACACCTCTATTATCATCACTTGGCTTAAAGAAAACTACAACAATTGCGAAGTTATTGCTGTTGCAGGCGACGTTGGTCAAGGCAAAGAACTGTCTGGTCTTGAAGAAAGAGCAAAAAAGACTGGCGCATCTAAACTTTATATTGCAGACCTCACTAAAGAATTTGTAGAAGACTATATCTTCCCTACGGTAAAAGCAGGTGCCGTATACGAACAACAATATTTGCTGGGCACAAGTTTTGCAAGACCTGTCATTGCAAAAAAACTTGTAGAAATTGCTTTGGCAGAGGGTGCAGATGCAATCTGTCACGGTTGCACAGGCAAAGGCAACGATCAGGTTCGTTTCGAGCTTGCAATCAAAGCGTTTGCGCCAAACATGAAGATTATCGCTCCATGGCGTGTGTGGGACATCAAATCTCGTGATGAAGAAATCGACTATGCAATTGCTCACAACATTGATATTCCAATCACTCGTGAAACAAACTATTCTAAAGACAAAAACATCTGGCACTTGTCACACGAAGGTATGGATTTGGAAAACCCTGCAAACGAACCAATGTATGACAAAATTCTCGAGCTTGGCGTCAGTCCGGAAAAAGCACCAGACGTGCCAACATACGTTACTTTGAGTTTTGAAAAGGGTGTGCCTGTTGCAATTGACGGCCAAAAGATGGACAGCGTGGCACTCGTGCAAAAACTCAATCAGCTTGGTGGTGAAAACGGCATTGGTATTGCCGATATTGTAGAAAACCGTCTTGTTGGTATGAAATCTCGTGGCGTATACGAAACTCCAGGCGGAACAATTTTGTATTATGCTCACCAGGTGCTCGAAACTTTGTGTCTTGACAAAGAAACTCAGCACTACAAACAACAAGTTGCCCTCAAGTTTGCAGACCTTGTATACAACGGACAATGGTTTACTCCTTTGAGAGAGGCACTCAGTGCATTTGTTGACTCAACTCAACAAAACGTTACAGGCGACGTAAAACTCAAACTTTACAAGGGCAATATGATCAATGCAGGCGTAACTTCTCCATATTCTCTCTATAACGAAGAGATTGCAACTTTTGCAGAAGACGATTGCTACGATCAGATGGATTCAAAAGGCTTTATCAATTTGTTTGGTTTGCCAATCAAGGTAAAAGCCCTTATGGAGCAAAAAAAACAAAAATAAATAATCTGTTTTAAAGATTAACAATAAACAATAAAACTTATCTTTTGGCACACGCGTCTTTTGGCGTGTGCCAAAACAATATAAAGGTGATTTTATGGCAAAAATGTGGGCGGGCAGGTTCAGCAAAGAGGTTGACTCAAAAGTCAACGACTTCAACTCATCAATTGCTTTTGACCAGCGCATGTACAAACAGGATATTGCGGGTAGCATTGCTCATTGCAAAATGCTTGCAAAAGTTGGCATTTTGACAGAG
>JAFTHO010000205.1 GCA_017457385.1 Clostridia bacterium | reverse complement strand
CTTCTTTCTTTGTAAAGAATTAATTCCAGGATATCTTGATGGCATCACTGGGGAGTATGCCCCGCCACAAGGATACTTCGTTAATGAACAAGAAGCCGAAGAATTTGACAAAACATTTTCTTACAAAGAAAAATTAAAACTTCCAGGACAACTTTTTAACTAAACGAACAAACGGAACAGTGTGCGTTTGCATGTGCACTGCTCTTGTTTTTCAAATTCCAATTTATCGAACTAAAATAGGTGCTACCCGTTACAAGAAAATGCACCCGTAACTCTAAAATTTGCACCCACCCGAAAATGGTATTAAAATTTTGGATTACTCACAAGACAGTGGCTACGGCTGTTAGTCAAAAATAAAAAGCACAGGTTTATCCTGTGCTTTTTTTATTTCACTTTTTGTGAGAAGTCTGTCTTTTTTGTCTGTAAGTTTTTGAGCCAACTGTTTTTGCTTTGTTTTTGCTTGAAGTTTGTGCAAAGTTTTCGCCACGCATTGGCTTGATGAGACAACCAGGCTTGAAGCCAATGAGATCCTGTCTGCCTGCTTTTATGAGCGCCTCTTTGATGAGATGATAGTTTTCTTTTTTGCGATATTGCAACAAAGCACGCTGAAGTCGTTTTTCTTCTGCAGTTTTTGGCACGTATACCTTTTGCATTGTGTCAGGGTCAATCTCTGTATAATACATACAGGTTGATTTTGTTGATGGTGTTGGATAAAAATCCTGCACCTGCTCTGGCATATAACCTATTGACGCGAGATACTCTGCCACTTTGATTGCCGCTTTGAGTGTGCAACCAGGGTGAGAAGAAATGAGATATGGCACGAGATATTGCTTTTTGTCATAGTGCTCGTTGAGTTTGTCGTATTTTTCTTTAAAGTTTTTGTATACCGAAAAAGACGGTTTGTTCATCAACCTGAGCACAGAGTCTTCTGTGTGTTCTGGCGCAACTTTGAGCTGACCGCTGATGTGATGTTTGATGATTTCTCTCAAAAACTCGTCGTTTTTGTCCATCATGAGATAGTCAAACCTTATGCCACTGCGTATAAACACCTTTTTGATGCCCTTTATCTCTCTCAAAGCACGCAAAAGATGCAGATATTCCTTATGGTCGACTTTGAGGTTTTTGCACGGATTGAAGCCTATGCACAACTTGTCTTTGCATGCGCCGTGTTTGCACTGTTTTTCGCATGCAGGGTCACGAAAGTTTGCAGTTGGGCCACCAACGTCGTGAATATATCCTTTAAAATCTTTGTCTTGTGTGAAAGCAGTTGCCTCTTCGACAATGTTTTGTTCACTGCGTTTTTGCACAATTCTGCCCTGATGATAAGTGAGAGCACAATAACTGCAAGAGCCAAAACAACCACGCACAGAAGTGAGGCTGTATTTGACTTCTGTAATAGCAGGCACACCCTCTTTGTACATTGGGTGATAAGTGCGTTCATATGGCAAAGAATAGACGGCATCCATCTCTTCGACAGACAAAGGAGATTGCGGTTTGTTTTGAACAAGCAACAAATCTTTGTGTTTTTGCAACAATATTTTTGAGTTGTATGGGTCTACGTTTTTGCTTTGAATGTTGAACGCCTGCACGTATTTGACTTTGTCCCCTTTTACCTCTTCAAAAGAAGGACAATAAATTGCCTCGCCACTTTCGATATCTTCTTTTAGTCTTTTTGACAAGTTGTCAAAGGCAGAAAGATATGCCGTGCCACGAACGTCTTTTATGTTTTGCAGTTTTGCACCTTTTGACACAAGAGCCAAAATGTCTTTAAACGGTTTTTCGCCCATGCCGTATACAAGCAAATCTGCACCGGAATCGAGCAAAATTGTTGGCATAACTGTGTTTGACCAATAGTCATAGTGTGCAAAACGACGCAAACTTGCCTCTATGCCACCAATAACAACAGGCACGTGAGGAAAAAGTTGTTTAAGTTTTTTGCTGTATACAATTGTGGCACGGTCTGGTCGCATGCCAACTTTGCCACCCTCTGAATATTCGTCTTTGTCTCTTTTGCGCTTTGCCACAGTATAGTTGTTGACCATGCTGTCAACAACACCACCACTTATCAAAAAGCCGTGTTTTGGCTCGCCCAGACGCTTGTAGTCGCTGTCTTTTTGAGGTTGCGCAATGATGCCGACAGAAAAACCAAGACTCTGGATATATCTGCTGATGATTGCATGACCAAAAGACGGATGATCCACGTAGGCATCGGCTGAAATCAAAATAAAATCCAGTTGTCCGTCAAACTCTTGTTTAGATACCGGCAAAAACATTTTTCTCTCCACGGCAAGCGCAAACACGCCTGCAAAAGCATAAATTTTTATGCTAACATTATACAACAATATTAATGCATTTTCAACAGGTTGAAAACAAAATAAAAAGGTCGACTGATTGTCGACCTTTTTGTGGTACACCATCAGGGACTCGTAAGGAGCACAATGCTATTTTGTATTGAACCTAGACACAAAGTGCGACGGAACAGCGTATTTGCCCCCTTTTTTATAAAATTTTTATTTTTAACAAAGGCAAATCGCGTCACCCTAGGGTGAGAGTCCAAACATAATTAAAAAAGAGGTCGCTATTGCGACCTCTTATGGTACACCATCAGGGACTCGAACCCTGGACCCATTGATTAAGGGTCAATTGCTCTACCAACTGAGCTAATGGTGCTCAACGCTAAAATATTATAGTAAAAAATGTTTTTGTTGTCAAGAAAAAACAAAAGAAAAAAACCAGTTCGTAAGAACTGGTTTTTTGGTGCTCCATCCGCGACTCGAACGCGGGACACCTTGATTAAAAGTCAAGTGCTCTGCCAACTGAGCTAATGGGGCAT
>JAFTHO010000204.1 GCA_017457385.1 Clostridia bacterium | reverse complement strand
GCAACTCAAATTTATATCAGCAGGGCAGATCAAGCCGATTTAGATGCCTATATTTCTTTGTTGCGTGGCTACAAACCAGGTGGCTATCTTGCTTATTCGCCTGAAAAAATGTTTTATTGGAGCAAAAAGGGTGCAGATGCTCTTGGCGACGTGTTTTTGACAGGCTGTGTTGCAAAGCATTATGCCACAGGGATTGGTGTTACTCAAAGTGACCAAAATGCATTTGAGTGGTATCAAAAAGCAGGCAACGTATTGGCTGTTGCAAATTATCTCGTCAGTGGCAAAGGTACGGACAAAAATGCTAAAAAGGCATTTGAGTATTGTCTTGACAAAGCACTTTGTGGCCACGCGTATGCAATGGCCAAAGTGAGTGAGTTTTATGCCAAAGGCATTGGCACACAGCAAAACGATGACATGGCATATTATTGGGCAACAAGGGCTGTCTTCAGCAGGGGGTCTGCTTGCAAATATTTTGTTGAATCCAACTTGGACGTTGCCACACAGCATCTTGCAGATGCATATATGGTCAACTATATCAAATAGTCTGGGTGCAAGCCGTGGCTTTTGCCACGACTTTGCCTCACTTTATATACAATATGTTTTATCCCGCTGGCAGACTTTTTGTTGCCGACAGTTTTTTGACGTATGGTTTTTTATACAGGAGAACAAATGAAAAAAAGTGATATTAAACTTAAAATGGATCTTGAAATAGCAAATGCAGTAATGTGCTTGTCACGTAAGCAGTATGACGAGGCAAAAAAGAGCATGGTTGTTGCTCTTGATATGATAAACAAAATGACGCAAATTGCCGATGGTGACGAAAAAAGATATTTGCAGGCATATTCTTTCAATCTGGAGCGAGAGATAAAGTATCTCGAAGACAAAATTTCTGCCATGGCAACGCAAAACAAAGGTGAAAAACAATCCAGGGCAACCACAGTTCAAAACACTGTTCCTGTGGACGTCAGTCTTGGCATTTCTCCGCAATATCTGCAATATACTTTCAGCGACGTTGCCGGGCTTGACGATGTCAAGCAGATAGTAAAAGACAAGGTCATCAATCCATATTACTATCCGGGATTGTATCAGATGTTCAAAAAAAAGCTTGGTGGTGGCATTTTGCTTTATGGTTTGCCGGGCACTGGCAAAACAATGGTTGCACAGGCAATTGCAAAAGAGACAAACGCAAAGTTTTTTGAAATCAAAACGTCAGACGTTTTGTCAAAATGGCTTGGCGAAAGTTGTCGCAACGTGCGCGAGGTTTTTGAGCAGGCAAACAGATGCAGCAATGCAGTGGTGTTTTTTGACGAGATAGATGCCCTCACAAGCGAGCGTGACGATGCAGGCAACGAGGCAATCAGTCGCGTTGTGTGTGAGTTGCTTGCACAAATGGATGGTGTCAAAAAAAAATCGCCACAACAACGTCTGCTTGTCATTGGTGCAACAAACAGACCATGGAAGATAGACTCTGCATTTTTGCGTCCGGGCAGATTTGACGAGCAGATATACGTTCCGTTGCCAGACAACGAGGCCCGCAAAACAATCAGTCATAACTCCATTGCCTAGTTGCCGGGATATGCACATATAGATACAGATGCACTGGTGGACAAAACGTCAAACTTTAGTGGTGCAGACGTAAACTATCTTTGCGAAAAGGCAAAAGAAATTGCAATCAGGCGCATCATTTCATCTCAAATGAAGGGTCGTGAGCTTTTGCCGGACGATTTCAATCTTGCTCTCAACTGTGTAAAAAGCACCGTTTTGCTTTCAGACGTGTGCAAAATAGAGTTGTGGCAAAAAGAAAGACAACTGCACAAGCCGTCTGTTGGTGACGATGTTTGCGAACAACACTAAACCACATCTTCAACCAGATAAAAAGGCTACCCAAAAGGGTAGCCTTTTTTTGTCAGGTGTTTTATGTCATATATAAACAAGAGATTTTAAAGTACAAAAAAGAGCAAAAAAGTAAAAACATTTTCAAAGGAAGGGATGGCCAGATAACGTGCTGAATGAAAGAGAAATACAAGGGTGAGTCAAAAAGCATCAGTGCAGAGATTGAAACCGACGGAAGACTAAAAGAAATTGCAGAGGACAGTACAGCCAAGGTCCTGGTTGTAAAACCAGGACTTTTTTGATTGTTATCTTATTGCCATTTGCCTTGTTTTTTGCCTGTTGTTGACAAGGTTGGGCAAAAAATATATAATTTGAAAAACAAAAATCTGTTTTTTCGAGGTGACGTATGTCAATGAAGATAAACGGTGTTTTGCCAAGCCCTGATGAAATAAAAAGGCAGTTTCCTCTGTCAAAAGAGCTGGCTTTGGCAAAAG
>JAFTHO010000203.1 GCA_017457385.1 Clostridia bacterium | reverse complement strand
GTACTGCTTGCGCAGAAGAACTCGAAGCTAAAAATTCTCGTGAAAACGAAGAGGACGAAGGCTGGAAAGACTTTATCGACGAACCTATCGACGAAGACGAAGACGAAGACGAAGGTATGGAAATTCCATTGGAAGAACTTCAGGATGACGAATTTAACGATAATTTCGATGATGAAGAAGAAGTCGATGAGTATAAAGAAGAAGAGTTTGAAGAACTTGGCGACGTTGACGACATCGATCTTGATGACGAAGACGAAGATGAAGATTTTTAATTTTTAAAAATGCAGACCCGTGCTTTTTGCACGGGTTTTTTGTTTATAATTTTTTTTGATGGCAATAATTTGCCTATGAAAAGACAATATCAAAATCTTGACGTAATAAAACAAAAAATAAACCAGCTCAAAGGCAAGGATGTGAAAATAAGGCTAAACAAGGGCAGAAACAAAATTCAGTTTTTCAAGGGAAGGATAAACGAAACTTATTCTTCTGTTTTTGTCATACAGATTTTTGACAGTGTGTTTGACAGGTTGTCGTGCACCTATCAGGACGTTTTGTGTGGCGACGTAAAATTCAAACTGATAGAAAAGGTATAAAAAGAAAACTGAATGCATAGGTTATACCGTAAAAAATTGTTTTGACGGGGGATAACTGTATGAAGCCACAAATTGAAAAACTGTCTGTTTGCCAAAGAATTTTTCTTGGTGAGTGTCGCACTTTTGCCGAGGTGCAGATGGTTGCCAAAGAAAGTGAAAACGTCCACCTGCTTGGCGTAAGCGCAGAGGCAGATATAAAGTCTTGCGAGAGCTTGTCTCACGAGGTTTTGTTTGACGGCAAACTGACTGCAAAAGCAATTGTCAAAGACGACGAGGGCAATCTTGCAGGACTCAGCTACAGCGTGGATTTTTCCGACAGACTAAAAAACAACGGCATCACGGCAGACAGCAAGGTGCAACTTGATTCGTGTGTGGAAAACGTAGATTTCAGCCTTCAGGGCAACGTGATATATGCAAAATGCGTGATTGTGACAAAAGGGTATGCCTTTGTGTGTGACGAATGTGATGCCGTGACAAATTGCGATGGTGTGCATACCAAAAAACAAACCGTTGCTACGAGCAAAAACGAGTGCGTTGTAAAAAAAGATTTTTCTGTGGTGGACGAGGTTGAACTCAGACAAGGTATATCCAAAATTTTGCTTGCTCAGACAAACGGCGTTGCATCGTCTGTCAGGTGCGAACAGGATGTGTTGAGTGTTAAAGGCGATTTTTTCACCTGTGTCACCTGCGTTCGTGATGACGGACAGATTTGCTCTATGACAATACAAACGCCTTTTGAAGAAGAATTTTCGGCTCAAAACTGCAATGACGACAGCATTGCCACTTGTGTTGTAAAAACAAAAAACACAAAAGTGCGTATGGAAATGCAAAATGACAGCACAAATGAGTTTTCGCTTGAAATTGGTGCAGAAATTTGTGCAAACGTGTTTGGCATTAAAAACACTGAAGTTGTGTGTGATGCTTTCAGCAAAGATTTCAATCTTGACCTTGCCGAACGAAAGGCGCAGGTTTGCATGCCAAAAAAATACGTCACTCATCTTTGCAGTGCAGACGGGGTGGTTGATATAAAAGAGGTAGACGAGGTGTTGTGTCTTGCAAATGCAAAACCGAGCGTGGTTGCACAGACTCTTGTGGACGGAGTGTTGTCATTGCAGGGTGTCGTGTATGCCGATTTGCTCTTTGTGTCAGAAGAAAAGGTTGTTTCGTCTCCTTTGCAGATGCCTTTTGAAACAAAAGTGCAAACAGGCTGTGATTTTGCCTGTGAGGTGTCAAATATGTGTGTTACGCAAACGTCTGC
>JAFTHO010000202.1 GCA_017457385.1 Clostridia bacterium | reverse complement strand
TATTGCGAAATACTGCCAAAGATGCACCAAGTGCAAATATCAAAAGTGTATAATAAACTATGCCCATAAAGCCAAGCTTGAGATATGGCAAGGCTATTGTGAGTGAATAGATAAACAACAACCAGTTGAAATCTTTTGGAAGTTTGTCTTTAAATGCTTTACGCATTTCGTACACAGCACAAAAAATGACAAACGTAATAAGCGCATCCATAAAAAACTTGCTCACGAAATGTCCTAAAAAATAAGACCCAATGAGCACGGCCGCTATACCGATTGAAACAAAAATTCTATTTTTCATTAATTCTTCAAATCCCCAAATTTTCTTTCTCTTTTGTCAAAACTCAAGAGCATACGGACAAACTCATCCTCATCAAAATCAGGCCACATAGCATCTGTAAAATAAAGTTCGGCATACGCCGCCTGAAAAAGCATAAAGTTTGACAATCTCATTTCGCCACTTGTTCGCACCACCAGATCAAGATCAGGAAGCTCTGGATTGAACATACAAGAGGCAAGTGATTTTTCGTCAACAGGTTTGCCCAGATTTAATATTTTATTTATGGCAGAAACGATTTCATCCCTTCCACCATAATTTATGCACAAATTTAAAACAAGTGACTTGCAATCTTTTGTTTCGTGCTGAACTTTGTTTATTTGCTCAACAAGATCATCAGGCAATTTTTCTCGCCTGCCCGACACAAGCACTTTTATATTTCTTTTTAAAAAACTTTTTGATTTTTTGAGATATCCCCTTGCCAAATCAAAAAGATGGTCAACTTCCTCAGCAGGTCTTGACCAGTTTTCTGTAGAAAACACAAAAAGACTGACGTATTGCACCCCATATTTTTGACACATTTGCAACACGTCGTCAACACGTTCAAGCCCGGCCTGATGGCCTTTTGCACGTGGTTGTCCCCTTAGCTTTGCCCAACGACCATTGCCGTCCATGATAAAACCAATATGTTTTGGGACTTTTGAAAACTGCACCACTCTCACTCCTGAACGAAAAATTTAAAATCTGCCACAACAAGTTCAACCGGGTCGCCATCTCTCACGGCAACCACAAGTTTGGTATCGTGACTTTTTAGTTTGTCTGACTGATAAAAAGTAAGCTTGAAATTGACGCCGGCATCTGACAAATATTTTGTCGCCTCGTCAACCCCAAGCCCTACCAAAAATTTCTTTTGCATATTAAACAGACATAATATCCTTTTCTTTTTCTGCAGTCATTACGTCAATTGATTTGATAAAGTCTGCAACAACTTTGTCAACGTCTTTTTCTGCACCAGAAGAAATATCTTCAGATATTTGTTTGTCCTTTAAAAGTTTTTTTATACCTTCGATTGCATCACGTCTTGCATTTCTTACTGCAACTTTGCAATCTTCGCCAAGTTTTTTAACTTGTTTTGCAAGATCTTTACGACGTTCTTGAGTAAGTTCCGGGAAGATGAGTCTGATTACTGTGCCGTCGTTTGATGGAGTCAAGCCAAGGTTTGCAGCGAGAATTGCTTTTTCTGTTGCCTTGATGGCAGACTTGTCCCACAAAGTGATTGTCAACATTCTAGGCTCAGGTGTAGCAACGTTGCCCATTTGTGTGATTGGAGTCATAGTGCCATAATAGTCAACCATAACTTTGTCCAAAATTTTAGAGTTTGCTCTGCCAGCTTTCATCAAACTGAACTCGTTTTTTGTATAGTCGATTGCCTTGTTGCATTTAACTGGCAAATCGTCGCAAATTTTTTGCAATTGTTGATTTTCGTATATCATATTTGCACCTCGTTTTTCAACATTTTACTAAACTTTGCACTAATTTTCAAGTCTTATTTGATAATTGTGCCTATTTTTTCACCTTTTACTGCTTTGATGATGCTATCTTTTTCGTTTACACCGAAAGCAAGGATAGGAATGTTGTTTTCCATACACATAGAAATGGCAGTTGTGTCCATTGCTTTGAGACCTTTTTGGATAACGTCCATATACCTGATTTCGTCAAATTTTACAGCTGTTGGGTCAAGTTTTGGATCTGCAGAATAAATGCCGTCGATGTTTTTTGCCAAAAGCAAAACGTCTGCATTGATTTCTGCCGCACGCAAAGCAGCACCAGTATCTGTAGAAAAATATGGGTTGCCTGTGCCACAAGCAAAAATAACGATTCTTCCTTTTTCGAGGTGTCTGATTGCACGACGCAAAATATATGGTTCTGCAATACGGTTGATATTGAGTGCTGACTGTACTCTAACCGGCACACCTTGTCCTTCGAGTGCGTCCTGCAATGCCAAAGCATTGATGAGAGTTGCAAGCATACCCATATGGTCAGCTGTGCTTCTGTCCATATGACCCCCCTGACGACCTCTCCAGAAGTTGCCACCACCGATAACGATACCAACCTGAATGCCCTCTTGATTTACAACTTTGAGTTGCTCTACAAGTTCATTTATGGTTACGTTGCCGATACCAAAACCGTTTTCGTCAGCCAATGCTTCGCCACTGATTTTGATCAAAATACGTTTGTACATATTGCGTCATCTCCTTTTTTTTGAAAAAAAGGGAACAAGTGTCCTTGTTCCCTCTTAAATTACTTAACTGCGTTAACTTGTTCCATAATTTCTTGAGCGAAATTATTTTCTCTTTTTTCGAGACCTTCGCCAACTTCGTATCTAACAAATCTTCTAACAGAGATTTTTTCGCCGATTTTAGCTACAGTTTCGTTGATCAAAGTAGTGATTGTCTTAGATGGATCTTTAACAAATTCTTGTTCCAAAAGACATACTTCTTTGTAGTATTTTTTGATTCTGCCTTCTACCATTTTTTCGATAACAGCAGCTGGTTTTGGTTTAGGTTCGTTCATTGCTTGAGCAGTGAGAATTTCTCTTTCTGAAGCAATTTTAGCTGGATCTACGTCTGCAACAGATACAACTTCTGGTTTTGCAGCAGCGATTTGCATGCAAAGGTCGTGTACCAATGCTTTAAAGTCATCAGAACGTGCAACGAAGTCTGTTTCGCAGTTTACTTCGATAAGAACACCGATACGACCACCACCGTGGATGTAGCTTTCTACGATACCTTCTGAAGCAATTCTGCCAGCTTTTTTAGCAGCAGATGCCATACCTTTTTCTCTCAAAAGTTTTACAGCAGCATCAAAGTTGCCGTCAGCTTCTACCAAAGCTTTTTTGCAATCCATCATGCCTACGCCTGTTTGTTCGCGAAGTCTCATAACGTCAGCGCTTGTAAAGTTTGCCATAATATTCACCTCTAAAAATGTTGATAATCAAATTATTTTTCTTCTACTGCATCAGTCATAGCAACTGGTTCTTCGTCTGTTACGTTAACAACGATACCTTCTCTTGCTTCGATAACTGCGTTTGCAATGATTGAAGAAATGATTTTTACTGCACCGATAGCATCGTCATTGCCAGGGATAACGTAATCTACAACGTCTGGGTCGCAGTTTGTATCTACGATAGCAACGATTGGAATGTTAAGGTTTTTAGCTTCTTTAACAGCGATTGCTTCTTTTTTAGGGTCAACTACAAACATGCAACCTGGAAGGCCTCTCATATCTTTGATACCGCCAAGGTTGAGTTGGAGTTTATCTCTTTCTTCTTTAAGTTTTGCAACTTCTTTTTTAGGCAACAAATCGAATTCGCCCAATTTTTCCATTTGGTTGATTTTGTTGAGTCTTTCGATACGTGTGCGGATTGTTTTGTTGTTTGTGAGTGTACCACCCAACCATCTGTTGTTGATGAAGTACATACCGCATCTTTCAGCTTCTTGTTGGATTGCAGCTTGTGCTTGTTTTTTAGTACCAACAAACAAAACTGATTTGCCGCTTGCTGCGATGTCTCTTACGAAAGCGTATGCTTCCTCTGCGAGTTGTACAGTCTTTTGCAAGTCGATGATATGAATGTCATTTCTTGCAGAGTAAATGTACTTTTTCATTTTTGGGTTCCATCTTCTTGTTTGGTGACCAAAGTGAACACCTGCTTCAAGAAGTTGTTTCATTGAAACTACTGCCATTTTTCTTTTCTCCTTGTTTTTTACTTTTTTTGGTTAAAGTCCTCCCCCGGTCTTTTTAGCTCTGCAGACAACCCTTTTCAAGGCAACGGTCTGCAAATTGACACAAGGTGCGTAATAAACCTTGCATAGTATATCACAACCCTTTTTGTTTGTCAAAAAAATGAACGGATATTGCAAAAATTTTTTTAATAAAAAAACCTGCATTTTATATGCAGGCTTTTATAATTTAAATTTTAGTGTCCGCAAGTGCAGTCGTCACCACAGTCGCAACCACAACCGTCTTCTTCTTCGATAAGACGATTGTATTCTTCAAACACTCTGTCAAGTTCTTCGTCATCTTCGATAGGAACAAACAAGTCTTCGCCATCTTCTGCTGTTTCAAGACGGAATACAACAACTTCGCCTTCGTCAACGTCAGCAAGATCTTCAACAGGTTCAAAGAAAACATACCATTTTTCTTCAAATTCGATAGTAGCAACGTGATAAAAATCAACTGTGTCACCATCTTCGTTGATCAATTGAATAATGTCTTCACCAAAATCCACTTCTTCTTCCAAAATTTCGTTGTTTTTGATTTCTTCTGACATAATGATGTCCTCCTATTTTTTAATTTCCAGATAAGTCTGCAATATAATTGTTGCGGCAACTTTGTCCACAACTTTTTTGCGGTCACTGCGTTTTACGTTGCCCTCGAGCAACACTCTTTGTGCAGATGCCGTAGTAAATCTTTCATCCACAAAAACCACTTTTTTGCCCCAGAGTTTTTCAAGTTCGTCAACAAACTCACGCACTTTTTGAGTCTGAATGCTGTCCTGATTGTTGAGATTTTTTGGCAAACCGCTGACAATTGTGTCAACTTCGCGTTCTTTTGCAAGATTGATTATATATTGCACGTCTTTAGAAAATTCTTTTCTTGTATAAGTTTCCAACGGATTTGCAATGATTCCCATAAGGTCAGATATTGCAAGACCAATACGAACGTCACCGATATCCAAAGCCAAAATTCTGCCCATAAAAAAACCTTCCTTGACACAAAGTATATCACAAAAACAGATATAAAAAAAGTGTTTGACAAAACACAAACAAAAAAATAAGGCAAAGAAAACTTTGCCTTGTCATTTTGTAGCATTTTGTACCTGTTCTGCAATGATATCCTGCCCTTTTTTGACTGCTTGTTTTGTTTGTGGATTGAGTTCAAGCATCATTGCACCCATCAGCGCACCAAGGGCAATACCGGCAAAAAAACCACCTTTCATAGTCCAACACCTCCAATTAACGTTAGTATCGGACAAAATAAAGTTTTTATACAAAAATTATTGCTTGCTGCGATAATCTTTGATAGCTTCGCGGATAGCTTCTTCTGCCAAAACCGAGCAGTGCATTTTTTGTGCAGGCAAACCACCGAGAGAGTTGACTACGTCTGCATTTGTGAGACGTTCTGCTTCTTCTACAGTTTTGCCAATAACCATTTCTGTTGCGGTTGAGCTTGTTGCAATTGCAGCAGCACAACCGAAAGTCTGAAATTTTGCATCTACGATAACGTTGTTTTCAATTTTGAGATACATTTTCATAATATCGCCACAAGTTGCATTGCCAACTGTGCCAACACCGTTTGCATCAGGGATTGAACCTACGTTTTTTGGGTTTGAAAACACTTCTATTACTTTTTCGTTATATCCGTTAGACATTTTTAGCTTCTCCTTCGTTCAAGTTAAACAATGGTGACATTTCACGCAAAAATTTAACGATTTCTTTAAGTTTTTCTACTGCATAATCAACTTGTTCAACAGTGTTTGCACTGCCAAAAGAAAATCTTATTGAGCCATGACACAACACGATGTCAACACCCATTGCCTGCAAAACGTGTGATGGCTCGAGCGAACCGCTTGAACAAGCAGAACCGCTTGATACCGCAATGCCAGCAAGGTCAAGACGGAACAAAATGCCCTCTCCTTCGATAAACTCAAAAGAAAAGTTTGCATTGTTTGGCAATCTGTTTGTGCGTGGACCATTGAGTTTTACCATAGGGATTTCGCTTTCTACCCTGCTGATAAATCTGTCACGCAAAGACTGACAGTGTGCAGTATACTGTGGCATATTTGCAATGGCATCCTGGATAGCCTGACCAAGACCAACAACTGCAGGTGTGTTTGTTGTGCCACCACGCATTGCTCTCTCCTGTCCTCCACCAATGATGAGTTTTTCTATTTTGAGACCATTGCGTATAAACAATGCACCAACGCCTTTTGGACCATAAAATTTGTGACCAGACAAAGTGAGCAAATCGCAACCAATGTCTTTTACGTCAACTTTTATCGCACCAATTGCCTGAACTGCATCCACGTGATAAAGGCAACCTTTATATTGCTTGATCACCTCATTAATTTGTTTGTAAGGTTGAATTGAACCCACTTCGTTATTGGCAAGCATGATTGAAACGAGAATTGTATCTTGTCTCATTGCTTTTTTGAGTTCATCCACAATGACAAAACCTTCGCTGTCAACAGGAAGATAAGTCACCTCGAAACCGTGTTTTTCCAACCATTTGCAGTTGTTTAGCACAGACGGATGCTCTATTTGCGAAGTAATGATATGTTTGCCTCTTGCCTGTTTTGCAAGTGCAGCACCTTTGATTGCCCAGTTGTTTGCCTCTGTGCCGCTGCCTGTAAAATAAACTTCGTTTGGCAGACAACCGATTGCTTTTGATACCTGACTGCGTGCCTCGTCAACACCCTTGATTGCAACACGACCAAAGCTGTGTTGTGAATGAGCGTTGCCAAACACGTCAGTAAAATATGGCATCATTTTGTCCAGTACGTTTTTTGATACCGGAGTTGTGGCCGCATGGTCAAAATATATTCTATCCATTGTTTTCTCCCTTGATAAGGCTGTCTAAAGTTATGCTGTCGAGATAATCGTTGATTGTTTTTTGAAGGCTCACCCATACAACCTGTGACGAGCAAGGCTCCTGACATTTGCACTCTGCACCCATACAATCAATAATTTGCAGATTATCTTCTACTGCGCGCAAAATCTGACCCACTGTAGTTTGTTTTGGTGATTGTGTAAGTGTATAACCACCAAAAGCACCTCTCGTGCTTGACACAATGTCTGCCTTTTTGAGCATTGCCATAATTTGCTCCAAAAATTTGTCAGTTGTGCCAACTTTGCCCGAAAGTTGTGATACCGTAAGGTTGCCCTTTTCATAATTTTCTGCCAGATTTATGCAGGCAGTAAGACCATATTTTGCTTTTACAGATAACTTCATAAATTCCCACCGATTTAATTCCAACTAAATCAATAGGATTTTACACCTTTATATATATTATTGTCAACAAAAAAAGACCGAAATCATACGATTCCGGTCTAATATTTTTTGCAGAAAAGTTATCTGAGAATATCGTTTTCGTAAAGTGGGAAGTCTCTTGTAAGTTTGAGAACTTTTTCTGAGCTTCTTGCAACGGCTTCTTCTTTGTTTTTGATGAGGTCGGCAATGATTTCACCAATGATAACCATTTCTGGTTCTTTCATACCACGAGTTGTAACGGCTGGAGTACCGATACGGATACCGCTTGTTACAAATGGGCTTTCTTTGTCAAATGGAATACCGTTTTTGTTTACAGTAACGTGAGCTTCGTCAAGAAGATGTTCAAGTTCTTTACCTGTGATGTCGTCGTTTGTAAGGTCAACGAGCATCAAGTGGTTGTCTGTGCCACCAGTGATGATGTTTACACCGTTTTTCATCAAAGTGTCAGCAAGAACTTTTGCGTTTTTCATAATTTGTTTTTGATATTCAACAAATTCTGGTTGCATAGCTTCGAGGAAGCAAACTGCTTTTGATGCGATAACGTGCATCAAAGGACCACCTTGTGTGCCAGGGAATACTGCTTTGTCGATAGCATTTGCGTGTTTTTCTTTACACAAAATCAAGCCACCACGTGGACCGCGGAGTGTTTTGTGAGTTGTTGTAGTAACAACGTCTGCATAAGGAACTGGGCTTGAGTGAAGACCTGCAGCAACGAGACCTGCGATGTGAGCAATGTCTACCATCATGATAGCGCCAACTTTGTCACAGATTTCTCTGAAGCGTTTAAAGTCGATTTCTCTGCCGTATGCACTTGCACCAGCGATGATGAGTTTTGGTTTGCATTCCAAAGCTGTTTTTTCGAGTGCATCGTAGTCGATACGATAGTCTTCGGCTGATACGTAGTAAGGAACAACGTTAAACCATGTGCCTGATACAGCAACAGGGCTGCCATGTGTCAAGTGACCACCGTGAGCAAGGCTCATACCCATATAAGTGTCACCTGGTTTCATAAATGCATAAAATGCTGCAAGGTTTGCGTTTGCACCACTGTGTGGCTGAACGTTTGCGTGTTCTGCACCGAACAATTTTTTAGCTCTTTCGATGGCAAGTTTTTCTGCGATGTCTACGCATTGGCAACCACCATAGTATCTTTTGTCAGGGAGACCTTCTGCATATTTGTTTGTAAAGTGTGAACCCATAGCCGCCATAACTGCAGGTGAAACGATGTTTTCACTGGCAATCAATTCGATGTTTTGTCTTTGGCGAGTAAGTTCAAGCTCAAAACTTTCGCAAATTTCAGGGTCAACTGCTTTAAGAGTTTTGAAATCAATCATTTTTATATTCTCCTTAATTGTTTTTCAAAAGTTTGTCCAAAAATTTAGTAAGATCTTTTTTGCTTTTAAAGCCGACTGTTCTTTCCACAAGCTGTCCGTCTCTAAAAACGCAAAGATTTGGTATAGAAACAACGTTGTATTTTGTTGCAATTTCGTCGTTTCGGTCAATATTCATTTTTGCAAACGTGATAGTTTGCTTGTATTTAGCTTCAATTTCTTCCAGTACAGGGCCTATTGTGTTGCAAGGGCCACACCATGGTGCCCAAAAATCAACCAACAAATATTCGCCCGAATTTAAAAAATGTTCAAATTCTGTTGCAGAAATTTCTTTCATTCTTCAACCACCTCGTCTTCGTCAAGTATCCTTACAAGATAAGGTTTGCCTTTTTTGCTGACAGCATAAAATCTGTCGACAATTGCAAGCACCAAAAATGCAAGTGCAATACCACCAATGCAGGCAACCATTTGTATAACTTCGCTTGCCTCAAGCAGATATGCAATCACAAGACCCAAAATACCCACGACCATTGGGAAAAAATATACCAGCATTGACATTTTAAAAACCGTACCCCTGGAAATATTTACTTCTACCCTGTCGTCGATATTGCAGTTGAGTGTGTTTTCTAAAGTCATATCCACGTGAGAATCGTTTGGCTTGATTGCGCACATATTGCAATGCTCACAAGTTGATTTGCGTGGAAATCTGACAGTGACAAGATTGCCTTTTTGTTTGACAACTTGTCCGACTTCTCTCATTTCGCTGTTCATAAAAGTTTGTTCACCACGTATGCCGCAATTACAGATGCACAAGCAGCCGGATAGTAAGAAATGCTACCTATAACACCGTCCACTCTTTTTGAGTTGCTTTTTGCACATACGCACGGCACGTCTTTAATTTGATTTTCTCTCAGTTTTTTTCTGACAATTTTTGCAAGTCCGTCGTTTTCTGTTTTGAAAATATCTTTTACTTCAAATGACGGAATATCAAATCTGTTGCCTGCCCCCATTGCACAAACAATCGGGACGTTTTTTTGTTTTGCCGTGATTATCAGCAAAACCTTGTCTGCAACAGAATCGATTGCATCTATAACAAAATCATACCCCTTGTCAAAAATTTCGTCAACTGTATGACTGTTAAACCTTGTTTTTTTGCATCTGATTTTTAAATTTGGGTTGACAGAAAGCAGTCTTTGACAAAGAGCGTCCGTTTTTGGCATGCCAACAGTATCTTGCGTTGCAATGATTTGTCTGTTGAGATTTGTTGGCTCTACGTCGTCGCCGTCAACAAGCGTAAAATTTTGCACACCTGCACGAGCCAGAAACTCTGCAACAAAACCACCGACACCACCAAGCCCTACGACAAGTATATCACTGTTTGTTAATTTTTGATATGCATCTTGCCCAATCAAAGCAATTGTTCTTTGAGAAAACTGATCTGTCATATTGTTTTTTGCCTTAAACCAGATATTTTTTTAAACACTGCAACGGACTAATACAAAAATCAGTCCGTTGCAAACAATTATTTGTCTTGTTTTGAAATTTCGATACCAAGTTCTTTGAGTTGTTTTTCTTCTACAAAGTTTGGTGCTTCTGACATAAGATCGCATGCGTTTTGCATTTTTGGGAATGCAATAACGTCTTTGATTGAAGACGTATTTGTCAAAAGCATTGTGAGTCTGTCAAGACCAAATGCAATACCACCGTGAGGAGGTGTGCCATAGTTGAATGCATTTACAAAAAAGCCAAATTTTTGTGCAATTTGTTCATCTGTAAAGCCCAAAGTTTCGAACATGAGTTTTTGAATATCTCTGTTGTAAATTCTAAGACTGCCACCGCCTGCTTCTTCGCCATTGATAACAAGGTCGTACGCTTTTGCTCTCACTTTGTCTGGAGCAGTTTTCATAAGAGGTACATCTTCGTTTTTAGGTGAAGTAAATGGGTGGTGTTTTGCAACGTAACGTTTTTCTTCGTCGTCATACTCAAACAATGGGAAGTCTGTGAGCCACAAAATCTCGAATTTTTCCGGATCAATCATACCGAATTTTTCTGCAAGATGACATCTAAGTGCGCCCAAAGAAATGCATGCAGTCTCATAATTTGCATCTGAAACAATAAATGCAAGGTCATTGTTTTCAATGCCACAAGCCTGTGCAAGTTTGTCCAAAAATTCTTCTGAAACAAATTTTGCAAAAGAACATCTTGTGCCACCGTCTTTGTTTTTGCCATAGTAAGCAAGGCCTTTTGCTTTGTATGTTTTTACAAGGTCTGTGAGTTTATCAATTTCTTTTCTGCTCACGTCACCTTCGTGATTTTTGAG
>JAFTHO010000201.1 GCA_017457385.1 Clostridia bacterium | reverse complement strand
TGACAGGATAGTTTCAATTTCTTTGTCAAGAATGTGTCTTGGCAAACGATATCCAGGTATGCCGTATCTCAGCATGCCACCGAGTTTTTTCTTTGCTTCAAACAAAGTTACGTCGTGACCCATGAGAGTGAGGTAGTATGCGGCAGAAAGACCACCAGGACCACCACCGATAACGGCAACTTTTTTGCCTGTTGGTGGCAATGCTTTTGGCACTGCAACGTCGCCTGCACGCTCTGCGGCAAAACGTTTGAGGCCACGGATGTTTACAGGTGCGTCCATGATAGAACGTCTGCAACGTGCTTCACATGGGTGTTCGCAAACCAGACCACAAACAGAAACAAACGGATTGTCTTTGCGGATGAGTCTTACTGCGTCGTCATATCTGCCGTTTACGATAAGACCGATATAACCAGGGATGTCAACTTCTGCAGGACACTGTGATACGCAAGGTACAGGTTGCTCGATGTTGCATTTGCAACGACCGTGCAAAATGTGTTCTTCAAAGTCGTCTCTAAAGCCTTCGATGCCTTTGAGCACCATGCGGGCTGCTTCGTATCCGATTGCACAGTCTGCAGAGTAATAAATGCTTTGTGCAGTTTTTTCGATCAGGTCGATAGTGTCGAGAGTTGCTTTGCCGTCCAAAACGTCGTCAAGCAATTTTTCCAATGCACCAAGACCAATACGGCAAGGTGTGCATTTGCCACAAGATTGCGCATGGCACATCTTGAGGAAAGACGCAGACATGTCAACAGGGCACAAACCAACAGGACTTGCGCTTATGCGACGTTCGACGTCTTTGTAAAGTTCTTCAACAGTAGCTTCGGCTCTGTTTTTTGTATAAATGCTAAGTCTGCTCAAAATTCCTCCCGTGCCGGCAAAAGCCAGCGAATAGCATATTTTTTTGTATTATAACATACAGCAATTCGCTTTTCAATATCAAATGCAAAAGTAGTTTTTTTCACAATATCCGTTAAAATTTTGTCGTGGTTAGCCTGTGCTTACAAAAGAAAAAAAAGACAGGCAAAAACCTGTCTTTTGTTGTCAGTATTCTTTTCGGCCAAGTAAAAAATCTACACTCACGTCAAAAAAATCTGCAATTTTTATCAGATATTTTATCTCGGGCAGACGCTCGTTTTTTTCGTATTTGGTAATGGTAGAAGGGTCAACTCCCAAAACGGAGGCAAGTTCTTTTTGCTTTATTCCGTGAGCTTCTCTCAATTCTTTTATTTTTGCACCTATAGTCATACTTGACATTATATTATTTTTTGCATATAATTAAAAAAAATTGGCGTAGCGCCAATTTTGGGGAGAAAATATCGTGAAAGTAAATTTTGATAATTTGCAAAACTATACTATGGGCGAACTGAGGATGATTGCCAAAATGTTTAGAATAAAAAGCCCTACGGCAATGAAAAAAAGCAAACTGATAGAAGAAATCATAAAGGCAAGAGAGGGTGACCAAAACGTCAAAACAAACGACGTAATCACAAGCCAGCTTGCAACCGATTTGCTTGGTGACGTAGACGTTATTTCGTCATTGCATTTGTCTGACAAAATGGATGACATAAAGGGCATACTTACCGACTGTATAGTTTGTGTGCTCAGTCTTGGTGTGGATGGGCAGGCAAAAAAGCAAATTCTTGACTATCTGTTAAAGGCGCTTGACAAGGCAAACAACGGCAAGCAAGACAACGCCTATATAAAAAGTGTAAAAAATTTTGTGGATACACTTTAAAAAATTTCAAAAAAGCACTTTACAACAAAAAATCAAAGTGCTATACTTTTGGCAATTGAAAAACCCCTAAATGCGTTGATGAAAGACACGGGTTGTTTATCTTTCGAAGTCAGAGAGCTGTCGGTTGGTGCAAGACAGTCTTCGTGAAAACGACTTATCCCTTTCGAAGCAGAGCGACTGAAATGGCAGTAAGTTTCTCCGGTTGACACCGTGATATGTCTTGGGCTTGTGTGAGCCTCAAAGTGGATACGAAAGTATCAAATTGGGTGGTACCGCGGATTTTATATTCGTCCCAAACATGCGTTTGGGGCGTTTTTTCATATATTCGTAAAGGAGGATTTGAACTTATGAATTCAGTTCAACAAATCGCAGAAAGAATCAAAGGTTTGCGTACTTTGGTTGGCAAAACACCAGAACAAATGGCAGAAGAAATCGGCGTTTCTACCGCAGAATATCATCAGGCCGAGGCAGGCACGCTTGACTTTGCCTTTACTTTTCTTTATCGTTGTGCAGGTGCGCTTGGCATTGACGTATCAGAACTCATTTCCGGCAAATCAGCAACACTCACAACTTGTCAGGTAGTGCGCAAAGGCGAAGGTTTGCCACTCGAACCACGTGATGGCTTTGCATATTACAACCTTGCGTCACTCAAAAAAGACAAACTTTCTCAACCATATTTTTGTATTGCAAAACACTCTTATACGCTGGAAAACTCTCCAATCAGCCTCACTCAGCACGCAGGCGAAGAGTTTGACTACGTTGTAAAAGGCACACTCAAAGTGCAGGTAGGGGACAGAATTGAGTTTTTGCGTGAAGGCGACTGTATCTATTATGACAGCACAAAACCTCACGGCATGGTTGCAATCGGTTGCGACTGCGAGTTTGTGGCAGTGGTAGTGCACGGCACAAACGAAGAGTTTAAATTGCCTCACGAAATTCACGAAGTTTACGAAAAAGACAACGACGTGGACTATGACTACAGCAAATGCGTATATCACAAATACGTCAAAGTTAAAGAAAACAAACAAGGTCATCTTGAGGACATCAAGTTTACTCCAACACAAAACTTCAACTTTGGTTTTGACGTAGTTGACGCAATTGCAGACAAAAACCCAACAAAACGTGCAATGCTTTGGCTTTCTAAAAACAAAGAGGTCAAAGACTTTACTTTTGACGACATCAAACGTTTGTCAAACCAGGCTGCAAACTACTTCAAATCAAAAGGCATCAAAAAGGGCGACAGAGTTATGCTGGTGTTGCAACGCAGATATCAGTTCTGGATTGCAATCGTGGCATTGCACAAAATCGGTGCGGTTGTTATCCCTGCAACACATCTTCTCGTCAAACACGATCTGGAATATCGCTTCCAGGCGGCAGGTGTAAAAGCAATTGTTGCCACTAACGAAAACGACATCCCAAATCAGGTTGATATGGCTTGCGAAACAAGCCCAACAATGCAAATCAAAATGCTCGTTGGCGACCACAAAGAGGGATGGGACAACTTTGACGACGGCATTGCAACACAAAGCACAGTGTTTGACAGACCAACGGGTGACGACGACGTTACAAACAGCGACCATATGCTCATGTACTTTACTTCTGGTACAACAGGCTATCCAAAAATCACTGCACACAACTTCCTCTATCCGCTTGGTCACCTTGTAACGGCAAGATACTGGCATCACGTAGACCCTAACGGTTTGCACTTTACAATCTCAGACACAGGCTGGGGCAAGGCAGTATGGGGCAAACTCTATGGTCAATGGCTTTGTGAGGCACCGGTGTTTACTTACGACTTTACAAAATTTGAGGCGCAGGACATTTTGCCTTTGTTTAAAAAATACAACATCACAACTTTCTGTGCGCCACCAACAATGTATCGTTTCTTTATCAAAGAAGACTTGTCACAATATGACTTGTCATCACTCCGCCACACAACAAT
>JAFTHO010000200.1 GCA_017457385.1 Clostridia bacterium | reverse complement strand
CCTCTTCTTGCACTATGTAGATTTTATGGTTTTAACTCATATAAACTTTTCGTCAGTTTATTTATACCATCATATCTGTATTTTTTTTGAGTAATACTATCTATTATTATATCACCATTATCCATAAATAATGTATGTAGCTTTGTACCATCAACATGTGTGGTTTTTGTTATTTTACTTTACAGAACAACCAATGTCAACATGCAAACAAAAAAGGCTACCCTTGCGAGTAGCCTTTAATGTTTGTGATTAGTTGTCAATCAGAGAACCGTCCCCTGATTGTTAATCTTCTAATAATCTTTTGATTTTTTCTTCAGGTAATACACTTCCATATAATGTACCATAATATTCTAACAAATATTTTTTTCCCTCTTTAAAAGGAGGTAGAATTCTCAAATCAAAATTTTCATTTAATATTTCAATTAACTGTTCTTCATTATAATTTAAATATTGACATGAGTATCCATCATTTTCAGTAAAATAAAATCTATATCCAACTTCAGGCGTACGTGTTGCTACACCACCTCTATCAATGACATATGGCTTTTCAAACTTACCCAAATAAAAGTCATAATTCACATAAAAAACATCCCCATAATAAGATTTTTGTACATAAATTTCACATAAAAAATCATTTGAATTCAAATAATATCTAACGCCTTTTTTTTCAAACCCTTTTGATTTGAAATAATTTTTCACAATCTCTTCAAATTCTTTCCTTTCCACAAGTTACCGCCTAAAAATAAAATTTTCTTGCATAAAATTGTAATATTTTATCACACTTAAAACCTATCACATCTTGATAATGTAATACGTGCTTAACTCCTCTTCTTAAAGAATTTCTATTAAATGGTTTTAACTCGATTAAAGTATGTGTCAACTTGTTGTAATAATCCGGTCTAATTCCAACAATTTTATTGAATTCTTTTCCTGGAATATTTGACATAAAACCTGTATGAATATTTATTCCTAAGACTCTTCTGCTTTCTGCTAAATTATCTAATTTATTAATGTTAGATAAAGCATCTGCTGTAAAATCTGTTGCCCTAGAAAATGTTATTATATCTAAACCATATTCTGCTAATTTTGCTCTATCTCCTAGCCTAATCGCATCTAATGCATCATCCGATAGATCAGCCGATTTAGCAACAACTCTATATCCTTTTATTCCTTCTCCTACTCCAGTTACAAATGGAATTAAATCCAAGGCATCGCCAGCAAGGCCTGCCCACGCCCATACATCTAATGGATTAATAACAACCTCTACAATACTAGCCGATAAGGATAAGATATCAAATACAGTTTCTACCCAATGTCCACTAGGGTCGGCATACATAATAGGATTGTTGTAACAATATGTATACAGGTTGACTCCATCAACAGAGCTTGAGTCAAGATAGTCTATTGTATCTGCATTAATAAATCTGCCCACTTGCGGGTCATAATAACGACTGTTGAGGTAGTAAAGACCAGTTTCGTTATCGAAATAATAGCCTCTGTATCTAAATGGGTTAAACAAAGCAATTTGGCAGTTGGCGTTTGTGGTGTTTGAGATTGCCTCTGCAAAGGCATTACCATTCCAATAATATGCAATGTGGTTACCCCAAGCATCGTATACATACTTAGCAACTACACCACCACTTGCATTGACAATGGCGATTATATCACCCTGCATATTTTTGCGATAGAAATAATCTACACCAGCTCTATTAAAACCGATTATGCCATCTGCACTATAGTAGTAGATTGTTGTGACACCATTTGTAATTTCACTGAGAATTGTGCCGCCACTGACTGCATAGTTTGTTGTTACGCCACCAACTGTTTTGCTTGTACGTATGCCAGCACTGTTGTAGGTGTATGAGTTATTGCCAAACGAACTCAACAGACGACCACGTATCCAGGTCAAAGCGTTGCCTTTATATGAAATTGGATTGCCAATTGCATCGTATGTGATTGCTTGACCACCAACACTTGTAAGTTGGTCTTTCCACGGGTTGGTGTACAAATAGTTTGTAACGTTGCCACCTTTTGTTTTGGTGCGAATGTTGCCATTTGTGTCATAGGAATATGATGTTGTGCCAAACACAGGGTTTGCTTCTGACACAAGGCGACCAAGTGAATCGTAGGCATAGGTTGTTGTTCCGTTTGATGAAACTATGCTTGTAATATTGCCGTTGCAATCATAGGTATATTGGTCGCAAGTACCGTCATTATACGTCACTTTTTTGACTTGGTTTGTCAATTTTGAGCCAACATTGTTATACTCAAAAGACATTGTTAAAGATGTGTTTTTTGACGTCAATCTGCCAAATTTGTCATAGTTATATACAAGGTTGGCTTTTGTCACGTTGTTGAGTGAAACCACCTCGCCAGTCAATCGTGGTTGAAGTTGGTTTTGCTCGTAGGCATAAACGTTTTTTAGTGACGCATTGCCATAGTCTTCGCCAAGTGTGGTTGTTTTTGTGGCGATTGTTCTGTCGCTATTTTTTGTGACAGAAATTGTAACAACATTGTCTGTTGAAGTGGTTTCTGCAATTTGACTCACGTCACCATAGTCATCGTAAGTATAGTTTACATTAGTGTTTGTGTAGTTGTCAATATGGGTTTTTGGTTTTTTGTTGTTTGGGTCGCCATTTTCCCCTTCGTCACAATAGACGTTTTCTGCTTTGACAACGTTGTTATATTTTGTTTGCTTTGCCCGACCATATTTGTCTAACGTTGTTGCAAGCACGTGACCATTTGCAAAGGTGACAGTTGTTGTATCTCCACTTGTTGCATAGGTTTTTTGTGCAGACAAATGCTGTGTGCCGTCAATTTGCACATTGTTTATGTCTGCTCCGTTATAGCCAAAGTTGTATTGTGTGCCGTTGCCATTGAGTGACGTTAGCAAGCCGTTGGTGTAGACATAGTTGACAAAACTGTTGCCATGCAACATTTGTTGCAACAACATATTTTGTGGTGTGACCGTATAGTTTGTGACATTGCCTTTTGCATCTGCAAAACCACTTGGTTGACCAAAGTCATCATAAAAATATTGAGTTGCATTGCCTTGCTGGTCAGTTTGACTGAGCAGTTTGTCACCATCGGCAGAAAACTGTTGAGTTTGTTCAAAATATCTGGTTGGGTCTGTGTTGTCAAAAGTTTTGACTTGTGTGCAGTTGCCGTGGTCGTCATAGGTATATTCTGTAACAACGCCACGATCGTCAACCACGTTTGTAAGTTGGTTGTTTGTGTTGTAAAAACTTTGTTTGCTTTGTGCAAAAACCTCGTCTTTGCTGACAAAAGTGCTGTATGCTTGTTTTTGTTCTTTTGTTATTGCATCTGTGTCTATACCCTGTGTTCTGCTGTAGGTCACACCTTTGTTAGACGTTGTTATTGTGCAATATTCTGTGTCAAAACCTGTCAATGGCACATTATTATATGAATGCAACAAAAGACGTATTTGTGTTACGTTTGCATATACCCTGCCAGGTTTTTTGAAAACAAGTGTTTTTGGCCACGTTTTTTGTGACAACATTGCATAAAGGTCGTTTGGCATGCAGTCTTTTGCATCAATCTGAACAACACTTGCACTGTTTTGACGAACAAGTCGTATTGACTGCACTTTTGACATTGGTATTGACATTGGTGGAATTGTGACGTCTTCTACCACGTCATATTTGCTGTGACGATATATCATTGTCTGGCTTGTTGAAACGTTTGCAACCGTGAGACGCACTTTTGCAAACTGTGCCTCTACTTCGCTACTATCCGTCCATATTGTCAAACCTGTGCAGTCTTGTGGCACGTATGCCGCTGTTGCACCAAACTGTGCAACCGAGTGATCTGTTTCGAACCAGGTGCTATAATAATCTCTGCCTGTCGATGTATTAACCCACAATGTCAACGACAAACTGCCTGTTGCACTTGTTTGCAAAACGTTTGCAAAACCACTGAGCACCACCATTTTGCCACGAAAGTCTGCCACGTTTGGCACGTTGTATATTGCACCCGGGCCATCGTATACAGAGGTAAATTCTGCCCCATTGACATAGTTTGTGTCCCACGGTATTGCCGAGTTGAACTGTACTGTGTTATGTTCGCCACTGGCATAGTTTATTTCGCCAACAGGGTTGTCAATTGTGCCCTCAAAACTTGCATAAACTTTGCCCTGATTGTTGAGCAAAAATGTTGTTGCAACACCCTTTTGATTGACAACTTTTGTGTTGTGGTCGTTGAGATATGCAAACTCAATGCTGTTTGTCGTTTGTTTTGGCTGTTCGCCTTTTGGTGGTATGCATGATGATATTGTCTTTATCTTTTTGCCTGCATAGTGTTGCATCTCAAACCATCGGTCAAACGGTGTTTCTATTTTGCACAAATAATATCTTGTGATGGTGTTGTCATCAAGTGTTGGGTCGTCGATATAATCAGTTTCGGTTGCATAAAAACAATTGAAAACACCCCTGTCTGGCAACGTGAGTGTTTTGAGATTGCCGTTTTCATAAGCAAACTGCACTTTATATCTGCCAGTCTCGGGCACGGTTGTTTCGTTTGGTTTTAGCACGGTGATTGACAACAATTTGCCATCTGTGCCATAAGCCAAAACTGCTTGTCTGCCAATGCCATCTGTCACTTTTGACAGTTTGCCACCGCTATATGTGATTGACATTGTTTTGCCAAATCTGTTTTGTATTTGCACAAGTCTGCCACCACCAAACACATATTGGTAGCCATCGCCTGTGTGCATGACATAGTTGCCATTTTGCAAAGTGATTGTAAAACCTGTGCCATTTTGGTCAACCCAAAAGTTTTGTTGACCATCGTTGTATTTTGCAAAAATATGCTCACACTCGCCTGCATCGGTGTATAACAGATTGCCGTCTGCAAGCAGTTGCATTTTTTGCATAACGTTGAGTTTGACACCATTGCCCATATAATAGTTGTTTAAAACACCACTGTTGTATATCAATTCAATATTGAGTGGCATATTGTTGCCAGACATGTTCACAAGTGGTGTCACCATTGACAAAAAACCAGTTTTAAAGTTGATTTTTGCCACACCTGCATCGCCCATGTCAAAATTGTAATAAGACTGTTGTGATGAAAGATACGTTGTTTTTTCCAAATTTTGTCCTCCAAAAATTTTTTTAAGCCGGCTGTGACAATTATATAATGGAAAAACAGCGTTTTTTCTTTTTTGTGCCAATTTTTTATTTGTGTTGCTTTTGTTTTTTTCTTCTATTTTGCAAACAAAAAAGGCTACTCGTTTGAGTAGCCTTAGTTTTTGTTTTATAAATTATTCTTTGCTTTCTGCCCAGCGTTTTGCTTCTTCTACGATTTTTGGGATGTTCATTGGTGGAACTTCTTCGTATCTTGCAAACTCGAGTTCATAACTGCCACGACCTTGAGTCATGCTGCGGAGGTCTGTTGCATATTTCATGATTTCGCTGAGTGGTGCTTCTGCACTGATAACTTGTCTGCCATCAACAGCTTCCATACCCAAAATGCGACCACGGCGTTTGTTCATATCGCCAAGGATGTCACCCATGAAACTTTCTGGCACGTTGATTGAAAGTGCATAGATAGGTTCAAGAATTGTTGGGTTTGCTTTTGAGCAACCATCTTTGTATGCCAAAGATGCGGCAATTTTAAATGCGATTTCTTTTGAGTCTACGTCGTGGTAGCTGCCGTCATAAAGTTCTGCACGGATGCCGATCATTGGATAGCCAGCAAGAACGCCGTTTGGCAATGCTTCGATAAGACCTTTTTCTACTGCAGGGATAAATTGACGTGGAACTGCACCACCAACTACGCTGTCAACAAACAGGAAGTCGCCTTCTGCATAAGGGCTGAATTTGATTTTGCAGTGACCATATTGACCAGCACCACCAGATTGTTTCTTGTGTTTGCCTTCTGCCTCTACTGCTTTTTTGATAGTTTCGCGATAAGCAATGCGAGGTTCTTTCAAAACGGCTTCTACGCCAAATTTGTTTTTGAGTTTGCGACACAACAAATCAAGTTGAGTTTCGCCAACACCGTTGAGGAGCATTTCGCCAGTTTCTGCATTTTTTGTAACTGTAAATGAATTGTCTTCGTCCTGCAAACGATAGAGACCAGAGAAGATTTTGTCTTCGTCGCCTTTTTTAGCAGCGTATACAGCCATTGTCAAAACTGGTTTTGGCAATACTACTGGTTCGATAGTGACTTGTTTTGATGCGTCACACAATGTGTCACCTGTAGAAGTGTTTTGCAATTTTGCAATAGCACCGATGTCACCGGCAACGGCAATGTCAGTAGCCTCTTGCTTTTTGCCTTTTACAAAATAGAGTGAGCTGATTTTTTCGTCAGCAGATTTGTTTACGTTTTTGAGTGATGTGCCAACTTTGAGTTTGCCTGACAAAACTTTAAACATAGAAAGTTTGCCTACAAATGGGTCGGCGATTGTTTTGAAGATTTTTACAACTGTTGGAGCGTCTTCGTCACATGCGATTTCAACAAGTTCGCCTGCTTTGTCTTGTGCAACAACAGGTTTGCTGTCGCATGGGCTTGGCAACAATGATACCATTTCGCTCATAAGGTTGATAACGCCTTTGTTGCAAACGGCACTGCCTGCAAGCACTGGGATACAAGTGCCTTGCAAAACACCCTTTTTAACACCGGCGATAATTTCGTCGTTTGTAAATTCTTCGCCAGCAAAAAATCTTTCCAACATTTCGTCGTCAGATTCTGCAGCTGATTCTACGAGTTTCATTTTGATTTCTTCGTATTCGTCAGCAAGATCTGCAGGCATATCGATCTGGTTTCTTACACCGCCTTCACCAAACAAATATGATTTGCCTGTGAGAACGTTTACATAACCAGTCATTTTTTCGTTTTGCATGATAGGGATTTCCATCGGTGCAATTTTTGTTGTGTATTTTTCTTTAAGAGCATTGAGTGTGCCAATATAGTCTGCATTGTCTTTATCTGTGCCGTTGAGGAACAAGATTGCAGGAATGTTGTTTTTGATGCAATAGTCAAGTGCTTTTTCTGTGCCGACAGAAACTGAGCCACCAAGACCAGAAACAACGATTGCGCTGTCTGCTGCGTCAAGAGCCAATCTCATTTCACCTTCGAAATCGAAAAAGCCAGGAGTATCGAGCAAGTTGAATTTTGCCATACCAAATTCGCATTGATATGAGCAGTTTGCAACAGCAAGACTGATAGAAATTTTCTTTGCAATTTCTTCTGCGTCAAAGTCCATAACTGTATTGCCGTCATTTGTGCTGCCTTGTCTGTCAATTGCTTTTGCATTGAACAAGATAGCTTCTGCCAAAGTTGTTTTGCCTTCGCCACCGTGACCTACGAGTGCAACGTTTCTGATGTTTTTAGCCAAATTCGCCATAAAAGTACACCTCTGTTTATGATTTCAAGCCGTTAGCCTGTTTAATACTTTGTTGTTTTTATATTTTGCGACCTGATTTTTCAAGTCGCCCAACAAATTTACTATATCACAATACAAACTCTATTTCAAGACCCTTTTTAATAAAAATCGACATTTTTTAGCAAAAAATCTGACTAAAATCACTTATTTTATAATTTATTGAAAAAACCGATATATTTTTTAAACTGCACCTCGCTGTTGTCTGTCAAAGCAAAAGTCACACTGCCTTTTGGCCCGTGCTTTTTTGCAAGTCCCCTTTGTTCAAGACTTTTTTTCAGGTCGTCTGCCACCTTTTTTGCATTGTCATACACAGGCAGTCCAAAACTTGCAAACACCTGCTTTTTGTGTATAAAATGAGTGCAACCAAGCACCATACTTTTAAAGGCAAACAGATTTATGCCACCAAGCATATCGTCAAGATATTGTTTAAACTCATTGTCGGTGCAACAGTCTTCTATCATTTTTGCACCCTTTTGCAACTCAAACAGATATACGTCTTTTTGTTTTGCAACCCTCACCCCAAAAGATGACTCTGCCGTGCCTTTGTGACAAACACAAGGCATGGTTTTGCCACTTTGTCAACCACGGGCAAAGTGCCCACAAACAGAGTTTTTGGATATCTTTCAACAAGTTTGTGCATACACGTGCTTGTTGCCGTGTTGCATGCAATCACCACTGCCTTTGGTTTTGCACACAAAATTTTGTCAACCCTGTCACAAACCAGAGTGCAAATTTCCTTTGCAGTTTTGTTGCCGTACGGTGCGTTTTTGTTGTCTGCAAAATACAATAAATCTTCATTCGGCAACGCCTTTTTTGCCTGTTTTATCACCGCAAGACCACCAACACCACTGTCAAACACTGCAATTTTTTGATCCATAACCCCACCCCTGATATATATTGATAAAGGTTATGCAAAATAAATGCCCTTTTTGACCAAAACAAAAAGATATTGGACAAAAAAGAGCGTTAAATCGTTGCCAATT
>JAFTHO010000199.1 GCA_017457385.1 Clostridia bacterium | reverse complement strand
CGAATGTCAGAGTCAAAGTCTGATGCCTTACCGCTTGGCGACACCCCTAGATATACAAGGGTTTTTTAATGGGGTGAGTAGTGGGAGTTGAACCCACGACCTCCAGAGTCACAATCTGGCACTCTAACCAACTGAGCTATACCCACCATATTGGCGTGCCTGAAGGGATTCGAACCCCTGACCCACGGCTTAGAAGGCCGTTGCTCTATCCTGCTGAGCTACAGGCACAAAACATATCATCGTGCCTATAAGTGTAGGCCAATTTTGGAGCGGGTGATGGGAATCGGACCCACGCGGCCAGCTTGGAAGGCTGGTATTCTACCATTGAACTACACCCGCACTTGCGATGCCATAAAATATTAGCACAATCTAAAAACTGTGTCAACAAAAAAACGACTTTATTTTTAAAAAAATTTAATCATTTTTTTGCAAACATTTTATCTTTTGCAAAATGCGTTTGTACCTGATTATAATAACACAAGTTTATGCTTTTGGCAACTTGTTTAACACATCTTTTACTGCTTTTGCACGATGACTTACAGAATTTTTTTCTTCTTCGCTGGCAACACCAAAACATTTGCCCAGTTCGTGAGAAAAAAACATCACGTCATAGCCAAAACCATTGCTACCCTCTTCGTGATCCATTATGTAGCCTTTTGTTTCGCCACGACCCATATATGTTGTGCCGTCGGGAAAAATGATTGCAACGACTGAAACAAAGTGAGCAGACCTGTCCTCAACTCCTTTGAGTTCATCAAACAATTTTTTTCTGTTGTCCGGATCGGTTGCATTTTCGCCCGCATATCGTGCAGAAAAAAGACCTGGCGCACCACCCAAAGCATCAACCTCAAGCCCACTGTCGTCTGCAATAACGGCAAGATTTGTTTTTGCTTTTACATAGTTTGCTTTTATCAAAACGTTTTCTTCAAAAGTAGTGCCTGTCTCCTCTACGTCGGCATCAAGCCCAAAATCTTTAACAGAATATACGTTGTCAAAATAGCCTGACAACATTTTTTTAAACTCTTTAAGTTTGCCTTTGTTTCCTGTGGCAACGATTATATCCATAAAAATCCTCTCTTTTTGCACAAAAAGTATAACAAAAAAAACACGTTTTGACTATCGTGGCAAACAAAAAAGACACTCGTTTGAGTGCCTTATTGGAATTTTTATATAATATAAAAGGTAACTATTCTACAAATTGGAATTTGATTATTTCTTTTTTAATTCAGCAATTGCTGCATAATGTAAAACATCAAATTCATTCGGTGCGATTTTTTCTAACAGGTTCAAGTGGTCTTGTTCCCAGCTTTTGATTTCAGTTTGTGTAAGAGATGCGCCCACTCCACGACACGCCTTCATTCTTCCGTGCCAGCTTTCACATGTGAAATGTACATTTAACGTGTATTCCTCGTGATACACAAATTCAAAATTTTCCATATAGCAGTCAGGAATGTATATCGGATGCTTGGTTTCACCGGCGCCACTCCAATTAGGACTGTACTTAAGCACCAGTTCCTCGCTTGCACCCGCAATTTTATCCTCGAAAGGTAGCCATGCCATATAGAGAACAACAATTCGACCATTCGGCTTTAACATACGGTAAAGCTTCGGCATAATTTTTTCGTGATCGAAATACCAAAAGCATTGGCAAGCTGTAATCACATCAAAGGTGTCATCGGGAAAATCCAGTGTTTCTGTCGGTGTAGCGTAATAATCAATATCCATACCTGCGGACAATTTCTTTGCCTGCTCAATTTGATTTTCCGAAATATCCGTTCCTGTCCATTTTGCACCGTAACGATACATATTCCTTGGGATAACACCTGTTCCCGTCCCTATGTCGAGCACCATTTGCCCGTTCAAACAAAGATTTCGATTTATAATTTTATCGTAAAATTCTTGCGGATAAATATCGCGGTATTTGGCATATTCAACTGATGTTTTTCCCCAGTCAAAGGCTTTTCCGCCATCTATCTTTTTATCTATGATTTCCATTGATTTCACCATTACAAATTCTTATTTTTCTGTGAGTGTATTATAAGATAAAATTAATTTTAATTCAATATCTTTTGATTGTAAAAAGAAAACCCGACTTTCAATAAGTCGGGTTTTATAAATTATTCAATTTAACCCCTAAAAGCGACGCCTTTTTGAACGTCCTTTTTGTTAAAGCAAAATACAAAGCAAACCACCCTTGTTTTCGTTGACAACCCTGCCGACAGTTTTGCGAATTTTGTTTTGCACGTCTTGTGGCATAGAGGTTGATTTGCTGCAAAGACTTTCCTGCACAAGTTGCGACATACTTTTGCCAAACATGTTGGTATCCCATATTTGCTGTGGGTCTGACTCGAATGCACTGAGCATATATTCGCTTTGTTGCTGAGTGCCAACCACAGGCGACACCGTTGTGTTTACGTCCACCCTCATGATATGCAAGGTTGGTGCGCTGGCTTTTAGTTTTACGCCATATTGTGTGCCCTGCCTGAACACCTCTGGTGTTTCGAGCGACATATCGTTTTGATCTGGCATAACGATGCCATATCCGTTTTGCTCCACCATATCAAGGGCTTTTTCTATCTTGTCAAACTGTTTTTTTGCGTGAGAAAGTCGTTTTATATAGTGCATGAGAGAATATTCGTCCCCAACGTTTTCACCCGCCTGAAGGCTAAGCATTTTGAAAAACAGTTCTGGCCTGGACTCTACCTCGCACTCGACCACACCGACATCCATTTTTTTGATAACTGCCCTGCAAGGAAACACGTTTTGCGAATTGGCAAACAAATCTTTGAGTTTGTCGCAATCTTTCATTTTGCAAACGTCCTTTGTTTTTTGCAAAACCTCGTCTGTAATTTGAGCAATAATTTCGTTTGAGGCATCAAAAGTGCGCATCCATTTTGGCAGATTTATCCTTATGCTCTGCAAAGGAAACTCTGACAACACGCTTTCCATAACATCGCTGATAACGGCACTGTCCATATTTTTTACGTCCACAGCCAAAACGCAAACGTCATATTTTTCTTCCAGTGCCTGACGTAGTTTTTGTGTCTGTTCGTCAGCAGGATTTTTGCTGTTTAACACCACCACAAAAGGCTTGCCAAGTTTTTTGAGTTCGGCTATCACTCTTTCTTCTGCAGGGATATATGCACCTCTGCCAAGGTCTGTTATACTGCCGTCGTTTGTGACCACGATTGCAATTGTAGAGTGCTCGCACACCACTTTTTGCGTGCCAATTTCTGCCGCCTGTTCAAATGGAATTGCCTCGTCTGACCACGGAGTTTGCACAAGACGCGGTTTTTCGTCTTCATTTGCACCCAAAGCGCCGTCAACCATATAACCCACACAATCTATCAGCCTGACTTTAATGCTTGTGTCGTCATCAAAGGTGACCCTGACTGCATTGTCCGGCACAAATTTTGGTTGCGTTGTCATAACTGTTTTTCCGTCGGCAGATTGTGGCAAAGTGTCCGTTGCCCTTTGTTTTTCGTTTGAGTCACTAACGTTTGGCAACACCACGTTTTGCATAAAACTTGTAACAAAAGTTGATTTGCCCGTTCTCACAGGGCCAACCACACCAATATAGACGTCGCCACCTGTTCGTTTTGCAACGTCACCGTATATATCAAAATTGTTCACCTTTATCCCCCTTGCAACTTTTTGATTGCTAAAATATATGAGAGATTTTTTTGATATATGCCACAAAACAAAAAACGGTGTCTTTCGACACCGTTTTGATCAACCTTGTTTCTTTTTGAAAAGTTTGTGTATGCCAGTTTTGTTTTCGCACGCAGTAAACAACCTTTTGATGTTGCTGCGGTGTGCAACGATAACAACCGTCCACACAACTGCAACTGCAACGATAAATGCAAACAAAACGCCAGAAGACGCAATTGCAACGTCATTTACAAAACCGATGATATTTTTTACAAGCAAAGAAGTTGCAAAAAACAATGCAAACACGCTCATATAGTCCCAGATAACAAGCAAAATAACGCCTGTTGCAAGGAAAATGCCAGTCCACAATGGGTCAAGCACCATAAATGCACCTATTGTTGTTGCAAAACCTTTGCCTCCCTTGAATTTGAGACAAGCAGGAAATACGTGACCCAAAATAGCGCACATTGCATAAAAATAACCTGCAAATCTTGTGAGAACGTAAGTTTCGCCACCAATTGCATTGAAAATAATGAGGGCAGCCGCTACAGAAAGCGCACCTTTTGTTGCATCCAGCACAAAAGTGCATGCGCCCCATTTAAAACCAAATGCACGAATCATATTTGTAGTGCCAGGGTTTCCACTGCCTACTGTGCGGATATCTTTGTGTTTGATACCCTTTGAAATGAGGATTGCAAAGTTTGTGTTGCACACAAAATATACAATCAATGCGCCGATGAGCAATTGCCACCAGAAATCTAAAATAACCATATTAAGCATCCTTTTCATCCTTGCTGCGGATGATAACTCTTATTGGGGTGCCGTCAAAACCAAAGGCACGACGCAAACAATTTTCGAGATAACGTTTGTAAGAAAAATGCATAAGTTCTGCATTATTTACAAAAATAACGAAAGTTGGTGGTTGAACGGTTGGTTGTGTTGCATACAAAATTTTGAGTCTTCTGCCTTTTTTTGCAGGTGGCTCAACTGTGAGAGTTGCATCGGTAATAACGTCGTTGAGCACGCCTGTTGTGACACGCAAAGTAGACTTTTGATAAACGTAATTTACCATTTCGAGCAACTTGTTTACTCTTTGACCTGTTTTTGCAGATATTGTGAGAGATTTGAAATAATCCATAAACGCAAGGTCACATTTGAGTTTTTTGTTGTATTTTTCTACCGTATAAGTATCTTTTTCGATAAGATCCCATTTGTTTACAACTACGATAGAAGGTTTGCCCTGTTCGTGAACGTAACCTGCAATTTTTACGTCCTGTTCGGACAAATCTTCGGCAGCGTCAAACACAATGAGGCAAACGTCTGCACGACGGATTGACGCAAGTGAGCGAAGCACGCTGTAATACTCTACACTGTCGTCAACACTGCGCTTTCTGCGTATACCAGCCGTGTCGATGATGAGATATTTTTGACCGTCAACTTCAAACGGAGTGTCTATTGCGTCACGTGTTGTGCCTGCAACGTCAGAAACGATTGTGCGTTCAAAACCGAGCAGTCTGTTTACCAAAGAAGATTTGCCAGCGTTTGGTTTGCCAACTACTGCAATTTTGATAACGTCGTCGTCATCATCTTCCATTGCAGAGTCGTCAAAATTTTTGACAACTTCGTCAAGCAGGTCGCCAACACCCTTCATATGTTCGCTTGAAATAGGGATTGGTTCGCCAATGCCAAGTGCATAAAAGTCTGACAGGTCTTCTGCAGGAAAGTTGTCAATTTTGTTGACAACAAGCAAAACTGTCTTTTTTGTGCGACGAAGCAAATCTACAACGTCATAGTCTTCGAGTGTGACGCCTGTTTTGCCATCTACAAAAAACAAAATAACGTCGCTGATTTCCATTGCGATTTCTGCCTGTTTGCGGATGTGACGTGAAATAACGTCGTTTTCGCCCAACGTGATACCACCTGTATCAACCATTGTAAATTTGTATCCACACCATTCTACGTCGGCATATATACGGTCACGCGTTACACCAGGCGTGTCAAACACAATTGACTTTTTGTCACCTGATACTTTGTTGAAAAACGTAGATTTGCCTACGTTTGGTTTGCCAACTACGGCAACGAGTGGTCTTGCCATTAAAAATCACCTTCCAGCAAGTGAGCACAAAAATCAAAACCGTCGTTTTCGACAATCTGCACCTCTTTGCCCACTTTTATTTTAAATTCGTCCAACGTCATGCCGTCAAGAAAAACGTCTTCTGTCTCTCTCAGCAACGACCTTGGCAACAACAAAACGTCACCGACGTTTTGTGACTCAAGCGTATACAAAATGTCAGGTGCAGTAAGCAAACCGCTGACAGTTACACTTTCGCCAAAAAATTTGTTTTTTATCATAACGACGTCTGCTTTGACGTCAAATTTGTCTTTGAGTTCGTCAACAAGTGAAGAAATAAACTCAAATGCAGAGTCACCTGTTGCAATTGTAAACTTTTTGTTTTTTGCTCTTGAAAAAACCTCTTTGCCTTCGTCAAATTCGCGTTTGAATTTGGCAAGCATGCCAACACCGTTTTCTATCTGAGCAAAATTTTCGTAATATTCGTATGAAGGAATTTTTCTTTGTGCTGTGACGTAAAACTCATCTGAGCAATATACAAAATGAGTGCCACTTTGCTCATAACACTTTTTAGCAAAAGACTCCACCATATCCAAAACTTCGTTTGCAATTTTTTCGTCCACCATTTTGAGGTCTTTTAGCCCATTGCGATATTTTGTAAGCCCAACAGGCACTACAGACAAAGTTTGCACCATTGGATAAAGTGCATACAAATCTTCGAGACTTTTTTGCAAAACGTCTTTGTCGTTCACGTCAGGACAAAGCACGATTTGAGTGTGCATTGTCACACCGCTTTTGCCAAACTTTTGCATAAGAGGCAAAATTTCGGCAGCAGTCTGGTTTTGCAACATATTGCGTCTGACCACATCGTCGGTAGCATGAACGGATACGTAAAGTGGCGAAAACTTTTTGTCACATATACGTTGCTTTTCGTCTTCTGAAAGATTTGTAAAAGTAACGTAACTGCCTGCAGCAAAAGACATACGCCAGTCGTCGTCTTTAAAATAAAGACTTTTTCTCATGCCTTTTGGCAACTGGTCTACAAAGCAAAAAATACATTTATTGCGACATGCTCTTGGTGTGAGATAATGCTTGTCTTCAAACACCAGACCAAGTGTTTCGTCCACGTCTTTTTCGATATCAACAACGACACTCTCACCTGTTTTGGCAAGAATTGTCACCGAAAAACACTCCTGTCCCTCGAAATATTCGTAATCTAATATGTCAACAACCGGCTCATTGTTGAAATGAGTGATTGCATCGCCTTGCTCAAGCCCTATCTCCGCACCGACAGAATATGGCTCTACAAATAAAATTTTCAACATACAACATAATTATCAATTACAACTAAAAAAATGTCAAGAGTCAAAACACATTTGAGCCTTTGTTTTTTTGTTGACAGACAAAAAAAATCCACCTTTCGGTGGATTTTTGATATTTTTGATTTAAATTATGCTTTTGCAACCTTTGCTTTTGAATAGTCAACGCCTTTTTCATCAACAACAACTGATTTGATAGTGATTGTTTTTGATGGAATTTGCGCAAGCGTCATAGACTCGTCTTTGAGTGCTTTTGAAGTTGTGTCAAGGTTGAGCATATCGTTGATGAATGCAGAACTGATTGATTGTGAAGAAACGCCACCAGTTGTCTGACCATCTTTTACAAGTGAGTATTTTGAACTTTTGATTTTGCCAAATACACAGTAGTTGCGATTGCGTTGAACGCTTTCGTTGAGTGTGATATAAAATCTTGTAGATGCAGTATCAAATGCTTCGCCTGGGCCAAAATCTCTGTCCATTACGAGTGAACCAAGTTCGTGTGTCAAATCGTTTGCATCCCATTGGTTTGCAATAAATTCGCCTTTGATGCTGTAGTTCTTTTTGCCATCGATAATGCCGTCTTCTTCGTCAAGATAGTATCTGCCGGCAGAAAAATAAGAAACCTCGCCTGCCTCACCTCTTACGTTTGCATAGTCAACGATTTTGCCGTTGTAATATTCTTCTTTAGAAAGTTTGATAAAGTTTGCAACTGTGCTTGGTGCTTTGTTGTAATAAAGTTCAAACACAAGTTCTACCTGACGAACACCTTCGCCATCTTCAAGATCATATTCGAATGTAATTGTAGCTTCTGGATTTGTTGTTACGTCAAGAATATCTTTTTCGCTCAAAAAACTGCCACCTGAGCAGGCAGTAAAGCTGAACATCATAACAAACGTCATTGCAAGCAATAAAAGTTTTTTCATTATTTACCTCTTTATATTTCGTAATCGCAGGAAATTGATCTTTCTACAACCTGTTGAACGTATTGTTTAACAGGAATATGCACAGGATGATCGGCATAAATTGCAAGATCCTCTTTGCTGTCAAACAGACAAGTTAGTGATACGTCGGCACTGCGTGGACTTTGCATAAAGTCGATGCCAACCTCGATATCTTTGAGCACGTCGATTTTGCCTTTCATTGACAAAAACTTTTCTTTAAGTGCCTGTTTTGACTCGGGACTTTTGTCTTTTAAAAAATACAATACGATATGCCTTACCATATTTCCCCCATAAATTCCCTATTATCCATAGCATTATAATTCATATTTGCGATTTAATCAAGCAATTTTGCAATTTAATCAATCAAAAAACACCGTTTTAAAACGGTGCTTTTATTTTTATTATTTTGTTGTTGAGATAATTTAAAAAACTTGTGTTTTCAAATCTAAACTTGTATTCTGTAGCACAAAGTGCCTGTGTTTTGTAGCTGAATTTTTTGTTTATTTCGTTTGTGCCATATTTGCCATCACCAAGCACCGGGTGGCCAATTGACGCCATATGTGCCCTTATTTGATGAGTGCGACCGGTAACAAGAGCAATTTGCACTTTTGAGTGATTGCCAAAATCATCTACCACTTTATAATGAGTTTCTATCGGCAGACTGCCTGTTTTTTTGACGGCAGAAATATACACCTTGCTTTGTTTTGCATCTTTAAACAAAAATGCTTTTAGCACTGCCTGTTTTTGTTTTGGCACGCCGTATATCATTGCGTGATAGGTTTTGTCTACAAGATGATTTTTAAAACAACGCAACAATTCGTCATATGCTTTTTGGTTTTTTGCAAAACACACAATGCCCGTTGTGTTTCGGTCAAGCCGGTTGCATGCGTTTATATTTTCATTGGCAAAAACAAGTCGCGCCATGCTTTCGAGAGATTTTTCGCCAAGCACCTCTATGCCAACAGGTTTGTTGACAAAAAGCACGTTTTCGTCCTGAAAAACCACGTCAAGTTGTGGCAGTTGCTCATCTGCATAAATGACGATTTCGTCACCCACACACAAAGTCACGTCCTGTTTTGTGCGTTTGCCATTTACCTTTACCTCGCCGTTGGCAACGAGTTTTTTTATTTTAAAAAATCCAAACGTGGTGTTGTCGCAGATATACTGAGACAAAGTCACGTTATTTTTTTTGCATTGTAAAGTTTTCAAATTTGCACCCCTTGCAATTTTTGCATTTGTATTTTAACACAAAACCAAGTGACATAGCAACAAACAGCAGGCAAATGCACGCCACAAAACCAAAAACCACGTTTTGTGCAAAAGCAAGACCAAAACTGTAAAAAACAAAACATACGATATATGCCACGCCTGTGCTGAGCAAAACTGACGTCAAGGCAGTTTTTGTCCCACCCTCTTTTTTTATTACGGCAACAGTTGACACACACGGCATATACAAAGCCACAAATACCAAAAAAGTGATTGTCTGCAAAGCAGTAAATCCACCGCCGAAAGAATATCCAAACAACAACACAAGACTGCCTGCAACAACTTCTTTTGCAGTGATGCCAAGCAAAAGTGACACACACACTCTCCAGTCATCCAACCCGATTGGTGCAAGCAAAAAACTCATTTTTTTGCCAACCGTTGCAAGAATTGAGTTTTGAATATCATCCATCAGAAATCTGCCGTCAAAACTGAAGCTTTTGAGCAACCATATAACGACAATACACAAAAACAAGGTGCCCGCAAGACGTGACACAAACTCTTTTGTGTTTTTATACAACGTTTTGCCCACTCTTTTTACAGATGGCAGTCTTAATGCAAAAACCTCAAGCACAAAATTGCCATTTTGCTTTTCATCCACCATATGCAACAGTTTTGCAACGGACAAGGCAACCGCAATACAAACCAGATAAAGACACAAAACCACAAGCATATGCAAGCCACCAAGCGCAGGAGAAGCAAATGCAAGTATTGTGAGAAAGACTGGCATTTTGGCACTGCATGGCAAAAACGGAGAAACAATCAACACACTTTTTTGCACATTTTTGTCACAAAGGTTTTTTGATGTGGCAAGAGCAGACGTGTTGCAACCAAAACACAGCAAAAAGGTAAACACACTTTTGCCGTCAAGACCGATTTTGCTCATAATGCCATCAAAGAAAAACGCCACGTAAGAGATATATCCCGTATCCTCAAGCAAAGTCAGGCAAAAAAACAACAACACAATTTGTGGCAAAAATTTTGCCACCGTGCCGACACCCTCTGCAACCACGTCCACAGCAAAAGAAGACAACCACGCAGGACAGGTTTTTGACGTAACGTTTTGCAACCACTCTTTAAAACAAATCACGGCGTTTTCTGTCAAAGCAGACAAACATCCGCCTACTCCGTTTTTTGCAAAACAAAACCAGAATACAAAGCAAAAAAGCAAAATGAAAGACAAAACAAAAAACCATTTGTTGAACAACAGTTTTTCCAGCCACGTTTGTTTTTGTTCAAAACACAAAACCTCATTTGCAAAACTGTCGATATATTCGTATCTTTTTTGTGCAATGTTTTTTGATTTTTTGTCATAAGGCAATGGCAAAGGTGTTTTTGTGCAAAGATTGTTTAACAAATTTAAACAGGATTTTTTGTCTGTTGCGTCCACCACAAACACGGGCACGCCAAGACGTTTTTGCAGTTTTGATGCAAAAAACCTGCCACCGCTTTTTTCTGCCACGTCGCACATATTTACAACGACAATCGGCTTTAAACCAAGTTCGATCATTTGCAGGGTGAGATAAAGATTGCGTGCAATGTTTTTGCACTCCACCACGTTGACAACAAAATCGTTTTTGTGCAAAAGCAAAAAATCCTTTGCAGTCTGCTCCTCCATAGAAAAACAATCGAGTGAATATATGCCAGGCAAATCATATACAAAAAAGTCATCCGTTTTGCCTTGTTTTATATCCACCGTAACCCCTGCCCAGTTGCCCACGTGAGCATCGTCGCCCGTGATTGTGTTGAACAAGGTGGTTTTGCCAACGTTTGAATTGCCTACGAGAACAATGTTTTTCATATGCTTTTTATCACAATTTTGTCCGCCTGATTTTTGCGTATGCATATGACGGAATTGCGCAGACTGACGGCAAAAGTCTGGTCTGCAAAAGATTTGCCAACCACCCTTATCTTAGCACCTTTTGTAAAACCAAGGTCAACAAGGCGTTTGTCTGCAAGGTCATCCGCACAAAAATCGCATATAACGTAGTTGAAACCTGTTTTTGCATCACTCAATTTAAACTTTTTGTCACAAAACATACCAGATTTTATTAAAAAAACAATAAATGTATGCATATTATTTTTTTTGTTGCTAAAAAACACCTTTTTTGATATTATATAATATAATATTTTTCAGATTTTTATTGGAGGTGCATTATGAGCAGTTCGTGCAATCTGACGTCTCTTTTTGCGAGCAACGTCTTTAACGACAGTGTCATGCGCTCAAAATTGCCAAAAAACGTATATATGTCTTTAAAACAGACGATAAAAGACGGCGAAGAACTTGACAGTGCCATTGCCGAAGTTGTTGCCAGCGCAATGAAAGACTGGGCAATTGAACTTGGTGCAACACACTATTGCCACTGGTTCATTCCACTCACGGGCAGTCCTGCAGAAAAACACGATGCATTTTTGTCACTCATCAGCCCTGACGAAGTGATCATGGAGTTCAGCGGAAAAAACCTCATCAAAGGTGAAGCAGACGCATCAAGCTTTCCTAGTGGCGGTTTGCGTGCCACTTTTGAAGCTCGTGGATACACTGCGTGGGATTGCACAAGCCCTGCCTTTGTAAAAGACGGCACACTTTGCATCCCAACGATATACACGTCTTATACAGGCGAGGCTCTGGACAAAAAAGCACCACTCCTTCGCAGTATGCAGGTTGTTTCTCAACAATCAGTAAGACTTTTGCGTTTGCTGGGTGATGACAAAACAAAACGAGTAACACCATCTATCGGTGCAGAACAGGAATATTTTTTGGTTGACGAAAAATATCACAGCCAAAGACTTGATATGAAGTTTGCTGGCAAAACTTTGTTTGGTGCAATGCCTCCAAAAGGTCAGGAAATGGATGACCACTATTATGGCAACCTTAAAGACAGGGTTAGCAGATTTATGGCAGAACTTGACGTTGAACTTTGGAAACTTGGTATTACAAGCAAAACAAAACACAACGAAGTTGCCCCTGCTCAGCACGAACTTGCACCTATATACGAAATTGCAAGCGTTGCATGTGACAGAAACCATCTCACGATGGAAGTAATGAAAAAGGTTGCAAAAAGACACGGCTTGCGTTGTTTGCTCAACGAAAAACCTTTTGCGGGTATCAATGGCAGTGGCAAACACAACAACTGGAGTTTGTCAACAGACGGTGGCGAAAACCTGTTTAAGCCTGGCAAAAACATTGCAAGCAACAAAAAGTTTTTGCTGTTCAGTTCGGCAGTAATTCGTGCTGTTGATTTGCATGCAGATTTGCTCAGGTTTTCTGTTGCAAGCGCAGGCAACGATTGCCGTCTTGGCGGTCACGAAGCACCACCAACAATCCTGAGCATCTTTTTGGGTCAGGAACTTACAGATATTTTTGAAAGCTTTGTTTCTGGCTCAAACACAAACAATGCCGACCACGGATATCTCAACACAGGCATAAAAACAATGCCAAACTTTCAGCTTGATTCATCTGACAGAAACAGAACAAGTCCGTTTGCATTTACTGGTG
>JAFTHO010000015.1 GCA_017457385.1 Clostridia bacterium | reverse complement strand
TGCAACGCCAGATGCACCACATGCACCCAAAGTTGCCACTACAGAAAGCAAAATTGCCATTCCGAACGGAACTTCGACCCCTGTTGAGAAAGCTGCGGCAAGTGACATGATTGCAATTGTGATTGCTGCACCGTCCATGTTGATTGTTGCACCAAGTGGTACTGCTACAGAATAGAAATCTTCGTCAAGACCAAGGTTTTTGCAAAGATCCATATTGACAGGGATGTTTGCCGCAGAACTGCGTGTAAAGAATGCAGAAATGCCAGAGTCTTTAAGGCAACGGAACACCAATGGATATGGATTGCGTCTGATGCACAAAAATACGATAAACGGATTGACAACCAAAGATACCAAAAGCATGCAAGAAACAAGCAAAAGCAAAAGCTGACCGTAATCTGCAAAAATTTCCATACCGTTTTGGCTGACTGCAGTAAACACAAGACCCATGATACCAAACGGAGCAAGCTGAATTACCCAGCCAACAACTTTTGACACACCTTTTGAAAGATCAGAAAGCATATTTTTTGTGTTGTCTGATGCAACGTATCTCATTGCAAAACCAATGATGATTGCCCAGGTGAGAATGCCAACGTAGTTGCCGTTCATAAGAGCTGTCACAGGGTTTTGCACCATGTTTGCAAGCAAAGTTGAAAACACCTGACCAAGACCTTCTGGCGGAGTTTGATCTTCTGCACCAGGAACCTCAATCAATGGAATTTCCAGCTGGAACAAAAAGCTTGCACAAACTGCAATGAAAGATGCAATAAAAGTGCTTGCCATATACAATACTACGACTGTGCGGAATCTTGAGCCAAGACCTTTGCCTGCAGTTGACAGGGCAGAGATGATAAGCACAAATACCAGCAATGGTGCAATTGCTTTGAGTGCGCCAACGAACACTTCGCCAAAAATGCTCATAAACGTTGCCTGTGACACAAACAAACCAAGCATTACACCAATAAAAAGGCCTACTGCGATTCTCAAAATAAGTGGGACATCGACGTAGGCTTTAAAGATTTTTTTGATAAAACTCATAATACACGTCCTTTTGTAATTTAAAACCGTATACATTTTAACTTAAAACGCAAATAAAATCAACAAAGCAAGCACTCTGTTGACGATAAAAATGTAAATTTTAGAAAAAAAGTTCATTTTTGATATTCGTTTAACAAAAACAAACAGCCCCTTTTGCAAGGGACTGTTGTTTTTTACATAATGTTTTCGTAAATTACTCTGATTGCTTTTGGCAATCAATCGTCATTTACATAATGTTTTCATAAATTACTCTGATTGCTTTTGGCAATCAATCGTCATTTACATAATGTTTTCATAAATTACTCTGATTGCTTTTTCGTAATCACTGTTGTTGATACCCAAAATGATGTTGAGTTCGTCCGGACCCTGATCGATCATCTTCATGTTGATGCCGTTTTCGCCAAGCACGCTCAAAAGTTTGCCACAAAGACCACGTTTGTTTGCCATATTGCGACCAACTACCGCGATGAGAGCGATGTCTTCGTACAAAGTAACTTCTGCACCGAGTTCCTGTTTGATATCTACGATAAGTTCATACAAACATCTTTCTACCTGATCACGAGCAACAACAATGCTCAGGTTGTCGATACCAGTTGGCACGTGTTCGATGCTGATGCCATATCTTTCAAAGATAGACAAAGTTTTGCGCAAAAAGCCAACTTCGTTTGACATGTGAGTTTTTGCAACTGTGATTGCAACAAAGTTCTTTTTGCCGGCGATACCAGTGATTGCCTGACTGTTGTCTTTGCACTCGTTGCTGATGATTGTGCCTTCGCTTGTTGGGTCGTTTGTGTTGAGAATTTTGATTGGAATATTGAGTGGCTGTACAGGGAAGATGCTGTCTTCGTGAAGTACGTTTGCACCCATGTATGAAAGTTCTCTGAGCTCGTTGTAAGTGATTTCTTTGATAGTTTTTGGATTTTTTACAAGACGTGGGTCTGTAACCATAATGCCAGATACGTCTGTCCAGTTTTCGTACAAAGAAGCATTTACGCATCTTGCCATGATAGAACCTGTGATGTCAGATCCACCACGTGAAAAGATTTTGATATTGCCGTTTGGATATGCACCATAAAAACCTGGCACCACCACCTGTTTGAGTTCTTCTACCTTTTTTCTGCCGTTTTCTACAGTGACGTCATAGTTTACTGTGCCGTCATAGTTAAATTCGATAACGTCTTTTGCATCCAAAAATTCATAACCAAGATATTTGCTCATGAGTTTTGCATTCAAAAATTCGCCACGGCTGATGAGATAGTCCTGCGGAACGTTTTTGTTGAGCTTTCCTCTGATGATATCAAGTTCTTCTTCGATATTATAATCAAGTCTGAGATTGTCTCTGATTTCGATATAACGTTCGCGAATCATTTGCCAGATATCTTCGTAAGGAACAGAATATTTAAGGTGTGCGTGCAAAATGTACAACAAGTCTGTGATTTTGCTGTCATCTGAACATCTTTTGCCAGGAGCAGAAACAACTACGATTTTTCTTTTTGCATCTGACAATACGATGTTTTTAACTTTTTTGAACTGTTCTGCACTGGCAAGTGAAGAACCACCAAATTTTGTAACTACAAACATAAAATATTTTACCTTCTTTAGAAAATTTGCATATTTACGTTTTGTCAGTTGAACAAAACGTCTTCCATATTATACAAACCGTTTGACTTTTTGACAAGCCAATGAGCGCCCCTCAAAGAACCTTTTGCAAAAATTGCCTTTGAATGAGCCTGGTGAGTGAGTGTCAAAACCTCGTCAAGACCTGCATAGATGACCTGATGCTCACCAACGATTGTGCCACCACGGATTGCATGCACACCAACGTCCATAGGCTGACGTTTGCTTGCACCCTCTCTGCCGTATACGATATTCATATCGCCATCTGCATTTACAGAGTTGACAAGCATTTTTGCAGTGCCACTTGGTGCGTCTACCTTTTTGTTGTGGTGTTTTTCGATAATTTCGATATCAAAACTGTCTTTAAGTATTGGAGTGATTTGTTTAACCAGTCTGTTGAGCAAAATTACACCGAGAGAATAGTTGCCAGAGAAAAGCACCGGCACTTTTGTTGAAAGGTCTTTTATTTGCTCAAGTTGCTCTGCACTGTAACCTGTTGTTGCAATAACCACAGGCACGTTGTTTGATATTGCATAGTCACAAACGCTGTTGAGATGTGCAGGGTGCGAATAGTCTATGATAACTTGTGGTTTTTCGCTGAGGTCTGCAAAAGAAACGCCTGTTTCTGGTGCAACGATGCCCACGAGTGTGTCGTCTGCCGAAATGTTTTGTTCTACTACTTTGCCCATTGCGCCGTAGCCAACCAATGCTATTTTCATATAAAAACCCCTTTTTAATATACAAGCAGCGTTTCCGCTGCCTGTAATTTTTTGTTATTTCAATTCGTCTTTGAGTCTGTCGATTTC
>JAFTHO010000198.1 GCA_017457385.1 Clostridia bacterium | reverse complement strand
TTGTTTGTGGTATACTGTGTTGGTAGTTATGAATTATCTTGCATTTGATATCGAGGCTGCAAACGGATACAACCCGGCAAGTATATGTTCGGTTGGCATTGTTGTTGCAGACGAACAATTTAATATATTGCGCAAGCAAAACTTGTGGATCAACCCAAAATCAAAATACAATCTCAACGGCACGCGTCCAAACGTTGGCATAGATTTGCATCTTGACCAGGCGCTTATCGAAAGGTCGCCGGATTTTTCTCAGCGGTACGATGAGATTTGTTCTTTGCTCACAGACAAAGACACAATCGTTTTGGGTCACGCAGTGGACAGCGACGTGCGTATGCTCAACGCCGCATGCAAAAAGTATAAACTGCCTTGCATCAACTTTAGGTTTGTTTGCTCGCAACTTTTGTATAAGTGTTTTAAAGATGACAAAAACGTAATGGGTCTTGATAAAATTGCTACCGAACTTGGTTTGCAGTTTCAGCAACATTTTTCTGACGAAGATGCGATGATGTCACTTTTTACCTTGCAATATCTTTGTGATCAGACGGGTCTTGACGTAGAGGGATTGCTGTCAAAATACAACGTGCGCTGGGGCGAAAACAAAAATTTTGAGATTGTGCGTCCAGTTACTCTCACAGGACAAATCAGCAAAAAAAAGATTACGCAAACTGCGGTGGAAAACATACGCAAATATATCTCGTCACTCAAAAAGGTCAAACAGGGACGAAACACGTCTTTAAAAAACAGAGTGGTGGCAATATCACGTGATATCGAAATTGCAGACGAACAGGTGTGGAAGCCTGTTGTAGAAAAAATCGTGCTTGGCGGTGGAGAGTATACTGCAAAAATAGGCAAATGCGATTTGTATATTTCTACTCAAAACACAAGCGACTCGTCTTTGGCGAGAGAAAAATATCTTGACGTGCGTGTTGCAAACGGCGAAAAGATAGAGGTTGTTGACAGACAAACTTTTTTGTGTGACTAAAAAGGAGAAAGTTTATGGATAAAAAATTGGCTAAAGAAATGTTTATGCAGGGATACAGCTGTTCTCAGGCGGTGGCATGTGCCTTTGCAGATGAATGTGGCATGACTGTTGATCAGCTCAAAAAAGCGGCAATTGCTTTTGGCGGTGGTTTTGTTCATCAGCACTCTCTTTGCGGTGCACTCACGGGCGGTGCGCTTGTTGCCGGCATTATCAAAGGTGGCACAGAACCAAAATCAAAAATGGATTTTGCAATCAAATTTGAGTGGGTTGTTGACGACTTTGTAAAAAAACACGGCAGTTTGTTTTGCAGTGACCTTGCAAACGACAAACAAAAACTTTTTGAAACTGCAGATTTGTCTGTTGCGACTGAGCAGGAGTATAAAGATCGCCCTTGTTTGTCACTCGTTATGTCTGTTATCGATATGGTTGCAGACTATATCAGCAAATAAAATCAATAAAAAATTTATTCATACGGTTGTTCATTTTTGTTTGACACAACCGTTTGTTTTTTGCTAAACTAAAGATACCTAACAAAAGGGGATCAACAAATGCAATACTTGAAAGATACAGTAAGAGAAAAAATATATGCCGCTGCGATAGAAGAGTTTAAAACTTTTGGCTATCAGGAGGCTTCAATACGCAACATTGCAAACAATGCAGGCATTTCACTTGGCAATATTTACAGATATTATCAAAACAAAGAGGCTTTGTATATTGCCGTTGTGCAACCACTTATGGAAAGTGTTAAAGAATTTGTAGATACAAAGTTTTTTGTTGACGGTGCCAGCCTTAAAGAAGTTGCATCTTACGTGGTTGAGTTTATGGACAAGCACGATGACGAAATCGTTATTTTGCGTCGTGGCAACACAGACTATTATCGCACTTTTTCTGAATTTTTGGAAAACGCAACCGCAAGACGCATTCAGGAAGGCATCACTCACAATCAGCAGGCAGAAAAAATCAAAAATCCAAAACTTGCAACAATCATTGCCAGATCTTTTTTGCACTGTTTGTTTGACATTATTTACAGCACAAAAGACAACCTAACACGTACCGAATACGTAGAAGAAGTTATGGTGTTTTATTTTGGGCATCTTGACACTCGTCTTGACTAAAAACAAACTGCTCCGTCATTTTTGACGGAGTTTTTTTATGCCCAAAATATTTTTTGCAATATGGTGCATACTTGTCAAAAAGGGGGCAGTATGCAAAACAAAAACAAAAAAATAAGTGGGTCTGCAAAAAAACAGACGGACAAAAAAACAAAAACAACAAAAAGTGCAAATGCAAACAAAAAGGACGTCGTGATACAAACCCAGGGGGACGTGGCGCTTCAAAGCAAGTCGTTTTTTAAAACTGTGGTCACAAGCGTTGCCTTTTGGACTTTTTTGCTTATAGTTGCATTGTTGCTTGTGGGTGCAAACTTTTTTGGCAAAACCTACACACCCGATCAGGCAACGTCATCAATGCAGGTGCAACAAAACATAAGGTATGGCTCAAAAGGCAAAATTGTGCTTGAAACAGACAAACCGGTTGCTTTTGGCGAGGGTGAGGTTGTGTGGACTGTTGACGGAGTTCAGGCAAAAAAGGGCAGTGCAAGACAAAAGGGCAGTTTTGTGCTTGACCACAGTTTTGACAGTGTTGGCACACACAAGGTCAGGGCAGAGGTTGTGGGATATCCAAACCTTACGTGCGAGACAAACGTGCAGGTGCACAGACCATTGCTTGTGATAGAGGTGCAGGAGGAAAGCAAAACTTATGGTCAGGACAACCCTGTGCCACAATACAGCATAAGCGGTTTTGTAGACAACGACACCTCGCAAACGTTAAAACTTGCCACACCACAGTTTGATGCTACAAAAGAGTCGCCTGTTGGCGAATATGGCATAAAACCAATCACTCACGAAAAATACGACGTGGTTGCAAAAGGTGGCAAACTGGTTGTAAACAAAAAAACGGTTGGTCTTGTTGCAAAAGACGGCACAAAAATATACGACGGCAACACAGAGGTATACGATTTGCAGTTTGACGTGACCGGGCTTGTTGGTGACGACGAGGTTTTTGTTGACGTGCAGTGTGCAAACTATATTGACAAAAACGTTGGCAAAAACAAAAGTGTAAAAATAACAAAGGCAACTTTGCGTGGCAAACATGCAAAAAACTATTGTCTGGCAAAAGAGCCTGTTGCGAGCGGACAGATTGTTGCAAAAAATTTGTCATTGCAAAAAATCCAGGCATCTGACAAATATTTTGACGGTGGCACAGCCGTCACTTTTGACAGTCTGGGGCATTTTGAGGGTGTTGCAACGGGTGATGACGTTGGCATCGGTCAGATAATTGCCCGTTTTGAAAATCCCTCTGCTGGTAAGCAAAAGCGCGTTGTGGTAGATGACGTTTTGCTTGTTGGCAAAGATGCAAAAAACTACGTGGTGGATTTGCCACAAAACATTTTTGCCGAAATCAAGGGTGATGACACATCAGCCGTAAAATAAAAAAGAGTGCGTAAGGGCGTTTCTCATAGGGATTTTTTAGACATTATAAAAGGATAGCAAAATTTTGCTATCCTTTACTTTTTGCTTTGCAAAACACACGACTTTCTTTTGAAAGTATAGTGTGCTACACTTTTGAAAAATTTTCCACAAAGAATATCAAATCGATAAATTGGAATCTATCTGTCTGCTATAAAATTTATTCCTGCTTTTCTTGCTTGACTACACAGGTCTTTTGTCTGTAATTTATATTCTTTACCGTCCTTAATAAAGTGAGTTCCGCATTGTCTGAATTCAAAAGAAACATTTTTTCTGATACATTGCTCACGAATATCTAATGC
>JAFTHO010000197.1 GCA_017457385.1 Clostridia bacterium | reverse complement strand
ATTCATCCTTCTTTCTTTGTAAAGAATTAATTCCAGGATATCTTGATGGCATCACTGGGGAGTATGCCCCGCCACAAGGATACTTCGTTAATGAACAAGAAGCCGAAGAATTTGACAAAACATTTTATTACAAAGAAAAATTAAAACTTCCAGGACAACTTTTTAACTAAACGAACAAACGGAGCAGTGTGCGTTTGCATGTGCACTGCTCTTGTTTTTCAAATTCCAATTTATCGAGTTGATATTTTTTGTGGAAAATTTTCAAAAGTGTATCACACTATACTTTCAAAAGACAGCCGTGTGTTTTGCAAAGCAAAAAGTAAAGGATAGCAAAATTTTGCTATCCTTTTATAATGTCTAAAAAATCCCTATGAGTGACGCAATTAAGGGCGTTGTTTTTGATTTGCAACGAAGTCGGTTTTAAACAACAACACACTTGCCCGCCACAAAAACAGCGGACAAAACAAAAACCACGGCCTTGTTTTTGGTTTTAAAAACCAAATGGCAAAATAAAAAAGCCTTTGCGTTTTGCAAAGGCTTTTTGTAAACAGTTGTTATTCTGCTTTTGGTGCTTGTGCTTCTTTCATAGCGGCAACGTAGTCTTTTTGTTCGTATTTAGGATTTTTTGCAATGCCTGCTTTTTCCATAACACCAGCGATAAGTTCGAGCGCATATTTTTGGCTACGTGGTGATTTTACTTTGAGAGCCAATGGCACGAATTCGTATTTTTTCTTTTCACCAAGGTCTTTGTGGTGATATTTTGTAACGGCATATTCGTTTGGATCAAGCGCAAGGTGGAGTTTTACTGTTTTGCCAGTGAGACCAACTTTTGCAAGATAAGTGCCTTTATGTTTGAAGATATCTATAACTTTTGTAAGTCTGTTGCTCACTTTTTTGTAACTCATGAGTTCGTTTTTGAGCATATTGTAAATAGCCTGATTTTCTTCGTCGGCTTCTGTCATTTTTTCGGCAAAAGTGCGTTTTTTGCCAACAGGAATGTTGAGTTTGTTTTTAGCAACTGTTGCAACAACTTCTTCGGCTGGTTGCTCGTCAACAGGGTCTGCACATGCAGGTTGCTGTGGTTCGTCAACGATTGGTTCTTCCAAAGTGACAGGTGTTGCTTCTTCAACAACTTCTGCTTCTTCTGCAACTTCTTCAACCACAGATTCTTCTGCGATTTCTTCTGCAGGTTGTTCTTCCACAACTTCTGGTTCTTCAACAACTTCTTCTTCCACAACTTCTGGTTGCTCTGCAGGTTGTTCTTCAACAACTTCTTCAACAGGTTGTTCTTCGATTGGTTGTTCAACTTCTTCTGCAACTTCTTCTGCAACTTCTTCTTCAACTTCCTGAACAGGTTCTTCTGCCACAGGTTCTTCTGCTACCTCTTCAGCTGATTCTTCAACCTCTTCTACGTCGTCAGCCTGGTCAAGGTCTGCATTGTATTCTGCATTGCTTTTGTTTTTTGGACCACAAAAAACAATGAGTGCCATGATTGCAGCGGCTGTTGCAAGCATAATGATACTTGCGAGTTTTCTTGTCATGACCAATGCGCAAATCATTTCTAACATAGATATCCTCCGTATAACTGTTTTTTTTGATTATAGCACAGTATTTTATGCAATACAATACAGTTTTTATAAAAAGTTTGGCAAATTTAACATTTTTATCGCACCATATGCCCACCATTTTGCATTTTTGCAGTTTTTAAACCAAAATTAACCCCTATACCTTCGCATTTTGAAAAAAGCAAAAACAAACAGGTATGCCCACCATTTTATGCATAAAGACAGATTTTTGTGAATAAAAGGCAAAAAAACAAGGGTTGACGATTGTCAACCCCCTTATTCTGTAGCTTTAAAGTTGTATATTGGCTTGATACGGCACAGTATATCCGCAGTTGGCTGAATGTTTTTGACAATGTCATCCATATTTTTGTATGCCATTGGCGACTCATCCAGAGTGCCTTTTACAACGCATGTAGTATATATGCCCGCCATCTGTTTTTTATACTCCTCCATATCCAGCACGTCACGTGCTTTTGAACGTGACATAAGACGACCCGCCCCGTGTGGAGCAGAAAAGTTCCAGTCCTGGTTGCCTTTGCCGGTGCAGATGAGCGCACCGTCACGCATATTGATTGGTATAAGGATTTTTTCTCCTTTTTGAGCAGACACAGAGCCTTTGCGCAAAATCATATTTTTTACGTCCACGTAGTTGTGTATTGTGTGGAAAGACTCTTTTGCAACAAGTTTTGCTTTTTTGAGGATATACTCTGCAATTTTTTCGCGGTTTTTTTGAGCAAACTGCTGACACACGTCAACGTCGTGGATATAATCATCCATTTCGACGCCACAAAGATAACACAGGTCACGTGGCATTGTGAGTTTTCGCTCAGCAAACTTTTTGTCCATGCTTTTGAGTGTAGGCTGAATTTGTTGCTGCTGGCCGTTGCGTTTGAAAATTTGTATCATATCCTGACGGTCCTGCAGATATGCTTTTTTGCCAAGGTTGAGTTCCACCGCCACCTGCTGATAAAACTCCGCCACCTGCGTGCCAAGGTTTCGGCTGCCAGAGTGAACTACCAGATATTTGTTGCCCTCGTCGTCCACGTCAATTTCGATAAAGTGGTTGCCACCGCCAAGTGTGCCAAGGCTTTTTGCAAGACGCACCCTGTCTTTGAGAGCGGCATAACACTGCAACTCCAGCAGGTTGAAGTCATGCTTGATGCAATCCCACACCTCGCGTCCACATGGTATGCCGTGCACGATTTTGTCAAACTTTTGCAGGTCGATATCAACCTTGCCAAGTGACACGGTATACATACCGCAACCGATATCCACGCCCACCATGGCAGGCACTATTTTGTCTGTTATTGTCATAGTTGTGCCTATAGTGCAACCTTTGCCGGCATGCACGTCTGGCATAATGCGTATTTTTGAGTCTGCAAAAGCCTGCTGATCGCATACGGCGGTTATCTGTTCGACAGCACCGTCGTCAACAAAATCTGCAAAGCATTTTGCAAGGTTGTATTTTCCTTTTATTTCTATCATAATTTCACCTTTATAAAAAGGGGCAAATTGTTTTGCCCCTTTGTTTATGCCGATATCTGAGAATATCTTTCGTTTGAAACAACCTCCATCATAAAATCGTATGGATTTGTGTTTGCACCTGCAACCATCTCGAACAAACGTGGCGTGCAACCAGAAACAAGCACAACGCCCTGCTCGTTTTTGGTCACAGGTTGTTGCATTTTTCTGCTGGCAACGTTCCAGAACACGACGTCCGGCAGAGTGTATCCATGCTCGGCAAACATGTCCTTTGCGTTTTGAAAGTTTGTTTTGCCTGCATTGTGAACACAACTGTCAAACTCCATATCTGATATGATGATGAGTCTTTTTGGCAGATCTTGTGCAGAAAGATTGTTTTTGACTGCACTGTCAAGCACAAGTTTGAAAACCGCCTCTATATTTGTATTTGCAAGATCATTGAAAGATGCCACGTAGCGGAGTTTGTCTGCAAACGTTTTGCCCTTGATTGTAATGAGCCTTGGTCTGCTTGAAAACTCGATAAAGGTGTTTTTGAAACAACCTTTGTTTCTCTCTGCAAAATAAATGCCGAGAGACAACGCTACGGACGCTGGTTTTGGTTTTGACGCAAAATACATAGAGCCAGAAGTATCGATGACAACAAGGGCGTTTTCGTCACCTGCATAATCTGGCAGGCTGTCCCACGTTGCATTGAGCACTTGTTTTTCCTGTACAGAAATATCTTCACAAAAACCACCGTCCATATCGAGATATGGGTCGACAAGCTCATAAGGGGCGAGAGTGTCGGCGTGCAGTTTTTGTCTGCCGTTTGATACGTCCTGTATATATTGACTATACCTTTTGTTGTCATTGCGCAAAAACGCACTGCGATATTTGTACATTGCCTTTGAAGGCTGTTTTGCATAGTCGAAGGTATAGTCTTTTTGACGCAAATTGTTTTCGATAATACTGATATGTTTTCTGAGTGCAACGAGTGTTTTGCGATAGCGCTCTGCAGTCATGCCAAACGCTTTTGCCACAACCCTTGCGTTGCAGATTGTTTGTCTGTTTGATGCGTTTTCTGACGGCAACCACTTTGCAAGCAAAGACACCTCGCCACCATGTTCGAGCGCATATACGTCACTTGCAAACTGTTCACAAAGCACCTGCATAGCCTGTTTTTCACATGGTGTGCCAATGAGTGAAAGCAAATCGTCAAAGCGACCGTATTCACTCACGTATGCAAGGTTTTTGACGAGAGAGTCCGGATGGTTTTGTGCAAGCCATCTTAAAATAACTCTGAAAACCTTTCTTTCGCCAAGGCCACCACGAATATCTCTTGCAAAAAAGAGCAGTTTTATGGCGACGTTTTTGTCTTCTGCAAAAGCACGCATAAAACGATTTTCTATATTTTTGTCACTCTGGCGACGGATTGCGCCAATGGTTGCAAAAAGATCAAGGCAATCTGATTGCGTTGTGTCAAAAGTTGCAGCACCGTTTTCTGTAAGTGCATTTGCCTGATTTTTGATACTGTTCAACATAAAACTCACTCCTTTGATTATTTTTGACAAGACACCAAAAACGGGAATCGAACCCTGTAAGTTAAAACCATCTTTTTTGTTTGCTGTGTGTGTCTTTTTTTGTACAAGATGCGGTCTTTACTTGTCATTTCTTTTAGAATTGCAGATATGCATTGCTGTACGCATCTTTTTGGCAAGGCACGTTGTCAAATTGCTCTTTGTAAACATCAGTAAAAGTTTGCTGCTTGTGCCTTTTGTGAGTTTATTGTATCACCCTGTTTTTTGTTTTTCACGGAAAAAAATCTGCGAACTTTATAAAAGTCCGCATTTTTTTTGTTTTTTTAGTTTTTGTTTTATACCGTTTTTTATCCTGTCCGACTCCACCACTTTTATCATAGGGCCAAAGGACAAAATCCTTATTATCATTTCTGACTCGTCGGTGGCATCATATTTTATTTTGAGCAGACAGTTGTGGTCGTCAATCATTTCGGCATATTTTTCAAAATGAGCAAAGTGCATCATTGCCCTTTCCAGCGTGTTGCGCTGATCGCTCACCATCAAAACAACCTCGCTGCACTCTCTTTGCTTTGGCTGACCAGCAGCCTGTTTTGGTTTTTTGCAAATGGCACAATGCGAAATCTTTGCAAGATTGACAACTCTGACGTAACCGGCATCCTGCAGACTCACCCGAAATTTGTCGTCTTTTGCAGAATATTCGATATCAACAGGTTTGCCCGTAACGGATATTTTTTTGTTTCGTTTGTCTGTAATTTCAAAAGTGATATAGTCACCGCTTTTTGTTGCAGACAAAACCTTTTTAAAGTTGCTGACGTAGTTTTGGTCATCGTATGGATCACCGTCGTTATATTTGTCGTATACAACAAAGTCATCCTGACAAAACAAAGGCTGTACGTCGTCAAGCCAGTCAAACTGCACGCCAAACAGTTTTATCCTTGGGTCGAGCGAAATTGCTTTGAGCCACCTTTTTTGCAAAGTTGTGACAGGCATTGTCGGTTTGTTTTTTAGTGGGGTTGACATATCGCTGTGCACGAGTTGCCACTTTTGGCTTTTGAGCGAAGGAAAAATTGAAAGCACGCTTTCGCCAAAGGCTTTTTGCCACACCACTTTTTCCAGTTCTTTTTCGTTTGTTTCGCCATCTATAATTTTTGACAGAATTTCGGCAAGGGCGTTGTAATATGCAGAATAAACTTCGTGAAATATCATACGTCATCCTCCCCGCAATATTCGTCATAAATTTGTTTCAGGTCTGCCAAAAACTGTTTTTGCAACTGTTCGTCCGAAAAATTGATTTCTTTTATCCTGCAGATAAAGGTGCGTATCCATGGCACAATTTCACTCAGGTCATAAAGGTCTGCACAAAACTGCCACGTGTTTTGGTCAATTTGCGTGACGGTGCCAACACGTTTTTCTCTTTCAAGTCTGCGCACGATAAAATCTTCGTTTTGATCCACCACAATTTTAAAGTCTACGTGTTGCAAACCACGCACACAACCATTGTGTTTTGTGTTTACGCCCCACATATGCTTTTGCATTTTGTCAAGTTGTGATATCAGTTTGTCAAAGTCCTGTGCCTTGTCGCAAATTTTGAGGTCGGCAAGGTTGTCCACACGAAACGCCCTTATGCACCCCGCCTCTACGTGATAGGCAAGCAGGTGTTGTCTGCCGTTTTGCACGCTTGCAAACACCCTCAGTGGCACGATTGTGACGATACGTGGTTGCAAAAAACGGTTGCTGAGGCTTGTTGCCGTGACAACGCTTTGTTTTTGTATAGCATCAAAAATTGTTGCAATCACGTCGCTGTCTGTGGCACTTGTTATATAATGATGCTTGAAAGCAAAACAATCCTGCTGACAGTTTGTTTTGTCAAGCAAAAACGAGCCCACAACGCCACATGGTGCAACCTCTGAAAAAAAGTTGAGCAAATCGTCGCAACCATCAAGGCACACGTCGTCTGCCCTGCTGTAAAAAACTTTTTTGCCTTGTTTTTGTGTTTTGACAAGACCCATTGTCACGTATTCTTTAAGTTTTTTGCGAAGGGTAGATTCGTCAAAAGACATCGGGTCGTCAAACCCTGCCAGATAGTCGTATATTTTGTCTGTGATTTCGTTGAGAGTATATTTTTGGTTATCGCAAAGGATATCAAACAAAATAAAGTGCAAAGTCACGTCGACATCTGTAAAACTTTTTGCTTTCCATGCCTTGTAAAGCGGATTGTGTCTTGTAACTCTGCTGTCTATTGATATAAACACGTTTTTTTTGTCGTTTTTGCGCGCAAAGCCAACGTGACCACCAAGCCAGCTTTCAAGTCTGCGACGCTCGTCGTCATAGGAGCGTGCACTTTTGCCGTTAAAGTCACTTCTGCTTTTTATGCCGTATACATAAAACTCACGCATATACGAACGTATTTTTTCAAAATTTTTTATCAGTTCGTTATAACCCGCCACAATCTGCTCCTTTGCAATAATATACACATATTTAATATCACAATTGAAAGATTTTTTCAAGATGCAAACAAAATTTATATTGACACCGTATCCAACAATCATAGAAAATCAACGAAGGAGTATAATATGAAAAAAAGAGATCCTCTCGAAAGAAAACGGCAACTTGACAGAAAAAAATATGAGCATGTTTCTTATGAAGAAATGCAACAAGCATATGAAAAAGAAAGAGAATGCTGGCTTGAAAGAGAAAAGAAAAAAATAGCTTTTGCAAACAGACACAAAACCAAATTTATATTGCTGGCATGTATAACAAGCCTTCCTGTGTGCATATTTGCGTTTGTTGCAAACAAATGGCTAAAATGGTTTGACCTGCTTTCTTTTTTTGCAACACTTTTTCTTTTTCATCAGGAAAGTCTTGGCGAGTGGATATCAAAAAACGCACCAAAGCCTGAAAAAATTGGTTTTCCTCCTTGTTTTTTGACAACATTGTCTTGTTATGCAGCACACTTGTTGTTTTTGATTTTTACGTTTATATAAAAAAGCACCCTTGCGGGTGCTTTTTATTTGTATTTTAGTCTTTGATTTTTTTGAGTACTATTGCCGTACGGCTTGGCACGTAGCACTGGAAACCAATCCAGTTTGCAGGTGTAACGACAGTTTGGTATACGTGGTTGCTGTCCACACGAGAATATCCACCAAACTGAGCGTCGTCAGTTGACAACACGACTTTGTATTTGCCCTCGTTTGTGACAGGGATAAAATAGCCGTCGAAAGATTTTGATGGATGGAAGTTGAATATAAACACAAGATCGCATTTTTGATATACCAAAAATTTGTCGTCCTGATGCATCCATTTGTTTTGTGGCAGGCAACCAAGCACTTCTTCCTCTTTGAGAAGATGTACCATTGCTTTGTCAAACTCGTTGAGTCCCTGATAGCGCAAATCAGGATTGTCAACAAGACTCCACTGTCTGCGACAGTAGTGATAGCTCCAGCCATTGCCCTCACGAGGAAAGTCTATCCACTCTGGGTGACCAAACTCGTTGCCCATAAAGTTGAGATAACCCTCGCCTGCAAGTGACGCCGTGACAAGACGTATCATTTTGTGCAAAGCAACACCCCTGTCTATAACAAGGCTTGTGCCGTGCAGTTTGCTCATGCCCGTATACATTTCTGCATCGCAAAGGCGGAACATAAGCGTTTTGTCGCCAACCAATGCCTGGTCGTGAGATTCGCTGTAACCAATGTTTTTTTCCTGCGGACGTCTTATTGTCAGTTCGTACCACAGTTTGCCCATATCCCAGTTGTCGTCAGTGCACTCTTTGAGAGTTTTTATCCACAAATCAGGCACACCCATTGACAAGCGATAGTCAAAGCCAATGCCACCGTCTTGTATAGGCAGGCACATGCCAGGCATACCAGACATATCTTCTGCAACTGTGATTGCATTTGGATTGATCTGATGAATGAGTTCGTTTGCAAGTTGAAGATATGTGATGGCATCTACGTCTGTGTTCATAGAAAAATACATGCCATAGTTTGTAAACGCACTGCCAAGACCGTGGTCGAGATAGAGCATAGAAGTCACGCCGTCAAAACGGAAACCGTCAAAGTGGAATTCTTCCATCCAGTATTTGAGGTTTGACAACAAAAAGTGCAAAACTTCGTTTTTGCCATAGTTGAAAAGTTTTGTGCCCCACGCACTGTGGTTGCCCTTTTCTCCCTCGTGGAAAAACTGATATACCGTGCCGTCAAACTCGTTTAGACCTTCGTTTGTGTTTTTGACCGCATGAGAATGCACCACGTCAAGCAACACGGCAATGCCCATGCTGTGGGCTGTGTCGATGAGTTCCTGCAGGTCACGGCTGTCGCCATAGCGTGATGACGCTGCAAAAAAGTTTGATACCTGATAACCAAAAGAGCCATAGTATGGGTGCTCCATGATTGCCATGATCTGTATTGTATTGTAGCCAAGGTCTTTTATCCTAGGCAACACGTTGTCTTTAAATTCGCGATAACTGCCGACTGCACCCTTCTCTTGCGCCATACCAATGTGGCACTCGTAGATGAAAGGTGTTTTGTCAGGAACGAAACCTTCGTCCGTCCATGGATATGGTTGTTTGTCTTCTATCTCGGCACACCACAGGTACGTTACAGGGTCCTGCACAACTCTTGTTGCATACAAAGGTATTCTGCGCAGTTCCTGTCCGTTGTGGATAACGACTGCCTGCACCTTTTGACCTGCCTGCAAAGCATTTTTGCCCCTAAGTTTAATTTCGAACACACCGTTGTCTTTTGGTGTCATCTGATGACTGCGTGCATCCCAGTTGTTAAAGTCGCCCGTGAGATACATCTCCTGTGCGGCAGGTGCCCATTCGCGGTATACCCAACCGGATGCCGTGCGATGAAAACCGAAATAATGGTGAGCATTTGCAAAGTCGGCAAGTTTTTTTCTGCCGGCAAGTTGTTTCTTTTTGTCTTTAAAAAGTTTGATCCTGAGATTAAGGTCGTCTTCAAACGGCGCAAGATATGGATCGATTTCTAAAATCTTTGGTTTTTCATACTTTGCCATAACAACCCTCCGCTTTGTTTTGTTTATATAATTATATCAAAGTTAAAGTATAAATAGCAATACCCAATTTTGTTTATTTTGCTGACGTCAAAAACACTCCTGACGAAAAAACAAAAAAAGGCAGGATATCCCTTGCCTTTTTGTCATCCAATAAATTTATCGTCTTTCCATTGACCTTTGTCTACCCAGCCATCCGGGAAATAAAATTCGCCATAACCATTGCGAAGGCCGTTTTTCCAGCTGCCAACATATTTTCTTCCATCAGAAAAAGTGTAAACACCTTTGCCATGAAACATATTGTTTTGCCACTCGCCTTTGTATTTGTCACCATTTTTATAACTGATTTCTACATTGTCACAAAGGTTATCACCCTGCCATACACCCCTGTATTCGTTGCCGTTTGCGAGATACACGCCTTGACCTTCTCTCTGTCCGTTTGACCAATAACCGGCATAAAAAGCACCGTCCGGATAGTGCATTGTGCCATAGCCTTTTATGCATCCATTGACAAACTCGCCTTTATATTTGCAACCATTAGAATATATATATTCTCCCTTTCCGTCTGGCCGGTCATCTTTGAATTCACCCGTATATTTTTCGCCATCAGGCCACACAAAAGTTCCAACGCCACACAATTTTCCGACTTTGAATTCACCTGTATACACCCTTCCGTCCGGATAAGTAATCTTTCCTTTTCCGTCGGCTTTGCCATTTTTTATCTCTCCGTCATACACTCTGCCGTCTTTTACATACAGCACACCCGTGCCGGCAACCAGAAAACCGTCAAACTCGCCTTTTTCTGTTCCACCTTTTACATTGACAAAAACGCCCTTTCCTTTGCGTATGCCGTCAACCACGTCACCTTTGTATATTGAACCATCTGGATAAGTAAAAACACATTTGCCCGTCAGCTTGTCATCTTTAAAATCGCCAACGTATTTTCTTCCGTCAGGCCACGTATAAGTGCCTTTGCCATGTTTTAAGCCATCTTTAAAGTCACCGTCATATTTGTTGCCGTTGGTATAACATATCACACCTTTTCCGGTGATTTTATCCTCTTTAAACTCACCTGTATACCTTTTTCCGTCAGGCCAGACATACGTGCCTTTGCCGTGGCACATATCTTGTTTCCACTCTCCGTCATATATGGCACCGCTTGCATAAGTCATAACACCTTTGCCATGTTTTAATTCATCTTTCCAGTCGCCGTCATATTTGTTGCCGTTGACATAAGTCATAACACCTTTGCCACATATCTTGTTGTTTTTAAAATCACCATCATACTGGTCGCCATTTTTCCACAAATATATGCCTTTGCCATGTTTTTTGTCTTTGACCCACTCTCCACTATAGCTGTCCAAATCGTTATAATACATGGTACCCTCGCCGTGACGCAGATCGTTTTCAAACATACCACGATAAAAATTGCCGTCTGCAAAAGTATAGACACCAATGCCATACTTTTTGTCATTGATATACCTGCCCTCGTATTTGGCACCACTGTTATAGTAAAAAACACCTTTTTCTCTTTGGCCGGCAGAGTTGAGTTCTCCCTCGAAATATCCATTTTTATAATCTTTGCGCATAAGATTCTCCTTTGCGACTGATTTATCTTTTTGTCTGACTATATTTTTTTGACACAGTCAACCTCTTTAAAAAATGATACCACCAGCACCCTAAAGTGTCAATAGCGAACAGATTTTCTCACCACACCTAAACCTTTTTTAATAACAAAAAAAAGGAAGTACAAAAGTACTTCCTTTTCCTGGCGGAGAGTTACTCGATTTAGTTCTGTTTACACCAAGGTTCTCTCTCTGTTTTTATCAAACTAATTGTTGCGTTTTACTCGTGGGCGTTGCACTGTCGTGCAAGCCTTATGTGACTCTCACCCCCTGGGGTTCGAATCCCTTTTTGACATAACGAAAAAAGGAAGTACTTTCGTACTTCCTTTTCCTGGCGGAGCATGTGAAACGTAAAACTATATATCGCCAGTAAAGCACTTTCGTATAATTTCATCAGAAAATTTATTGTATTGGCTAGAGGTATATAAAAAGTTATTCATTGAAAAATCAAATTTGTACTTTGAATAATGCTCTAAATAATAATCTCGATTTTGAAGTCCATTGACTGTCAAATCTTTTCTGAGTGCTAAAATAAAACTATTAAAAGTTATTACTGAAAGTATTTTTGAGTTTGGGTCATTCCACTGATCTGAATAAACCTGCTTAATCGCCGTAAAATATTGAATAAGATATTCAACACAATAATTTAAATATTCCTCCTTGATATTATCGTCCTTACCAATATCGAATTTTTTAGCATTATCCCAAACAGTGTAAAGACTTTCTTTTTCTTCGCCTGGATTTAAAGACACTAAATATCTTAAAGCAAATTTTATAATAGAAGCGACTTTCAATTTTGCAGGCTTCAGTGGTGAAAATTCGAAAAAGTTTAAAAATAATTGTTTTTTATTTAATCTTTCAAGAATCTGTCGAGCTAAGCCCAAATCTGACAAAGGTTGACGAAGCATTTCGATATGTAAAAGGACATCAGGGGGAATTGGTTTAGATTTTGAATTAATTTCAGCAAAAATCTCACTCTGAATTTTTATCCGTTCGCTTTGTTGCATATTATTAGGAAAAATCAATCCTGTTACTAATAAATGTAATTGTTGACGCAGTTTGGCAATTTTTGTTTCTGTAGGATCACTTTCTTCTCCTTCATAGTGAGCAAAAATTCTATGTTGACCATCAATTACACAAATACTATTCATCTTGTTCGGGATATGCATGGTACAATTTTGAAAAGATACCATGTCTTCCAAAGAGATAGGATTGCCATTATTATCTGTAAATTTTATGCCGTCTGGCAATGCTACAATAATGTTATTGTAAAAACATTCGCCTTTTTGATATAAAAAGTTTCTTATATCTTTAATTTTATTTAAGTCTATTAATCTTTGATATAGGTCAATAGAGTCTTCCCAATTATCTTTTCTAAGCACATAACTATTCCTAATCAACGTGTCTGCTGATAACATAAAAGAAACCAATCGAACTCCATCTTTACGCCCTGTACTTTTTTGGGGATAAATAATGGAAACTTTAACGTCTTTAGTTCCTTGTCCTGTACTAGAGGTGATTTCAAAATCCGAATCAGTTACACCTAAAAATCTAAAGACTTCATACTTAACGGACTTTTTAATACCCGATGAACATTGAGACAAATAAGATAATATATTTGGCTCAACTATATTCCAAGGTAAAAAACGTTGTTTATCTTCTATTGATAAATTCGTTTCATTTAAAGAAAAATAAACAAATTTAAATTTTAACTCCGATATTTCATAATTAGATAAATCGTTTGTTTCTTGTGGAAATTCACTGGTTAAAAAAGATAAAAATTGCTCTTTATTATCAAGAATTTCTGTTGCTGTTTCCTTCTTCTTGATAATATGCTCTTTGATATGACCAGAAGAAGAAGTGGTTTCTTCACATATTACTATAATGTTCTTAAAAATGAAAACACCATCCACCTCGGCTTTCTTTTTGCCAATATCAAAATGTTTATTTTCACTGTCAATCATACAAAATGATGCCATTTTAAAAATACTTTTATATTTCTTTTTAAAATTAGCGTGAATTCTTGCTTCTGCTCGTTTTTTTGCTCTTTCTTTTTTCTGCTCTGGCGTTAAACGAACTTGTTTTTTCTTTTGTGTAGCTTTTTTCATTTCTTTTTTCTTGCCTCGCGAAATTCCTCGGGTAATTTAGCAACAGCTGTATTTAAATCAGGCTCTATTACTGGAACATCTTCTCTGATTTTTATTTCGCCTCTCATTGCTTTCATTATTCTATTTAGAGTAATATCATAATACTCGTCTTTTAATTCTGATCCTATAAATTTTCTTTCATCTAATAAAGAAACTAACGCGGAAGTTCCCGACCCCATAAATGGATCTAAAACTACTCCATCTTTATTTGTTAATGCCCTAATTAGCCGTTGTGGAAGAGCTGAAGGAAATTGACAAGGATGTGCTGTTTTTTCTATATGATTGGCTTTAACATTAGGGATATCCCATACGTCAGAAGGATTTTTTCCAAGGGGATTTCCGCTTAATTCACCTTTGTGTTCACCCTTGTAATATCTTTTTCCTGGATATTTTTGGGGAACACGTACACTATCAAGATCAAAATTGTAGTTTTCTCCTTTTGTAAACCATAAAATTGTTTCATGGCGACCACTAAACCTCTGAGTACTATTTAAACCATGACCAAAGGTCCAAATAATGCGATTTCGTAATATTAGTGGATCAGACAATTTGTCATTTTTGGAAGTAAATATTTCATACACCAGATAATCTAAGGGTATAACATTTGCATTAGATATATGATAACCTGTTTGCCAACAAATACTGCCACCTTTTTTTAAAACTCGATAGAGATCATCAAATATTTTATAGTGTAATTCTTTAAATGTATGAATATCATCTTTTGGATTCTCATACGCCTTTTTCATGCAATAAGGTGGAGAAGTGACTATCAAATCAATACTTCCATCTGGAATTTCTTTTAACAATTCAAAGCAATCACCTTTAAACAAAGTCATGCGACTATCCTTATTATAATGCTTATATATTTTCATTTTTTTACCTTTTACTTATTTCCAAGAGCAATTTATTGAAATTATTGTTGCAGGCATTCCTACAATTTGTATGTCAAATTTCAGGCTTGGTTCTACTTTTGTAGAAGCATTATGGATACGGAAACTGAATTGCCACCCGCTATCCATATATAATTCAACAGTATTAGTGCTATTTGGCTTAAAATCAAAATTAACAATGCGTGTAGGCAATGAAGCCACAGGGATTTGAATTTTTGGTTTATTTTTACGACTTGGTTGATTAAGTTTGCCATGCAAGTTATACGTTTGAATTTGTGTAATCCTTTTACTATCTATGCTTATAACCTTGTAAAAATCAAATTCGCCAAGCAGATATTCAACCATTTTACTAGGAACATTCGAATCATTGTTATTACTCTTTTTAATTTCATCCATAAAAGCCTGCAATAAAGGAATATATACTTGCAAATCTTTTGACGGAAGTTCACTCCATTTTTTACCAAGAGATTTTTGTTCGCTCAAATAATCAAATATAGGTTTAATGGTGTTCCAATAATCTTGAGAGCAAGGAACATCAAACCACTTTGCTCCAAAATCCAAAGATTTTCCCAAACGACTATGCTTTACAGCAAAATGATTATGTTTTATACTTAAACCTATTTCCCATTTAACATCTTTACGAGAAATGACTATGTCTCTAACGTCTCCTGATTTACCTTCATTATCAGTTTGCAATTTCAAAGATAATATATCTTCACTTGGTTCTAAGATCATTGGCTCCATATCAAATATGGTTTCTACAGCTGATTTTGCACTCTCTTTCAAGATTTCTTGAAACTCAAAATCTATGTTTTCATAGGCAGTTGCGCAAGCATTAAAAGCAGTACTATATTCAATTTCAACAGAACGATATTTAGATATTTCATTTCGCAGAGTTATTAAACAAATATACTCATACGCACGACCTTGATTGTTGCTTTGATTACTCATCTTTTTTCTCCTATGCTCTTTTTAAAGCGTGTTTGATTGCTACGGCAATCTCATAAGCAAGATTTACAGGAACAGCATTCCCTATCATTTTATAGGCGTCATCTGTTTTTTTGTATATAAATTTAAATGAATCTGGGAATCCTTGTACTCGTGCAACTTCTCTTATTGTCATGCGACGATATAGATGCTCTTGACCAGGCACGAATTCTCTAATATTTTGAGAAATAAAAATCATTTTAGGTGCTTGAGGATGTAATTGACACTGCCTTCCAGATGCCTGAACTGTAAAAGCTTGTTCATCCCAGCTTTTTACACGATTTCTGCTCATAAAAATAGTGGAATAAGAACCTGTAAAATATTCATTATTGTTTATTGCATTAGGGTTGTGATAGTTTTTTTCTCCTGCGGGAACTGCGGAAAACTGCAAATCCCAAATAATATCTCTGAGAGTTAATTTATTTTTATATTTTGTAGAGCCTTCAGGAAATTTAAAATCGATATTTAAATCATTTCTAAATCCAATGTAAAAAACTCTTTTTCTTTCTTGTGCTACACCATAATCTTTTGCATTCACTAATGTAATTGAAACATTGTAGCCGCATTCCTGAAACATTTTTACAATATTTTTTACAGCTTCTGAATGCCTATTTGCCAACATTCCACTTACATTTTCTGCAAGAAAAAATTTGGGTTGTTTACTTTTCAATATTCTTATATATTCATAAAATAATTTGCCACGAGAATCATTTATTCCACGTAAAGACCCTGCTTCAGACCAAGATTGACAAGGTGGACCACCTATTATGCCATCTATTTCATTGGGAAAATCTTCTGCAGTTATTTTACAAATATCGCCTTCAATAAGTTTCGTGTTAGGATGATTTGCTTTAAAAGTAGCCCAAATAGTAGGATCAAACTCGTTGGCTACTGATATTTCAAAGCCTGCTTTTTCAAACCCCAAATCAAGACCACCACAGCCACTAAATAAACTAATAAGTTTCATTCTGTTTGTTCTCCTCATCTTTGCAAAACTGTATATTATTTTTAATACAAAATTGCTCAAACGAATATTCTTTAAGTTTATTAGGCTTTGTGGACCCATTTTCCCATCTGTTAATAGTAGCAAACCCAAAACCAAGTGCTTTTGCAAATTCCATTTGAGTTAATCCAAGTTGCATTCTTGCTTGATAAACTTTATCCTTGAAATCCATTTCATACCTCTAATAAAAAGTAATCATATTATATCATATTATATCAATTTATTCAAGTAATGATTTCTATAAAAGTATGTTCACAGTACTCTTGGCACCAGGGCGTGTGCTTGTCTTGATACAAGTGGCGTCGCTGTCGCTCCGCCAGCCAAGCACACGCCCCGAACTGAAAGAAAAAGAATACCTAAAAAAAACAAAATAAACAAAAGTAAAATCATATAAATCAAATAAAAATAATTAAACAGGGTTAACCAACAAATCCACTGTTGCAAAGTTCTGCTCACCTCACGGAACTGCAGAAACGTGACTGCACAAAGAAAAACGAAACAGCCTGATGGACGCAGGTTTCGCACTAAACCGTTTGCGAAACACTGCTTAAACCATCAGGCTATATTTTTCGTTTTATATACCTTTGATGCACACGTCATCCTGTTCTTGTCAGTTATCCGTGCCTGTTGTGTGCACTATAATACACCCCTTGTCATAAAAAGAGTACTGTTTGTGCCTGGCACGCTCCTTGGTGTTTTGTTTTTCTTTTATGTATACTTTTTAACGTCAGATGACTTTCTGTGGACAGAGATGAACAAATTGTTTGGCTTTTTAGTCTTTTTGATCACGTTTTGTTTATCGACATTGGCGTAGTCAACTGTTAACATATTTTACACAAGGAGGAAAAGCATATTGAAAGAAATCAAAACAACAATTATTGGACATGCTGACGTAAACAGTTTGAGTGAGCAGGAGCAAAAAACCTTTTACACAACAATGCTTGCACGCATACTTGAGCTTTATCGTCAGCAAAAAGAAAAGGAGGTGTGACAATGTCTTTTGGCAATGCAAAGATATATTTTGACGGTGGTCATTATATCGCCATACCTCAGACAAACAAACCTAAATTAAAGAAACGTAACGTAAAGAAAAGCCCAAAAGAAATTGAACTTAAAACAAAATTTGAAGAATCGTACTGTAAAAATAACAATCTAAAAAACAAAGAAAAAATCGAACGTATTGTAAACGAACTTAACGTAAATTTTGATGAAGAAAATATCACGAGAGATTTCGTGTTAGAAAATATACAGAGAAAAAGACGCAACGCCATTGTGCGAAGAACTCGCCTTGCAAGGAAAATATATCTTGGCGAATGGAACTGGTTTTGCACCTTTACTTATGACGACAAAAAGCATGATGAGCAAAGCTTTAAAACAAAACTGAGCAACTGTTTCAAACACATGACAAGTCGCAAAAAATGGAGATATATCGGTGTATGGGAACGCTCTCCAAAAAACAACAGATTACACTTTCATGGGATATTTTTTATTCCAGAAAAATCTATGGTGGGCGAACTTATACAAAAAGAAGACTATAGTCTTGTCACAAAAACAAGGCAACGTACAAATCAAAACACGTACTTTTTAAATCACTTTGGCAGAAATGATTTTTCTCCCATACCACACAAAAGTTTGCTTGGCAATGCAATGGCATACCTCATGAAATATATAGAAAAGTCGGGCGAACGCATTGTATATTCACGCAACACACCAACCTATTTCATCTCTGATGTTATGGATGAAGACGTTGTGTCCACCATTGGTCAGGAAGACAGAAAACTGCTACTTTTTGACGACTTTGGTTGTTGGGACGAAGGTGTATATATGGGACAAGTCAGCAGACAAGTGATAAAAAAAATGCGTAAAATAAATTGATCTTTCTGTCGTGTGGAGCTTAAACGAAAATCTTCTTCTGTCAAGGGAAAATTGTTGCACCTATTTGCAAAAAGACAAACTTATACCAAACAATTTTCTCTTTCCTTGACAGGTGCGAGCCTTTTCGTTTTTGTCGCTCCCGCAGAAAGATAAATTCTTTCACAAATAAAAATAAGGAGAATTGACTAAATGAAAACAGCAGTTATTTATGCACGTTATTCAAGCGACAATCAGTCAGAGCAGTCTATCGAAGGTCAATTGCACGTTTGTGAAGACTATGCAAAAAACAACGACATTATTTTGTTGGACACGTATATAGACAGAGCGATGACTGGCACAAACGACAACAGACCCGCCTTTCAGCAAATGTTGAAAGACAGCAAAAAGCGAGAATGGGATTATGTGCTTGTTTACAAATTTGACAGATTTTCTCGCAACAAATATGAAACGGCAATACACAAAAAGACCTTGCGTGACAATGGTGTAAAACTTATGTCTGCAACGGAATATTTGCCAGACACCCCTGAGCGTATAATCATTGAATCTATGTTTGAAGGTTATGCAGAATATTATTCGGCAGAGCTTTCTCAAAAGGTGCGTCGTGGTATGAAAGAAACCCGACTAAAAGGCAACTTTACTGGTGGTAACGTATTATATGGTTACAAGGTAGAAAACCACAAAGTTATCATTGATGACACCAAAGCAGAAGTTGTCAGATATATCTACAGCCAATATGCAAGTGGCGTGTACGTCAAAGACATTATAGACAGCCTCACTGCAAAAGGCATTTTAAACAAAGGCAAACCCTTTGCAAGAAACACAATATACAACATACTCAAAAACGAAAAATACTCTGGCATATACCGCCACAAAGGCGAGGTTTTTGACAACATGTATCCTGCAATAATTGATGACAAAACGTTTGACAAAGTGAGAAAGTTGACAAACAAAAACAAGTATGGCAAGCGTAGCACTGAGGTATCATATCTGCTCAGCACAAGGACAGTATGTGGCTATTGTGGCTCACGTATAACAGGCGAAACTGGCACGTCTAAACTTGGTGACGTAAAGAGATATTACAAATGTTTTGGTCGCAAACGCAAAAATGGTTGCACAAAAACAATGGTTCGCAAAGACACCTTAGAAAAACTTGTTGCAGACAGCATAATACAAGAACTCAACAGCCCAAACACCATAGACAGTATTGTAAAAGCATTGTTAAAAATGCAAGAGAGCAACAACAAAAACAATCCTCTGCTTAGCCTTTTGATTAAAGAACGCAATCAAACAGAAACTGTCATAAACAACATTATGGATGCAATAGAAAAAGGTGTCGTTACCAACACCACTGCAAAAAGGCTTAAAGAAAACGAACAGAAACTTGAAAATCTTGAACGAAAAATCATCATAGAAAAAAGCAAAACCAGCGTGCAACTGACCGAAAAAGAAATACGCCAGTTTTATGAAAAAGCATTACATATGGAAGAAAAAATGCTTATACATTATTTGGTTAAACAAATAGTTTTATATGACGACAAAATAGAAATAAAATTTTATCATCCACTAACAACAAGCTCTGACTAAAGTCAGGGCTTTTCTTTTTGTTCAAAACAAAAACATATGGTTTATAAAACAAAACGTATGCCAACTATAAAATACAAAATGCAGATAGAAATGTTTGTATAACAAAAAAACGTGGCTATTTATTCCACGGTACTCTTGACACGAGCCTCTATGGAGCGTGGGTTTAGGCAAAAGAGCCAACCACCCAAGCCCATAGGGGCTTTTGTTTTGCCATTGGCACAAGCCTGCCACACTCCGTTTCTCGTGTCCAAGAGTCTTTCGCGGCATAAAACGCCACTAAAGAAAAGAGACTTCTCTTTTTTGAGAAGTCTCTTGATATCAAAAATTATTAGGAAATTTTTTTATCCATGTTGCAAAACTTTCAAGTACAACAGGTGTAATTTCAATTATAAAGCGTTGTTGATTTTCGGGCGATAATTCTTTCATTGCATCCGAAACATCTTTGTAGGCTTTGCCAAGTTTTACTATAAATTCTTGATATTCTTGTTCCAACTTAATTTCTGATTTCATAGTTGGTCCTCCTTGATTAAATTTGTGGAGGTTTTGATGTATAACGATGATTCTTTTTTTGGTGGTGGATTGAGCTTAATGTAATACAAGTTTTGGTATTTGTAAAGCAATTTTAAGTACTCAATTAGTAATGAATTTAAACAAAAAAACCTAAAACAAACATGGTGTTCGTTTTAGGTTTTATCTGGCGGAGAGTTAGGGATTCGAACCCCAGGATGCTCTCACATCAACGGTTTTCAAGACCGCCGCTTTCGACCGCTCAGCCAACTCTCCAAAGCCTTATTAGTATATCAAAGGGTCTTTTTTGTGTCAACTGATTTTTTGATTTTATTTTTTAAAATTTTTAACTTTTTTACACCTGTACAACAAAAGAAAATCATTTTGCAGGGTTGCAAGTGTATTTTGGTCTGTCTTGGTGTTTGTGTAATGCAGACATAACGCATCTTGCAATTGGTTGTGCGACCAAAGCCTCTACTGCAAAAGAAATTGCAAAATTGCGTGGCCATTTGTGAAAGAAAGTCACGATTGGCTCAATGCTGACGTTTTGTGTGCCAATCCAAGTACCAACAACTGTGAGAATGATTGACATGAGAAAAACTGTGCACAAAATGTTGATTGTAACAACTGTTTTAAAACTGTCGCCTTTGCTCACTATTTTGTGAGTGAGCCACTCTGCAGGGTGATAAGTTGCAAGCACAATTACAATAACGGTTGGCCACATAAATGGTAAAATTTTGAGCACGTTGCCCCACGTTTCAAAAGAAAAACCAACCTCAAAACAAGTGATGAGTGGTGCAATGATATTTACTGAAATGACAGAAATAACCAACATAAACAAAGCAAATTCTTTTTTGTTTCGTGGCAATTTGTTATAAAAATCCATAAAAAACCTCCTTTTTTGACAAAAAAAACAGCGTGAAACCGTGTGGTCTCACGCTGAACAATTATACGCTGTGATTTAACAACCCGTATATTTTATTAAAATTTTAAAATTTTTGCAAACGGTTTTTTAAAAGTTTTTATCATGCCAACGCAACGTCAAGTATCATCATGATGACAAAGCCAAGCATCACACCCCACGTTGCAAGATGAGAGTGTCCTGACGTCTGTGCATCCGGTATGAGGTCTTCTGCAACGACAAATATCATAGCGCCTGCCGCAAATGCAAGCAACCATGGTTGAAGAGTGATGATATACGAAGCCATAAAATAGCCCAGGATGGCAGACACGGGTTCTACTGCCCCACTCGCCATACCATACAAAAACGCCTTGTGTTTGCTGTTTGTAGCCACTTTGAGAGGCAAAGCGATAGCCGCACCCTCCGGAAAGTTTTGTATACCCATGCCTATTGCAAGGCCAAGTGCAGACACGTATGCCGCAGTTGTGCCGATTGTTGCGGCAGCACCAAAAGCAAAACCAACCGCAAGACCCTCTGGTATGTTGTGTATCATAACTGCAAAAAACAGTTTTGTAGATTTTTTGCAGACACGTTAGGGCCTTCTTCCTGATTGGTGCCACTGTGCACGTGAGGTATAACTTTGTCAAGCAAAACCAAAAACAAACCGCCAAGCACAAAACCAACGGACACAGGCAACCAGCTGAGATTGCCAAAAGTTGACTGAGCCTCTTCCATAGCAGGCAAAAGCAAAGACCACACGGATGCCGCAATCATAATGCCTGATGCAAAACCCAAAAACAGCGTGTGTGCCTTTTTGTTTTCTTTGTCTTTAAAAAAGTATACTACGGCAGAACCAAGCGTTGACATTGCAAAAATAATAAAAAAGCCAAGTGCCGTCATCAAAGTAAAGCTCATAAAAACTCCTTTTTCTCCTTTTATACAAGATAAAACATTTTGCACAAAAACACAAGCATAAAACAAAAAAAGCAGATGCAACTGCACCTGCTTTTGATTTTTTAGTTTGGCAACAAAACCTTGTCAAGGCTTGAGAAGAAGTTTGCTTCGCCAACAGTATCGACAAAACCACATTTTTTGAGTGGTGCCATTACGCTTGGTTTGCAACCTGTGAAATAAAAACTTTTGCCTTTTTGCAATTCGTCTGCAACAAGTTCTTCGATGACACTGACGGCAGATACGTCAACGTACATCACACCGCACATTGCAATGATAAATCTGTCGTACTGGTCGCTGATTTTGCGCACCTTTTTTGCAAACTCTTCGGCATTGGCAAAAAACAATGCGCCAGAGAGATAAACGACAGTTGCACGTTTTTCGTGATGAGCGTCGTCTGGATCGTATGCGTGAACTTTTGTATTGTCAACCTCTGAATCTTCGATCTGAATTTTTGTGAGTTTTACTACCATGATGAACAAAGACAAAACAACACCGATTGCAATAGCATAAGTGAGGTCAAGACATACTGTTGCAACAAGTGTAATGAGGAACATCACGATTGCATCCCATGTTTTGTGCTTGAAGTAGTTTTTGATTGTCTTCCATTCGTTCATGCGGATTGCAGTAACAATCAACACGCCTGCAAGTGCAGGATATGGCACCAATGCAATAGCAGGAGCAAGCAAAAACATGCACAAAACCAAAAACAAAGATTGAACAAGGCCTGTGAGTCTTGTTTGTCCACCGCTTTTGATTGCAACGCTTGTGCGCGCAATAGCCGCAGTTGATGGCACACCGCCAAAGAAAGGAATAACGATGTTGCCAAGACCTTGTGCAATAAGTTCTACGTTAGAGTCGAACTTTTCTTTTTTCATAT
>JAFTHO010000196.1 GCA_017457385.1 Clostridia bacterium | reverse complement strand
TCGTCACTGCCACTTGCACGGTTGTTTGTGAGTTGTTTCTTTTTGCAAACGTTTACAACCAAATCTTCTTCACGAGAGTTTTCGCCAACAACCATACCCTGATATACTTCTACGCCCGCACCGATAAACAATCTGCTGCGTTCCTGTGCGTTAAACAAACCGTATGCAGTTGTTGTGCCGTCTTCCCAGCATACAACAGAGCCACGACTGCGTTCGCTCACGTCACCTTTGTATGGTTCGTATCCTTTGAGGATGTGGTTCATTACGCCAAAGCCTTTTGTGTCTGTAAGCATTTCACTGCGATAGCCTATAAGACAACGAGAAGGGATGTCAAACTCAAGACGTGTGCTGCCAAGACCGTCTGACAACATGTTTGTCATTTCGCCTTTGCGTGTGCCTATTTTGTTGAGCACCGCACCAACGTATGGATCCGGCACGTCAATAACAAGGTGTTCGATTGGTTCGTATCTGCGTCCGTCAATTTCTTTAAAAATTACTTTAGGACGTGACACCTGAAACTCAAAACCTTCGCGACGCATATTTTCAATAAGGATAGACAAGTGCAATTCGCCACGGCCGTATACTTTAAAACAATCGGCTGTGTCTGTTTCTTCAAGACGCATGCTCACGTTTGTTTCAACTTCTTTAAAAAGTCTTGCACGCAAATGTCTGCTTGTTACAAACTTGCCTTCACGACCTGCAAAAGGACTGTTGTTTACCATAAACATCATTGACAAAGTTGGTTCGTCAATTTTTACAAATGGCAATGGATCAACGTGTTCCGGGTCGCAAATTGTTTCGCCAATATTGAGGTCTTCTATACCGCTGACTGCAACGATGTCGCCGATAGATGCAGACTGCACTTCTACACGTTTGAGACCTTCAAACTGATAGAGTTTTGCAATTTTGCAAGGTTTTGCCTGGTCGTCGTGGCATATCACTGCCTGCTGACCTGCAATTATATGTCCGCGCACAACTTTGCCAATGCCTATGCGACCGATATATTCGTCATAGTCAATGTTGCAGATGATTGTTTGCAAACCGGCATCTTCTTCGCCCTCTGGTGCAGGGATTTCTGCCAGGATAGTGTCAAGCAAAGGCTTCATATCTTCGCCCTGTTCGTTTGGATCAAGCGTTGCCCAGCCTTGTTTGCCACTTGCATATACAGTTTTAAATTCAATTTGTTCGTCATTTGCGCCAAGTTCAATAAAAAGTTCCAAAACCTGATCCATAAGTTTGTCAGGGTCACAACCACGGTCAACTTTGTTTACGCAAACGATTGGTTTTTTGTTAAGGTTGAGTGCCTTTTTCAAAACGTAACGTGTTTGTGGCATGCAACCTTCGATAGCGTCAATAAGCAAAACAACACCGTCAACCATTGACAAAATACGTTCTACTTCGCCACCAAAATCGGCGTGGCCAGGTGTGTCGATAATGTTTATTTTTGTGCCTTTGTAGTTTACGGCAGTGTTTTTTGCAAGGATAGTTATGCCACGTTCTTTTTCAAGATCGCCACTGTCCATAACTCTGTCGTTTACAATTTCGTTTTCACGAAAAATGCCGTTTTGTTTGAGCAACTGGTCAACCATAGTCGTTTTGCCATGGTCAACGTGGGCAATAATTGCAATATTTCTTACGTTTTGTCTTATCATAACAAACTTCCCCACGATAAAAATATTTTACAAAATAATTATACTCCCAAAGACTTTTTGTGTAAATAGGTTTAAGCAATTAGTACGTTATTTTTTGTTTACAAAATTTTTGTTTTGGTGGATAATATACCAACGAGGTAAATCACTATGGCTTATATGACAAAAGACAACAAAAAGTTTGTCCGTCAGCATGAGGTTGCATCATACGACTGCGACAAACAACAAAATATAAAGGTTTCTGCAATTCAACGCTGGTTGCAGGACAATGCAGACGACCACTGCAGTGTTTTTGGTTGTGACTATATCACACTCAAAGACAAAATGGACATGGTGTTTGTGTTGGTAAAAACAAGCATAAATATATACGAACCACTCAAACTGCTCAAAAATTATACGTTCAAAACGTGGCACAAAGGCTCAAAAGGCGTACAGTTTTTGCGTGACTTTGTTATAGAAAACGAGCATGGCATTGTTGTGGCAGAGGGTGGCACAAGCTGGGTTGTGGTTGACCCTGTTCTGCACAAAATGAAAAGACCAAACGAAGTGACTTTCGTTGTGCCTGTTTGCGAAGAAAGCGTAGACACAACAAGGCTCGAAAAAATGCATATGCCAGAGCTTGATTACATTACGGACAAAAAAGTTATGTATACCGAAATCGACTCTAACCAGCACCTCACAAACTGGGTATATGCCGATATCGTTACAAACTATCTGCCAAGCATGGAGGGCAAACGCATTGCAGAAATGGATATTTCTTATATCAGCGAGGCATTTGAAGGTGAGTCTATCCGCATTTTCCGTGCGCAAAAAGACGGCGTGTGGTACTTCCGTGGCGAACACCCACGTGGCAAATGTTTTGAGGCACGTTGTCGCATTGTAGACAGTGAACATTGATTTGCAAAAAACAAAATTAAAAACGAAATTATAAAAAATGATATATTTCTAAAGTAAAGGGACTGTCACAAGACAGTCCCTTTACTTTAGTTAACAAAAAAAGACCGTTTTTCAACGGTCTTTTTTATATATTGCAAACAATATAAAATATTTGTTACCAATGTTTTGCTTTGCGTTATTCACCTTAAAGCCTCCTCCTGACGGGGGAGGTGGCTGGCGAATGCCAGACGGAGGGAGAGATAACGCAAACTATATACAAACAGTCAATCAAAATTTGCTTTTAAAGTCGTCAACAATTTTTACAATTTCGTCCAGAGCGTTTTCCATTGGCACGTTTTGGCTGAATGATTTGTCACGTGACACAACTTCTACAATGCTTTGTTTTACGTTGCGTGGGCTGACTACAACACGAAGTGGAACGCCAAGCAAGTCTGCGTCAGAAAACATTACGCCTGCGCTTACACTGCGGTCGTCATAAATCACTTCGATGCCTTTTGCAGTGAGTGCGTTGTAAAGGTTGTCTGCATATTCTTTAATTTCGGCATTGTCTGCACGAACTGCACACAAGTGCACTTGCCATGGAGCAACAGACATTGGCCAGATAGGGCCGTGGTCGTCGTGATGAGCCTCGCAGATTGCGGCTGCAAGACGGCCAACGCCAATGCCATAGCAACCCATAATAGGTGTCTGGCTGTTGCCTTTTTCGTCAACAAAAGTCATACCCATGCTTGTTGTATATTTTGTGCCAAGCTGGAAGATGTTGCCAACTTCAACACCACGAGAAATGCTGATTGCAGGTTTGCCACATTTTGGACAAACGCCACCTTCTGCAATTTTTGCAAAGTCGTGATATTCTGCATTTGCAACGTCACGAGCCATATCAAGACCAACGTAGTGATATTCAACTTTGTTTGCACCACAGCAAAGGTTGTTTCTGTTTTTGATAGAGTTGTCATACAACACGATAACGTCGCTTGGCAAACCAACAGGGCCACAATATCCTGCGCAAAGACCACAATCTTCTGTAACAACAGCAGGATGAATTTCAAAACCAAGGTGGTTGCGCATTTTTGTTTCGTTTGCTTCAAGGTCACCACGGATAAAGAGCACGATATATTTGTCGTCGCTGTTGCGTTGGTAAATTACTGCTTTTACGCTGTCTTTCTGGTCGGCTTTGAGATAGTTGCAAACGTCTTCGATAGTTTGCATGCCAGGTGTGTGAACCATTGTGAGTTCGTTTGATACTTCGTCACGAGCGCAAGAGATAATGCTTTCGGCAGCCTCCATATTTGCACGATAGTCACATTCGTTGCAGATTGCAATGCTGTCTTCGCCGATAGGTGACAAAAGCATAAATTCGTGTGACACTTTGCCACCCATCATGCCAGAGTCACTTGCAACAGAAATAACTTCAGGCAAACCGCATCTTTCAAAAATGCGTTCGTATGATTTGTGTGCTCTATCGTAGTATTGTTCAAGATCTTCCTGACTTGTGTGGAAAGAATATGCGTCTTTCATAGTAAACTCACGCACACGGATGAGACCTGCACGTGGTCTTGCTTCGTCACGGAATTTTGTCTGGATCTGATAAATCATGAAAGGATATTTCATATAACTCTGGCCATAGTCACGCACAAGTTGAACTGCGGCTTCTTCGTGAGTCATACCAAGCACCAACGGGCTGTTGTTTCTGTCGCTAAAGCGAACGAGTTCTTTGCCTATGCTGCCATATCTGCCAGACTCTTCCCACAAAGATGCAGGCATAACCACAGGGAAAGATACTTCCTGTCCGTCAATGGCATCCATTTCTTCACGCATGATCTGTTCGATTTTGCGGGTCACTCTTTTGAGTGGCATATAAGAGCTGTAAACACCGTTTGCCACACCTTTCATATAGCCGCCACGCACCATAAGGGCATGGCTGTCAATGATACAATCTGATGGTCTTTCTTTAAATCTGTCACCAACAAGTTTGTCAAGTTTCATAAGTTTTATCTCCACTAAAAATTATTTTTATAAAAAAAGCCCCGAGTTGATTTTTGTCAACTCAGGGCGAACTGTCAAAGTCCGCGGTACCACCTGATTTCGGGTATGTCCGCACTCAAAAATCCTTTCACGCAGGATATACGGCAATGCTTGTCACTTTGTATAAAGTGCTTTACACAAAGTGCTTTTCGCACACAGCTCAAAGACTGGTTCGGTTTTTGTTTCTCAAAGGCTTGCACCAACCGCCTTCTCTCTGCAAAGTCCAAAAACTTACTCTTTCTTGTCACAGCTTTTATATTTAACTTTAGTTAAAATATCACAAACGCAAAAAAATGTCAATCAAACCATTGTTTATTGTGGATTTACGTGCACGTTGCAGTGCTTTACGTTTTCAAAGGTGTCTTCAAGCGTGTCGTGCACCTTTTCGGCAATGTCGTGTGCCTGATACAGTGACAAACTGCCGTCACATCGTATCTCTACGTCAATGTATATTTTGTCGCCAAACAGTCTTGTCTTAAGGTCGTCAATGCCAAGCACACCCTCAACGGACAAAATCGTCTGCTTCATTTGTTCGACGTCTTTTTCGTCACAGGCTGTGTCTATCATTTTGTCAAGTGCGTCTTTTGCAATGTCAACTGCCGCCTTGAATATAAAGATGCATATCACAAGGCTGGCAACAGGGTCAAGCACGGGTATGCCAAGCATTGCACCGCCAACACCAATCATACTGCCTATTGATGACAATGCGTCAGATCTGTGATGCCATGCGTCTGCCATCATTGCACCAGAGTTTATCTTTTTGGCATAGTGTTTTGTATACCAAAACATACCTTCTTTTACCATGATGGATACAACTGCGGCTGCAAGGGCAAGCAGGCCTGGTGTGGCAAGAGTGCCGTCAATGCCTGCCATTATTTTGTTTATGCCGTCAATGCCAATGCCAATGCCTGTTGCAACAAGCACAATTGCAAGCAAAATTGCGGCAACGCACTCAATGCGCTCGTGACCATACTGGTGTTTGTCGTCTGCCTGTTTATTTGCGGCCTTTATGCCAATCATCACGATAATGGTGCTGAATACGTCAGATGCAGAGTGTATTGCGTCAGATATCATCGCACTGCTTTTTGCAACAAGACCTGCAACCAGTTTGAATGCAGACAGCACAAAGTTTGCAATTATCGTTATTAACGAAACTTTGTATGCGGTTTTTTTGTTTGTTATACTTTTTTGGGTTTGCATAGTTACCTTAAAAACGTTTTTTGTCAAAAAAATGGGGGCAGTATAATTACTGTCCCACAGAATAACTGTTGCCCAAAGGCCCGACCAAAAGGTCTGTCAGTTTTGTTTGCAATTTTTGTTTAACAAATGCTAACACAAGCACAAAAAAAAGTCAAATTTTATTTTTTAATTTTGTTGACACCTTTTTTGCGTAGTGCTATCATCAAGTCAACTTAATAAAAATTCTTTGGGCAGGGTAAACCCGACCGGTGGTGATGCCGTCTTTTGAACGGACAAGTCCAACAGCCCCAACAGCCGATGCAGTGAGATTCTGCAACCGCCAGTAAAGTCTGAATGGGAAAGAATAAATATTTGTTGCGACGATATTTCTTTTGTAGTATATGCAAAAGCCAAAAGTATCGTCACGTTTTGCCAACTTTTTTTGGCACAGATATTTGCTTTTATTCCGGACTTCCCTACGTGGAAGTTTTTTTATTACGTTTTTTTCAGGAGGCGTGATATGAAAGCAAAAAACTATTTTACAACAAAAAGGATATCATTTCTGGCAACCTTTGTTGCGCTTGTCACAGTTGCAACCATGGTGGTGCAAATTCCGTCACCAGGTGGTCAGGGATATATCAACGTGGGCGACTCACTCATTTTTGTATGCGCTGTGTTTTTTGATCCTTTGTTTGCATTTGTGGCAGGTGGTCTTGGCAGTGCACTTGCAGATTTGTTTGCAGGGTGGGTGTCTTATGCTCCTTTTACCTTTGTGACAAAAGGTTGCGAGGGGCTTGTTGCATCACTTGTTATACTTGTGTTTGCAAAAACAAAACTCAAAAAACCAACAGGCTATGCAATTGGTATGGTTGCCGGTGGTTTGTGTATGTCTGTGGGATACTTTTTTGCCGATCTTGTGCTGTTTGGCATGGGTATGGCAGTGGCAAATTTGCCTTTCAACTTTGTGCAGGCAGGAGCAAACCTCGTGCTTGGTTTTGTGCTTGCAGGCGCACTTGACAAAGCAAAGGGTGTGCACAACTTGTTTGATATGGACAAAAAGGATTGATTATGAAGATAGCAGTTATAAACGACTTGTCAGGCATGGGCAGGTGCTCGCTTGTGGCATCAATATCTATGCTGGGTGCTATGGGACATCAG
>JAFTHO010000195.1 GCA_017457385.1 Clostridia bacterium | reverse complement strand
AGTTCGTTTGGCCGGATGACCACCTGCAAATCTCATTTTTGGTGGCATTGACTTTTCTATCACGTCAATCAGCTCACCAGTTGTTTCGATTGGTTTGACCAGTCTGTATTTGCAAATGTTGAAAGCAATTTTTTTTGCAAAGTTTTCTTCGCCATAGTCACGGATAATTTTGAACAGTTGTTGTTCGCTGTATTCGTTGACTACCTCGTATGCAGACAGGCTTTGGTCTGCATCCATGCGCATATCAAGTTTGCTGTCTCTGCTGCGATAGCTAAACCCTCTGTCAAAGTTGTCTATCTGCCAGCTTGACACCCCCAGATCCATAAGCACGCCATCCACTTTGTCAATGCCAAGTTGATCCAAAACTTCGCAGGCGTTTTTAAAGTCGCTTTTTACAAAGGTGATTTTGTTTTTAAACTCTGCAAGTCTGTTTGATGCAAACTCGAGTGCGTCGTTGTCTTTGTCTATTGCTACAAGTCTGCCACCGTCAAGTCTTTTTACAATTTCAAGACTGTGACCACCACCTCCAAGCGTGCAATCTACGTATATTCCGTTTGGTTTTATGTCAAGCCCCTCTATACATTGGCTGAGCATTATCGGTTTGTGGCTGAATTGCATTTTTTATACTCCAAATTTTCCAAGTCCTTCAAGCACTTCGTCGAAGTTGTCGTATGAATTGTATTGATTCCAGATTTCTTCGCTCCAGATTTCTATCCTTGTGCCTGCACCAACTGTTACTACGTTTTTGTCAATCTTTGCAAATGCCTTTAAGCTTTGTGGCAAAAGGAAACGTCCTTGCTCGTCGTTTTCTACCTCGCTTGCAGATGAAAACAACATGCGGATTGACCTTTGTGCAGCGATGTCAGAGATTGGCACGTTTTGCAACTTTTCGTACAAACTCTCCATCGTTTTAGAGTTGAACACAAAGAGGCAGCCGTTTGAACCTTTTGTGACGACAAATTTGTCACCCAGTTCGCTTTTGAGCTTTGCTGGTACTCTTAATCTGTTTTTAGCATCTATCTGATGCCTGTACTCACCCAAAAACATGAGACTCCTCCTATGGTGTACAAAAATTATAACACAGTGTTTGACCACTTTCAACCATTTTTAGCCACTTTATAACCACTTTTAGGGATTTTTGAAAAGTTTTTTCCACCATCAAAAAATATTTTTTGAACATTTGTTTGTAAAATAATGAATAGGTGTTTAATATTGATAAATTTTAAACAATCTTTCCTCACCCCTCCCCGTTTTTAACACCTTTTTTACCACCTGTTTTTCTTTCTTTTTTTGACTCGTTTTATCCCTTTTGACCACTCTTTTTGCATTGGCTTTTGTTGATAGCAATCATTTTTTTGCAAAAAAATAAAGCCCATACGAAGTATGAGCTTTTGATTAGTATATTTGTGTGAGTTTGTGACCGACAAGGTCTGTTGAAGTGAGAAAAAACTTTGTGCCAAATTTTTCTACCACAAGGTCTGCCCTGCAGTCTTTGCCATGAAGATGTCCGTATACAACGGCATTGATATCATATTTGATGATGAGTTTTGTATATTCGCTGTCTTCTCGCCTTACGTTAAATGGCGGAAAGTGCATCATGCAAATCACCTTGTCACCAGGCTGACGCATTTTTGACATTTGCTCAAAAGAGAGTTTGAGCCTTTCGCTCTCACGAAGATAAATTTTTTGATCCTGTTCGTCAAACGGACCTCTGTCAGGGCAAGTCCATCCACGAGAGCCACAAATGAGATAGTCGTCAAAACGCATGCAGTCGTTTTGAATTGCAAACATACCCTCCGGCAAGGCGTTGCGCACTTTGCCGATGGTGTTCCACCAATAGTCGTGGTTGCCACGCAAAAGCACCTTTTTGCCCTTGAGTTTTGCTATCTTTTCAAGATCGGGCATAGCGTCACTCATACGCATTGCCCAGCTTGTGTCACCCGGTATAAGGACGATATCGTCATCGTCCACTTTGTCCTGCCAGTCGCACTCTATCTTTTGCCAGTAGTCGTCCCAGTTGCCACCAAAAATATCCATTGGTTTTGGCTCGACAGTAGACAGGTGCAAATCGCTGATTGCAAAAATTTTCATATATATACCATATCACAAAAAAAGGTTTTTGACAAAAAATAATACCCCACCCACAGATAAAAATCGTGGATAAGGTATTTTTGTTTTGTCATATTTCGTCAAACGACTGACTTTTTACCCTTTTGTGTCTGCAAACGGCACACATATCCTCTCCGTTTTTTAGTGGATTTTTTTCACAAAACGGGCAGGTATCCATAGCAATCGGGTCGAAATCGTCCTTTTTGCCCTGCATTTCTGCAAGACAGACTGTGCAATATTTTTGTTGCAAAGTCATATAATTGAGCTCGCAACGAGGGCATTTTTTATACTTCATTTATCCTTGCTCCCATACGTGAGTATGGTATGAACAAGGACAAAAAAGTGTTAATCAATCAACCGTTGTCAGGAAAAAGTGGCAATTCGAAAAAGCCTTCGCACACCTCTTGCGTAAACTCCTGACAAGGCGGGATGACTGCATAGCCAAAAGTTGGCACAATGAGGTCTACCTTAGTCACGATTTTAAGTATGATTGAAATGCATGCCACAACAGAAAACTGAAGCACGATATCCTCTGCAATTGTTGCCGTGCCAAGATAAAAACCATCGGGACAAACTGCACTGACAACCGCCTCTATCTCATAAGGCACAATTGACGGATCGGGCAAAGACATAACCACGTCTTGTCTGAGTGTAAGCATACCACTTCCACTGCCATCCACACCGTTGTTGTCGGTATAACTGATTTCTACCGGGATAGAAACATCACACTGCACTCTGCCACATTTTGGTTTTTCGGGCAGACGATCCACAACCAGATTTGTCACCACACCCACGCTTGAAAGACTGCGTCCACTGACAAAAGTGAGTGGCAATGCGGGGTTGGCTGGCGACGTGTTTGTGAGTGTGAGAGTGACACCCTCCTGCGTGACTTGTTTAAGGCAGGCATCAAAGACTTTTTTTGCCTGTATGCACACTTTGTCGCTGGCATTTGTGCAATTTTCTATATTGTTTGAGAACGACATAATTCACCTCCAGACGTATACTTATTTGTATGACGAAAGATATGCTTTTGTGCATAAATAAAGCGTGTTGCTTTTTGCAACACGCTTTTGATTTTTGTTATTGTTCGTCCTGTTCGTCGTCAAATACAGGTGGATACAAAATCTGATCGAATTTTGCAAGAATTTCTTCTTTGCCCTTTTTTTCCTGCGAAGACACAGGCAACACGTTGTCCATGCCCACTTTGAGAATTGCAGACAAGTGTCTCAACTGATTTTTGACCTTGCTTTTTGCAATTTTGTCTGCTTTTGTGGCAATGATCAAAAACGGAATGCCCCTTTTGAACAGATAGTTGTACATAATTTTGTCGTCATCCGTTGGGTCGTGTCTTATGTCAACCAAAAAGCAAACGAGTTTGAGGTTTGGTTCTTCGTTGAGATAGTCTTCGATAAGCACAGACCACTTCTTTTTTTCGTCCCATGACACCTTTGCAAAGCCATAGCCAGGCAAATCGGTAAGGATAAACTCCTCGTTAAACAAAAAATAGTTGATGAGTCTTGTGCGACCAGGCGCTTTTGACGTCCTGGCAAGCTTTGAGTCGTTTGCAAGATAGTTGATAAAACTGCTTTTGCCCACGTTTGATTTGCCTACCACAGCGATTTGTGGCAGGTCAGAAACGATGCGGTCTTTTCCGTTTGCCGCTGACGTAATAAACGCTGTTTTTTTGATAATCATTTGTACACCTTATTTTTTAACCAATGCATGCTCAAACACCGTAGAAATTTCTTCTGCAAGCACAATCTGGAGTTTTTCTCTCACTTCTGCAGGGATTTCTTCGATATCTTTTGCATTGTCATTTGGAATAATAACTTTTTTGATACCCATGCGATATGCCGCAAGAGTTTTTTCTTTGAGTCCACCAATTGGCAACACCTTGCCACGCAAAGTGATTTCGCCCGTCATTGCAACCTGTTTTGAAACAGGCACGTTTGCAAATGCAGACAAAATTGCAGTTGCCATTGTTACACCTGCGCTTGGGCCGTCTTTTGGCACTGCACCCTCCGGCACGTGAACGTGAATGTCAGTTTTGTCAAACACGTCTGCTTTGATGCCATATTTTGGTGCAAGTGTGCGCACAAGGCTGATTGCAGTGCGTGCAGACTCTTTCATGACGTCGCCAAGCTGACCTGTGAGCAAAATGTCCCCTTTGCCTTTGAACAAAGTGACGTCAATTGTCAAAACTGTGCCACCAACAGGAGTCCATGCAAGACCTGTTACAGAGCCGACCTCGTCTTTTTTGCCAATTGTTTCGTCACGATATTTTATTGCACCAAGATATTTTTCTACGTCCTGTTTGTCAACCGTTATGCTTTCTTTGCCATGCTCCAGAATTTCCAAAGCAGACTTTCGGCAGACAGTTGCAATTTCTCTTTCAAGATTGCGCACGCCTGACTCTCTTGTATAGTGGCAGATGATTTCGTCAATGCCATCGTCTGTTACAGACACACATTTGTCTTCAAGTCCGTGCATTTCTTTTTGTTTTGGCAACAAAAATTGTTTTGCAATGTTGAGTTTTTCTATATCGGTATAACCAGAAAGCTCGATGATTTCCATTCTGTCCAAAAGTGGCGCAGGGATAGAACCCATGTCGTTTGCAGTTGCAACGAACAACACTTTAGAAAGGTCTACAGGAACCTCCATATAGTGATCTACAAAACTGTTGTTTTGCTCTGGGTCGAGCACCTCGAGCATTGCGCTTGTTGGGTCACCTTTGTAGTCGCTTGCCATTTTGTCAATTTCGTCAAACAAAAATACAGGGTTCATACAGCCTGCCTGTTTGAGCAGATATATGATTTTGCCAGGTATTGCACCGACGTAAGTGCGTCTGTGGCCACGCAGTTCTGCCTCGTCACGAAGTCCGCCAAGGCTCATACGAACGTATTTGCGGTCAAGCGCCCTTGCGATTGATTTGACGATAGAAGTTTTGCCCACACCAGGAGGACCAACAAAACACAAAATTGGCGCTTTGTTTTTTTGAGTAAGATTCATCACGGCAAGATATTCAAGCACGCGTTGCTTGATTTTTTCCATACCAAAATGATCTTCGTCCAGAATTTCTCTCGCCTTTTTCATATCTTTGTTGTCTGACGTGAAAGTATCCCACTTGATGTCACACAACCAGTCGATATAAGTGCGGCTGACGTTTGCATCTGGTGTAGAAGAACCCATTTTGAGCAATCTTTTGAGTTCTGCCATTGCTTTTTGTTCAACCTGCTCCGGCATATGAGCGTCTTTGATTTTCTTTTCTATAGCGTTGCGTTCGTCCTCACCCTCGCCAAGTTCGTCGCTGATTGCCCTCATCTGCTCGCGAAGATAATATTCTTTTTGGCTTTTGTCAATTTGTGTTTTTACTTTTTGCGCAATGATTTTGTCAATTTTTGCAATTTCGATTTCGTGCGCAATCATACCGCAAAACTCCAAAAGACGTTTTTCGGTATCCATTTGTTCAAGCAAAACCTGTTTGTTTTTTTCGCCAGGGATGATTTGTGTTGCAAGTCTGTTTGCAAAAACGTTTGCATCGTCGCTGAACTCTGGCAGACGCTCGGTGTTGCGACCTGACATAACGATATATTGTTTTGCAAGTCCCATCACTTTGCGGAGCAACACTTCTGTTTCGATGGTGTCTGTGTTGATATAGTTTACAGGCTCAACCTCTACCTCGAAAAATTTTGCATTGTCTTTATAATTTTTGATAACTGCAGACTGTTTGCCATACACAATGATGCGTGCAAGGTTGTTTGGCAGTTTTATCATTTGTTTTATTTTTACGATTGTGCCGGCTGTATAGATGTCTTCTTTGAAAGGAACGACAATTTCGGTATCTTTTTGAGTTGCAATAAACAAATCAAGATGATTTTCTGTCGCATAGTCAAGGGCGGCCAGTGACATTGCACGGCCAACGTCTATAGTCTCGGTAACACCAGGCAAAACAACAACTCCCCTGGCTGCCACCATAGGCAAAATCAAAACGTCATTTATGTTTTCCACTAATTTTCACCTCTGTAACATATTGTATCAAAAAAAACACAACATTGCAAATATTATGCAACCTGCCATGTCTGTATAATTATACACCAAGGACAAAAATAAAAACGGTGCTTTTTGCACCGTTTTTGTTATGCTGTTTTTTGACTGTCGTCACGGATGATTTGTGGTTGCTGATTGTTGTCGATGCAACCTTTGTCTATGACGATTTTTGTGATTGTATTGTCGCTTGGAGCGTCATACATAAAGTCGAGCATTACACTCTCCAAAATAGACCTGAGTCCTCTTGCGCCCGTTTTGCGTTCCATAGATTTTTTTGCAACGGCAACGAGAGCGTCTGACTCAAACTCGAGATCGATGTTGTCCATTTTGAGAAGTTTTTGGTATTGTTTAACCAACGAATTTTTTGGTTCTACCAAAATTTTCACCAGAGCGTCTTCGTCAAGCGCTTTGAGACCAACTGTGATTGGCACACGGCCGACAAACTCTGGGATAAGACCATATTTGATAAGGTCTTGTGGTTGAATTTTTTCTACAAGCTCGGCAACGTCAACTTCGTCTTTGTTTTTTACGTTGCCACCAAAACCAAGTGAGCAACTGTCAAGACGTTGCTCTACCACCTTGTCGAGACCGATAAACGCACCACCGCAAATAAACAAAATGTTTGTAGTGTCAATTTGCAGACACTCTTGCTGTGGATGTTTTCTGCCACCCTGTGGGGGAACAGATGCAACTGTGCCCTCGATAATTTTGAGCAGTGCCTGTTGCACGCCCTCGCCGGATACGTCGCGTGTGATTGACATATTTTCGCCTTTAGAGGCAATTTTGTCAACTTCGTCGATATAAATGATGCCACGCTCTGCCCTTTCGATGTCATAGTCGGCAGACTGGATGAGTTTGAGCAAAACGTTTTCTACGTCGTCACCAACGTAGCCCGCCTCTGTGAGAGTTGTTGCATCGGCAATTGCAAAAGGCACGTTGAGAAATTTTGCCAGCGTTTTTGCAAGCAAAGTTTTGCCTGAGCCTGTTGGACCAAGCATGAGTATGTTAGATTTTTCTAACTCTACTTCGTCATTTTTGTTTTTGAGTTTTGCATTGATACGTTTGTAGTGGTTGTAAACTGCAACTGACAAAATCTTTTTTGCTTTTTGCTGTCCAACAACGTATTCGTCAAGTTTTTTGTTGATTTCTGCCGGTGTTGGAAGGTCAATCATTTGTACAGGTTGAGTTTCTTCCTCATAGTTAAGGATATCGAGGCATTGCTCGACACACTCATTGCAAATGTTGTTGCCGGCAGGTCCCATAATGAGTTTTTTAACCTCTGACTTGTCTCTGCCACAAAACGAACAACGCATCTCCTTTTTTTCCATATATTTTAAAAACTCCAAAAATTACTTTCTTTCGTAGAAAATCTGGTCTACGATGCCATAGTCTTTTGCCTGTTGTGCAGACATCCAAAAATCTCTGTCAACGTCACGCGCAATTTTTTCGATTGGCTGATCGCTGTTTTTTGACAAAATTGAGTTGAGTTTTTGTCTTGTTTTGAGAATTTGTTGTGCCTGAATTGCAATGTCACTTGCCTGACCCTGTGCACCGCCAAGTGGCTGATGAATCATGATTTCGGCATTTGGCAATGCATAACGTTTGCCTTTTGTTCCGCTTGACAACAAAAATGCACCCATGCTTGCCGCAAGACCAATGCAGATTGTTGATACGTCACATTTGATATAGTTCATTGTGTCATAAATTGCAAAACCGGCAGACACACTGCCACCAGGGCTGTTGATATACAGGCTGATATCTTTTGTAGGGTCTTTGCCTTCGAGATAAATGAGCTGAGCCACGATATTGTTTGCAACAGCGTCGTTGATTTCGCCTGTCAAAAAAATGATTCTGTCTTCAAGCAGACGAGAATAAATGTCGTATGACCTTTCGCCTCTGCCTGTTTGCTCTATGACCATTGGGATCAAGCTGCTCATAAATTTTGTACCCCTTTTTAATTATTATTCAGCTTCTTTTGCTGATACGTTATTTTTTTTCAAAAATTCTACAACGTTTTTAGAGATTACTTCGTTTTCGATGTATTCCATTTCTGATGGGTGCATAGAAGCTTTTACTTCGTCTGCTGATTTGCCCATTTGTTCAGCAAGTTCTGCAATGCGTGCATTTACAGATTTTTTGTCTGCTTTGATATCTTCTGCTTTAACGATAGCTTCCATAACGAGTCTTGTTTTTACTGCTACGGCTGCTCTTTCTGCATAGATTTTGCGCAAATCTTCCATCTTGCTGTTTGTATATTTGAGATAGTCGTCAAGTTTGATGCCTTGGTAAGAAAGTTGATATTCAAACTCTTGAACGTAAGAGTCGATCTGGCTTTCGATCATGCATTGTGGAACTTCTACCTTTGCATTTTCGCAAGCTTTTGCGATGAGTTCGTTTTCAAATTTGATTTCTGCTCTTTCTTTTGCTTCTTTAGTCAAACGTTTTTTGATGTCTGCTTTGAGGTCTTTGAGAGTGTCAAATTCGCTAACGTCTTTTGCAAATTCGTCATCCATTGCTGGCATTTCTTTTGCTTTGATTTCATGGAGTTTAACTGCAAATACGGCATCTTTGCCTTTGAGTTCTTCTGCATGATAATCTTCTGGGAATTTTACGTTGAGGTCTTTTTCTTCGCCAATGTTCATGCCGATAACCTGTTCTTCAAAACCAGGGATAAACATGCCACTGCCGATTTTGAGTGATTGTTTGCCAGCTGTGCCACCTGCAAACAATTCGCCGTCAACTTTGCCAGAATAGTCGATGATAACTTCGTCGCCACTTTGTACTGCACGGTCTGTTACAGAAACAAGTCTTGCGTTTTTGTCAGCCATTTTGTTGAGTTCTGCTTCAACTTCTTTTGCTTTTACGCTTTCAACCTTTTTTTCGATGCCAAGGTTTTTATATTCGCCAAGCTCAACTTCTGGTTTTACAGTGATGAGAGCAGTGAATTTTACACCTTTGTCGTCGATTGCAGTTACGTCAACGTCAGGTCTGTCAACAGGATAAATTTCTGTTTCTTTTTCGAGCATTTCGTTGTAATATTTTGGGAACATATCGTTGAAAGCATCTTCAAAGAAGATACCTTTGCCATATGTGTTTTCCAAAACTTTGCGTGGAACTTTGCCCTTGCGGAAACCAGGCATGCTGTATTTGCCTTTAGTTTTTTGGTATACGCTTTCAATTGCGCTTTCCCATTCTTTAGCGTCGATTGAAAATTTTACCAAAACCTGACCCTTTTTATTTTCTACTTTGTACTTCATAGAAATCCTCCAAAAAAGTATATCTGTTTTTATTTATCAAAAACCGCATTTTTTGCGATATTTTAACCGAATTTTGTAAAATAAAGTCAAAAAATATGCCAAAAATATATTTTTTGCCCATTATCAGTAATGTAAATAATAACATATAAATTTGCTTTTGACAAACTTTTTTGATTGTTAATATAAATAAAACGCATAAAATTTTTGTTGTTTAACCCAAACAAAAATGGCTACCATTTTGAGGTAGCCGTCAATTTGTGATTTAGTTGTCAATCAGAGAACCGTCCCATGATTGGTAGTTATTAATCAGAAAACCGTACCTTTGATTCACTTTTTCTTTCTTTTTTTAGAAATTATTGATAAAACGATTATTAAAATTAAAAATGCAAAAGTCTCAACACCTAAAATAATTAAAGATATTATTACTGAATTTTTTCTGTTTATGATGCAAATAATTCCAATAATTAATGTCAAAAGTGACAGAAAATATGACATTAATTGCATCCAAAATAATGGAACAATAATCCCGTGTGTACTGACGTCTTGAAAACCAATTGCCTTAAACATATTTTTGAATTTTTTTAATTTAATTCTTTTAAATTTTTTATCGTCAATAATATCATATACCTCAACATGGCCATATACTGGTACCATGACTATGAATATAGATATAAGAATTAACTCAATAATTTCTTTAATCATTTTACCATCCAATCAGGGGACGATTCTGTGATTGATAGTTTTTTGTCAATCTGCAGTCCTTTTCCCCTTTTTTTATTATTTTACTTTACTGCAAAAGCAATGTCAACATGCAAACAAAAAGACTACCCTTTCGGGTAGCCTTGATTTTTGTTTAGCAGTCAGTTTCTTTAGCAATTTTTATTCATCAAAATCTTCAAACTCATATGGTTGTATAGTCAACCCAGCCAAGGCAGACTCACGAGGTTCGATAGTCAAACCGTCAAGACAAGAGCTTTTGTATGAAGTTGATTGCTGTGCTGGTTTTGAACTGATTGTTTCTGCAGGCTTTGGAGTGATTTTTTTGCTGACAGAACTGCTTGATTTTTTTGTTGAAGAAGTTGATTTTTTTCTCTTTGGTGCAGTTGGTTTTTCTGCCACTTTTTCTATGATTTTTTCAACAACAACTTCTTTTTCGACAACTTGTGGTTCTGGTTGTTTATAGTCTGCAAACTCTGCCCAAGGGTCATTTTGTTTTTGTGCATCAACTTCTGCCCAGGGATCGTCCTTCACCACGTCAGCAACAAGTTTTGTTCCACACTTTGAGCAAAACATCATACCTTGCTGAAAAGGAGTGCCACATTTTGTGCAGAATTTTGCTTTTGATTTTTCTTCTTGCTCAACGTTGCAACCACAATATGCGCAAAAAGTTGCTTCGTCTGAAATTTGTTTGTTGCATTTTGGACAATTTTTCATAGTCATACCACCTTTTTGTTCTGATTTGATTATAACACAATGGTCAAAAATATCAATATTGTTTTTAAACAACAATAAAACAAACAATATGCTTTTGCACGTTTTTTGAGTGTGAATGTTGAAAAATATGGCAAAATGATATAAAATGGTTTGCAAGAGGTAATTTATGCCATTTGACGCACTTAATCTGTCTGTTATCACGGCAGAACTTAAAGATGCCCTTGTGGGTGGAAAAATAAACAAAGTCACTCAGCCAGAGAAAGACGAAATCTGCATCAACGTGTTCAACAAACGTGGGTGCAAACTTTTGGTGTCTGCAAACAGCAGTCTGCCAAGAATACATCTGACGGAGCAAAACAAACCAAACCCTGCAAATGCCCCTGCTTTTTGCATGGTGCTCAGAAAACATCTCACTGGTGGCACTATCGTTGACGTCACACAGCAACCTTTTGAGCGTGTTGTGGTGATAGAAGTGTTGTCAAGCAACGAACTTGGTGACAGCGAAACGAAATATCTCATTTGCGAGGTTGTTGGCAAAAGCAGCAACGTGTTTTTAACAAACGGCAACTATAAAATTTTGGATTGCCTCAAACGTGTGCCACTAAACTCACTTGCAGACAGACCAACAATGATTGGGCAGACATTTGAGTTTTTGACACAAGACAAAGTGCGTCCTGACGACTACACTAAAATAGAACAGATTTTGGACAGCGAGTTTGATTGTGATGCCAAAGAAATTTTGAAAAACAAACTTTTGGGTGTTGCCTATCAGACTCTTGCCGAAATTGTTGGTGATGCAACAAAGGCAAAAGACGTTGCAAACAACTTTAAACTGTTTTTTGAAAGGTTGCAAAACCCTTGTCCTTGCCTTGTGACAAATGCAGAAGGCAAACCTTGTGACGTGACCGCGGTTGAATATAAAACCCAGCCTGGCGAAAAACAAGCCTTTAAAACGCTGAACGAGGCATATGACGTATATTTTGAGCAAAAAGACAAATATCAGCGACACAACGAAAAGACAAAATCGTTGTCGTCCGTTGTAAAAAGTGCCATCCACCGCATAGAAAAGAAAACTGCCCTGCAAACACAGGCACTTGTGGATGCACGTGACAACGAACAAAACCGCATTTTTGGCGAACTGATTTTGTCTAACATATATCTCATCAAAAAGGGCGACAAAGTTTTGGATACCATCAACTATTATGACAACACACAAGTCAAAATCCCACTTGACGAGTTGATGACACCACAGCAAAACGCACAAAAATATTTTAAAAAGTATGCAAAACAAAAAAAGACGGTAGAATATACAAAACAACTGCTTGAAGAAAACAAACAGCAACTTGTATACCTCAAGTCTGTTGCAAACTCACTCAAAAGCCCTCTTGACGTAAACGACATTGAAGACATCACGATTGAACTGCAAAATGCAAGGCTCATCAAAAAACCACAGACAAAAGGCAAACAAAAACCAAAAGCATCCAAGTCTAAACCACTTGCTTACAAGGTAGACGGATGGACTATATACGTTGGCAAAAACAACCTGCAAAACGACAAACTGACTTTTGAAGTTGCAAAAGGCAACGATTTGTGGTTGCACACGCAAGACATCACTTCAAGCCACACGATAATACTCAACCCAGAAAACAAAACTATCCCTGACAAAGTGATACAGACGGCGGCAGAGATAACTGCACATTTTTCTGAAGCGAGCGGATCAAGCAAGATATCTGTTTTTTATACACCAAAAAAACACGTCAAAAAACCAAACAAGTCCCCTTTGGGTTTTGTAAATATTTTGGCGTATCAGACTTGCATTGTTGACTCAAACGAACACACCGAGTATTTGTGTGTATAGACAAAAAAACAAACGTATGGTAAAATGACACTATGAATATAACAAAAAGCAACGAAGACTATCTCGAAGCCATTTTGTCTTGCGAAAAAGACGGAGCGTGCAAATCGGTTGACATTGCAAATATGCTGGGCATATCAAAACCGGCAGTAAGCATGGCAATGAACGAAATGATATCCAAAGGTCTTGTGACAAAACAGGCATATGGCAAAATAACACTTACAGAAAAAGGACGTGCAATTGCGACAAAAACGTATAACAAGCACGAACTGATAAAACGTTTTTTGATTGGCATTGGCGCAAAAGAACAAAATGCCGAAGAAGAATGTTGCAAAATTGAGCATATTTTGAGTGACGACACACTCGATTGTCTTGCCGGTTTTTGTGACGAAAACGGTTTTTAACAAAAAAAACAAAACGCAGACGAAATTCGTCTGCGTTTTTTAGTTATGATTTGTGGAGAAACTATCATAAACACATATACATTTTTTTAAACTGTTTGTTTTTTGCCCTTTTGGGCAAGGCAAAGCGTTTTGTTTTTTTTGGAGGATTTGAGCAAGACTTTGCAAAACGTTTTGCCTTTTTGTTTATCTTTTTTTGGAAAAGTTTGTTTTTGTTGTTATGCAACCTGCTTTGTGATTTTTTTGCAGGTCATTGTTTTTGCAAATATTTTTTTGAGGTCGTCCCCTTTTGCAAGACGACGGTTGATTGATGCCTGACATTTTTGATATCTGTCAAACAGTTTTGTGGCTTTGTCTACGTCGCCGTATACCTTCCACAAACCGCTGAATTTGCAAGCATGCGGACAAGCGATAAAGCCAACGATGTCTTCGAGCGGATATCCCAAAAATACCCCTATTTCGTGAGGAAAGTTGCATGTATCGTCAAACCTTGTTGACAAAAATGCCAACAGTTCGTTTGAGTTTGCAGTTTTGGGATAGCCAAATTTTGACAACAGTTTTTGCACGTCTTTTTGAGCAAGCCTTTCGTCCATAACTTTTTGACGAAACACAAGCAACAAAATGCGTTTGCCATTGTCTGACAAAACGTGCAACACAACCCCTGCACCAGAAAGGTGCTCTTTTAGCCTTGCAATTTCGCCATATACGTCGGCATAGTCACTGCTTTTTATGCAAACGAGATTTGCAGTTTTTATGCCGGCAAGTGCAACGCCACAGTTGTTGCCCACAAGTTTTTCGAATTGAGTCATACAAGCACCTCCTTTATATCAGTTTTGTGATATATATTTTTATAAAGTTAATGCTAATTAACTTTTGTAATTAAAATATAAACCAGATTTTCTGGTTTGTCAACTAAAAATTAAGCATAATTAACTTTTTTGTGAAGGTTTTGTATTTTTTACAAACAAAAAAGGCTACTCAAACGAGTAGCCTTTTTGTTTTTGTTGTTAATTAAAACAATTTGCCATAGAGATGGAAAATTGTAACTGCAAGCAATGCAAGGAAAAGCAATACAGACACGATAACGTACAAAAGCAATTTTTTGTTTTGCTCTTTGTCTGCGCCTGCCATAACAGTTTGTTTGCCCAAAAAGTCATATACCTGCAAGCCGGCAAAACAGCCAACTGTGAGTGTAAGAATAACAAGAGCAACTGTTGTCATTGCTTTTACAGTCAAGATAAAGCCGAGTGCTGCAACGATTACTGACGCTACAACAACAGCCATCAAAATATTTTCTACGTTTTTTCTCATTTTTTATCCTCTTTTTTGTGGCTTAGATTTTGAGTGCGCCAACCAAACTGTTTATATCATCAATTTTCATTTCTGTCAAATAGTTTTGCAATTCGTCGATAATTTGTGGCATTGCCATAGGATTCATTATGTTTGCTGTGCCAACCTGAACGGCGCTTGCACCACAAAGCATAAATTCAACTACGTCAAGACCAGTTGTAATGCCACCAATGCCGATGATTGGCACTTTTACTACGCTGTAGCAATCGTGCACCATACGCAAAGCAATTGGTTTTACTGCAGGGCCACTGAAACCACCTTTTACGTTTGCCAAAATTGGACGCATTGTTTTTGCATCAACTGCCATGCCATACAAAGTGTTGATGAGTGACAAAGCATCTGCGCCACCTTCTTCTGCAGCCAAAGCGTTTTCTTTAATGTCAGATACGTTTGGGCTGAGTTTTACTATCAAAGGTTTTTTGCAATATGGTTTTACTGCTTTTGTGATGTTGTATACGCTTTCTGGTTTGATGCCAAAAGCCATGCCACCACATTTTACGTTTGGACAAGAAATGTTGAGTTCGAGCATATCTACACTGCTGTCTGACATAAGCTCTGCAATCTGGCAATATTCTTCTTCTGTATTGCCGTTGATGTTTGCAATGAGCACTGTGTCAAATTTGCGGATTTGTGGAAGATCGTGCTCCAAAAAGTATTTTGCACCAGGGTTTTGCAAACCAACGCTGTTGATCATGCCTGATGGAGTCTCTGCAATGCGGACAGGTGCGTTGCCCTCTCGTCTTTCGAGTGTGAGACCTTTGAGAGAAATGCCACCGATTTTGCCAAGGTCATAGAGATGTTGAAACTCTTTGCCAAAGCCAAAAGTTCCGCTAGCGCCAATGACAGGGTTTTTAAATTCAACGCCACATACGTTGACCTTCATGTTAGCCATAGAAAACCTCCTCAAACCTGAACACAGGACCATCTGCACAAACACGTGCATAATGTTCTTCGTCATTCTTTTTAGTCTTGCAGCTGCAAACAAGGCATGCACCGATACCGCAACCCATACGTTGTTCGAGACTGACGTAAGTTGGATATTTTGCAGCAAATTCGCCAAGACCTTTGAGCATGATTTCTGGTCCACATGCAAAAATAACGTCAGGATTGATCTGGTCGATATATTTTGCCAAAACCTGTGCTACGTAGCCTTTTTCGCCAAGACTGCCGTCGTCGCTTGCAACGATGCATTCTTTGCTGAGTGCTTTAAATTCGTCAACTTTCATTTGCAATGATGCATCTTTAAAACCGATGCAACTGCTGATGACGTTGTTTTTAAAACTTTGTGCAACAGAGAGCAAAGGCAAAACGCCAATGCCACCGCCAACGAGCAACACTTTTTTGCCCTCTTCTACCGCAGGAAAGCCATTGCCGAGTGGCAACAACACCTGCACTTTTGTGCCTGCCGGCAAAATGCTGAGTGCCTGTGTGCCCTGACCACGCAATGCATAGCCAAGTTTGATTGTGTTGTCGTCAAAGTTGACAGAATAGATACCAAAAGGACGACGCAAAATGAGGTCTGTGCGGTTTGGTACTTTTACGTTGGCAAACTGACCTGCCTTGATGTCGGCAGGCAATTTGTCAGTTTTGAGCGTCATCTCAAAAATGTCAGACGCCATAATTTCGTTTTTGATAATTTCAAATGTCAAATCAATCATTTTTTATATCTCCAAGGCAAACGAGATTGAGGTCTTTGTCTTTCTTTTTGAGTTTGAGTGCTTTTGCAAGAGCGTTGGCTGTATCTGGTGCAGTCATACAAGTGATGCCGTGTTCGATGGCCATACGTCTGATTTTAAAGCCGTCACGAGTGCTGTCGTGGCCACGTGTTGGTGTGTTGATAACCAGGCAAACCTTTTCGCTTGCAAACAAAGTTTCGATATTGTCGCCTTTGTCTTTGAGCTTGCCGATAACGTTTGTTGGTATAAAGTTTTTGTTGAGCACGTGTGCTGTGCCACCAGTTGCATAAAGTTCAAATCCAAGGTCAGAAAATGCCTGTGCAGTTTCTACAATTTCCTGCTTGTGGATGTCTGCAACAGAGATGAGAATAATTCCACCGTCTTTGAGACGAATGCCACTTGCAAGCAAACCTTTAAGGAGTGCCTCCGGATAACTCTTTGAAAGACCCAGAACTTCGCCCGTAGACTTCATTTCTGGTGACAAAGAAATTTCGAGATCAGGGATTTTTTCGTTTGAGAATACAGGCACTTTAACTGCATAGTAGCTTGATGCAGGGTGCAAACCTGTGCCATAGCCCATTGATGCGAGATCTTCGCCAAGACTGCAACGAACTGCAAGTTGTACCATTGGGATGCCTGTAACCTTGCTGATATATGGCACTGTACGAGAAGAACGTGGGTTTACCTCGATGATGAACAAGTCTTTGCCACTCAAAATATATTGAATGTTGATAAGACCGATTGTTTTTGTGCCAAATGCAAGTTTGCGTGTTGTGTCGATGATTTTTTCTACAACGTCCGGGTCGAGTGTTGCAGGATATACTGCAATTGAGTCACCACTGTGAATACCAGTACGTTCGATATGTTCCATAATACCAGGAATAAGGATGTTTTTGCCATCGCAGATAGCGTCAACTTCCAACTCTTTGCCCATGATATATTTGTCTACGAGGATTGGGTGTTCCTGAGTATTGAGGTTGATGATTGACATATATTTTGTAATGTCGTCTGCATTGTAGCAGATTTCCATACCCTGACCACCGAGTACGTAGCTTGGACGTACCAATACAGGATACGTGAGTTCTTCTGCCGCAGCAAGAGCCTGTTGTGCAGTAAAGACTGTTTTGCCTTTTGGTCTTGCAAGGTCAAGCTCTGTAAGCAATGCATCAAACTCTTCGCGGTCTTCTGCATTGTTGATATCCTCAAAAGTAGTACCAAAGATTTTGTATCCGTTTTCGTGAACTGTTTTTGCAAGTTTGATTGCAGTTTGTCCACCAAACTGTACGAATACGCCAACCGGTTTTTCTATTTCGAGAATGTTGAGAACCTCTTCGTTTGTGAGTGGTTCGAAATAAAGTCTGTCTGAAGTGTCAAAGTCGGTAGAAACAGTTTCTGGGTTGTTGTTGATGATAACTGCATCGTAACCGAGTTTTTTGAGTGCCCATACGCAGTGTACTGAGCAATAGTCAAATTCTACACCCTGACCGATACGGATAGGACCAGAACCCAAAACGACTACTGTCTTTTTGTCTGTTTTGCGAACTTCACTCTTTGTCTGATATGTTGAATAATAATAGTCAGAATATGCTTTATATTCGCCTGCGCAGGTATCAACCATGTTGTATACAGGTGTGATGCCCATATCCACACGCATTTTGCGGATTTCTTTTTCGCTCACGCCACACCACTCTGCAATTGCTTTGTCTGCAAAACCGAGTTTTTTGACTTTGAGCATATATTCTTTGTCAAGGCAGGCAAGTTTTTCTGCTTTGATTTTTTCTTCGTTTGATATGATTGTTGCAAATTTGTTGAGGAACCAAGTATCAATCTTTGTGATGTCATAAATTTCGTCAACAGTTACACCTGCTCTCAAAGCGGCAAATATGCAGAAGATACGCTGGTCGTCCTGAACGTGAAGTCTTTCGATGAGTTGATCTTTGCTCATACCGCAGAAGTAGTTTACTTCGCTTGAGAACACGTTGAGTTCGAGTGATCTCATTGATTTGAGCATTGCAGACTCAAAGCTGTCGCTGATTGACATAACCTCACCAGTCGCCTTCATTTTTGTGCCGAGTTTGCGGTTTGCAGACACAAATTTGTCAAATGGCCAACGTGGGAATTTGCAAACGATATAGTCGATTGATGGCTCGAAAGATGCATATGTGTTGCCAGTAACTGCATTTTTGATTTCGTCAAGTGTATAACCGATTGCAACGAGTGTTGACACACGGGCAATTGGATAACCTGTTGCTTTTGATGCAAGTGCAGAAGAACGGCTGACACGTGGGTTAACTTCGATAACGGCATAACTCATATCGTATGGGTGAAGTGCAAACTGTACGTTGCAACCACCTTCGATGCCAAGTTCTTCGATGATTTTCAAACTTGCGTTGTGGAGCATAACTGTCTCTTCGTCACGCAAAGTCTGCACTGGAGCAACTACGATGCTGTCGCCTGTGTGAATACCAACAGGGTCGACGTTTTCCATATTACAGATTGTGATGCAGTTGCCTGCGCTGTCACGCATTGCTTCAAACTCGATTTCTTTCCAGCCACAGATACATTTTTCGATAAGACATTGGTGTACGCGTGATGCTTTGAGACCACCGTCACAAATTTCTGCAAGTTCTTCTTTAGTGTCGGCAATACCACCACCTGTGCCACCAAGAGTATATGCAGGACGTACGATAACAGGATAGCCTACTCTGTCTGCAAACGCTAATGCTTCGTCAACTTGTGTAACGATTGTACCCTCAACGATAGGCTCGTTGAGTTTTTCCATAGTTTCTTTAAATGCTTCGCGGTCCTCTGCCTTTTTGATAGCAAGAGTGTTTGTGCCAAGCAATTTTACCTTCTTTTCTTCGAGATAACCGGTTTCGGCAAGTTCCATAGCAAGGTTGAGACCTGTTTGTCCACCGAGTGTTGGCAAAATGCTGTCTGGTTTTTCGATATCAATGATCTTTTTGAGAACGTCTACGCTGAGTGGCTCGAGGTATACTCTGTCTGCCATCTCTGCATCTGTCATAATTGTCGCAGGGTTGCTGTTTACCAAAACAACCTCGAGACCTTCTTTTTTGAGTGTTGTGAGGGCTTGTGTGCCGGCATAGTCAAACTCTGCAGCCTGACCGATAACTATTGGACCACTGCCGATAAGCAATACCTTTTTTATGTCCTTGTTTCTTGGCATTTTATTTACCCTCCATCATATCTTCAAACTTGTCATACAAATATTGCGTATCCATTGGACCTGGCAATACGTATGGACAAAATGCTGTTGAAAACGCTTTTGCATTTTTGTATTCAAGACCGGCAACTGTGCCGTCGTTTACGTTGCGGAAGTATACGCTTGCAACTTTGTCGTCGGCTGGCTCACACACTGCATATCCGTGATTTTGGCTGAGGATATAAGTGCGACCTGTTGCAAGGTTTTTTACAGGTTGGTTTGCACCACGGTGACCAACTTTGAGTTTGAAAGTGTCAAGACCGTTTGCAAGTGCCAAAATGTTGTGACCAACGCAAACACCCATGATTGGTTTTTTGCCAACAAGTTGTTTTACCTGTTGGACGATATCCAAACATTCTTTTGGATCGCCAGGGCCGTTTGAAAGCAAAATGCCATCTGGGTTTGAAGCAAGGATTTCGTCTGCACTTGTTGTTGCAGGATATACGGTAACGCTGTGTCCTCTTGCAACAAGATCGTCAACCATGCTTTGTTTTAAACCAAAGTCAAGCACTGCAATATTTTTGCCACCTTTGCCGTCGTATTTTACAACTTGTTTTGTTGTGACGTGGTGAACAGGTTTTTGAATTTTGAAAGATTTGAGTGCATCGATTTGTTCCTGAGTTGGCTCTTCGATACAGATCATACCGTTCATAACGCCGTCTTCTCTGATTTTGATTGTGAGTGCACGAGTGTCGATATCTTTGATACCAACGATGCCAAACTTTTTGAAAAAGTTGTCAATGTCGCAACGGTTTTTCCAGTTGATTGGAGACTCACACAATTCTTTAAGGACAACGCCTTTTACAGAAACTCTGTCTGGGTTGAGGTCGTAGTTTTCAAAACCACCGTCACCAATTATTGGATAAGTGAGAACGGCAATTTGTCCACAAAATGATGGTTCGCAAAGGTTTGCCTGATAGCCTGACATTGCAGTTGAAAAAACAACTTCGCCAACTGTGTTTTTTACGTCGCCAAACGCCTCGCCATAAAACCTTGTGCCATCTTGTAACATCAAAAATGCTTTCATATAAAAATTCCTCTATACGTGATAAAAATTACAGATTGATATATTTAGTAAGGTCTTCTTTCATGTCAAGTGATGCTTGTCTTGCAGCCTGATAATAGTTGAGACCCGCATATTTTTCTTTTTTGTATGCGCACAGGATACCTCTTGATGAGTTTACAATAGCGCCAAGACCGTTTTTGTCAAAGTTTACAGAAACGTCTTCTGCAGTTGCGCCTTGTGCACCATAACCTGGTACAAGAAAGAAAAGTGACGGGAACTTTTTGCGCAAAACTTCTGCCTCTGCTTTGTGAGTTGCACCAACAACTGCGCCAAGGTCAGAATAACCGTATTTGCCGATGAGTTCTTTGCCCCATTCGCAAACGAAAGTTGCCATTTCTTCAAACACTGTGTTGCCGTTTTCCAGCTTTTTGTTCTGGAGATCACCACTTGATGGGTTTGAAGTTTTTACCAGAATAAATGCACCTTTGTCGTATGCTTTGGCATCGTCTGCAAAAGGTTTGATGCCGTCTGTGCCAAGATAACCGTTGATTGTGATAAAGTCACTTTCAAATGGAGTAACCTCTACGCCACAGAATTTGTTTTTGCCGATGTAGCCTTTGCTGTATGCACTTGCTGTACTGCCGATATCGTTTCGTTTGATATCTGCCATTGTGATCATACCTTTGCTTTTTGCATAGGCAAGAGTGTTTGCAAATGCCTGCATACCCTGCACACCGTACATTTCGTAATAAGCAACCTGAACTTTAACTGCAGGCACGATATCACAAATGTTGTCGATGATGTTTTTGTTGAATTCTGTGAGTTGTTCGCACACGTCGTCAAGACTTTTGATTTTGTCTTTCATTTCCTGTGGAAGATAGTCAACGCAAGTGTCAAGACCAACTACAGATGGGTTTTTTGTCTGCTTAATTTTTTCAATCAATAAATCTATCATAAAAGTTCCCCTAAAAAAATATATTCAAAAATCAGTCGTCATCTCTGACGTAGCATTTGTTGCCGTCTACAAAAGTCATTTCTACAAGACCATAAAGTTCCATACCGTTGAATGGTGTGTTTTTGCCTTTTGATACGAATTTTGAAGAATCAACAGTCCATTTTTTGTTAAGGTCGATAATTGTGATATCTGCCTTTTCGCCAACTGCAATGCCGTTGTTTGGCACGTTGATGACTTTGCATGGATTTTTTGTCATGAGTGTTGAAAGTTTTGGCAAATCTATAATGCCTTGTTTTACAAGGTAAGTATAGTTTACTGCAAAGGCAGTTTCAAGACCGCTTATGCCAAATGCCGCATTGTCAAACTGACATTCTTTTTCCCAATGGGCGTGTGGTGCGTGGTCTGTTGCCAGTACTTCGAGTGTGCCGTCTGCAATGCCCTGTCTGATTGCAAGCATATCTTCTGTTTCTCTCAACGGTGGGTTTACCTTTGCCATTGTGTTGAAGTTTGCAATCATATCATCTGTGAGCGAGAAGTAATGCGGACAAGTTTCTGCAGTGACTTTTACGCCAAGTTTTTTGGCTGCTCTGATGATTTCTACACTGCCTTTTGTGCTTACGTGGCAGATATGCACTCTTGCGCCAAGGTTTGCAGCAATGATGATTTCACGTGCAATGCCAACCTCTTCGCTGGCACGGTTGATGCCCCTGAGTCCATAGATTGTTGAGTTGTAACCTTCGTGAACAACACCGCCGTTTGTAAGATCCATATCTTCGGCGTGACACAAAATAGGCAGGTCAAACTCTTTGCTGTATTCGAGAGCAAGTCTCATCATCTGTGACGTTTTGACTGGTTTGCCATCGTCAGAAAAAGCAACTGCACCCTGATCTTTGAGTGAAAGCATGTCTGACATAAGCTCGCCGTTTTCACCTTTTGTGATTGAGCATACAGGATATACTTTTGCAAAACCTGCTTCGTTTGCTTTGTCAAGAACGTATCTCAATGCAAACTTGTTGTCCAAAACAGGGTTTGTATTTGGCATGCATGCAACCGCAGTTACACCGCCTTTTACCGCTGCTTTTGTGCCAGACTCGATAGTCTCTTTATATTCAAAGCCAGGTTCTCTCAAATGCACGTGAATGTCAACAAAACCCGCAAAAATGCATTTGTCCGTTGCGTCCACCACTTCGTCTGCAAAGTCACGAAGATTTGGCTCTATTTTTGTGATGATGCCGTCGCTGATAAGCAGGTCGGCTTTTTCTATTTTGTCAAAAAATACTATATTTCCGTTTTTAATAAGCGTTTTCATTTGTCACCTCACAGCACTTGTTTGTTGCTTGTCAAGAGATACATGACAGCCATACGCACTGCAACACCGTTTGTAACCTGCTCGTTGATAAAGCTTTGTGGGCAATCTACAACGTCATAGCTGAGTTCTACGTTGCGGTTTACAGGGCCTGGGTGAAGAAGAATTGCATCTTTTTTGGCAAGTGACAAAATTTGTTCGTCCACGCCAAATTTTTTGTGGAACTCGCCCATGCTTGGAATGAGACCTTTTGCCATACGTTCAAGTTGCAGTCTGAGACCCATTACTGCGTCGGCATCTTTGACTGCCTCTTTTACAGAAGAACAGATTTTTACGTTTGGCATTTTTTCGATACCGGCAGGCAACAAAGTGCCAGGACCATAGATGCGGATTTGTGCACCAAGTTTTGACAAGCCCCAGATGTTGCTTCGTGCAACACGGCTGTGTTTGATGTCGCCAAGAATTGCAATTTGCATATCCTGGAAAGTATCAAAGTTTTGTTTGAGTGTGAGCATATCCAGCAATGCCTGTGTTGGATGTTCGTTCATGCCGTCACCCGCATTGATGATGTGTGCTTTTACGTGTGGTGCAAATGTGTGCGGAATGCCTGACTGACTGTGGCGGATGACGATGACGTCAGTGCCAAATGAGTCGATTGTTTTGAGTGTATCAAGCACAGACTCGCCTTTGTTTACGCTTGAAGTTGCAACGTTGAGGCTTGAAAAAGAACCACCCATATAACTGCACGCAAACTCGAAAGAAGATTTTGTGCGGGTGCTGTTTTCATAAAACAACGTCGCCATACTTTTGCCTGTAAAGTAAGGTGATTTTTTGTTTGGCGAACAAACCACCTTTTTCATATGTTCTGCCGTTTCGAGAATGAGCAGAATCTCTTCTCTCGAAATGTCTTTGAGACCCAACAAGTCTTTGTTTTTAAGCATATGCACCTCGTTAATTTATCGTTGATTGTATATTCGTGTTAAAAAACTTCTACCGCATCGTATCCGTCAGTTTCGCAAAACTTGACGTCAACTTTCTGACTGCTGTTTGTAGGCACGTTTTTGCCGACAAAATCCGGTTTGATTGGCAACTCACGATGTCCTCTGTCAACAAGCACGGTGAGGCAAATTGTTTTTGGTCTGCCAAGCTCGTTGATTGCATTGAGTGCCGCGCGCACTGTGCGACCGGTATACAAAACGTCGTCTACCAGCACAAGGTTTTTGCCCTGCACGTCAAAATCTATTTTGGTTTTGTCCTGATAGCCATCTTCTTTTTTGACGTCGTCACGAAAAGCAGTGATATCAAGCACGCCTACAGGCAGATCGATGCCTTTGTTTTGTTTGAGGAAGGACGCAATGCGCTGTGCAAGAGTGGCACCACCCGTGTGGATGCCAAGAATAACAACGTTGTCTGTCGGCAATTTTTCTGCCACAGAATAGCTGAGTCTTGCTATTGCTTTTGACATGTCTTGCTGATTCATCAAAACGTTAGAGTCCATTTTTCCTCCCGAAAGATAACAAAAAAAAGTCTTGCGAAAAAGACCGCAAGACTACACTATACCTACAATTATCCCATATATAACAGATATTATAAAAGCATCTTACCGATCTCTCTGTATCGACTTAAAGATATCTTAATTTGAAATATAATAACATATTTGGTCGTTTGTGTAAACCGTTTGAAAAAAAGTTTGTCCACATTTGATAATATTTTTAAAGTTTTTTTAATAATATTATATATTATATATTCTATACAATTTTTCAGACCTTTTTATTTTTCCAACCATATTTTAATACAAAGTGCATTTATAACAATTATATCACCATCATTATTGATGCCAAAACAGGTAGTAAAAACGAACTGGATAAAGCAGTATATGCTATTAAAAATCCCCTGCCAGAATTATATTTTTCTTTGCGCAACATTGACAATGAAAAAGCAACAATATAAATTAAAAACGGCACAATAAATAACATAAATATTTCTTTGTCAATGATGCGAGTAATAAAAAACATAAAAATAAAATAAACAACATTAAAAAACATTATTTCCTTTTTATGTTTTTTTGAAAAAAGAAATATTTTATATCTTTCTCTATCCAATCTTTCTGCTTCTGCCAATTCTTTTTTGAAATCTTCAGTATCAACCTGTGAATTATCTTTTTTCATAGTTTAATTTTTAAAAAACTGTTTAAACCTTTTTGAGTTTTGAAAGCACGTTTGCAAAATAGTCCGGCAGGTCACACTCAAAATGCATTTGTTCGCCCGTGATCGGATGCACAAACAAAATCTCTTTAGAGTGCAAAAGTTGTCCTGCAAGGTCAAAACGCTGATTTTTAAAGCCATACGTTTTGTCGCCAACAACAGGGTGACCAAGATATTGAGTATGCACCCTTATCTGGTGTGTACGGCCTGTTGTAAGTTCAAACTTCATGAGAGTGTTTTTTTCAAACCTTTCTATAACAGTATAAAAAGTTTTGGCATATTTGCCGTCTGGCACAATGCCCATTTTTTTGCGGTCAGATTTGCTCCTGCCAATAGGTTTTTCTACAAAACCATGGTCGGTTTTCACCACACCCTCTACCAGAGCATAATATATGCGTCTGCACGTTTTTGTGGATATCTGTTCTGCAAGCGAACGGTGTGCCACGTCGTTTTTTGCCACCACCATAAGACCAGACGTATCTTTGTCAAGACGATGCACAATGCCCGGACGAATGTCTCCGTTTATGCCACTGAGGTCTTTGACGTGAAAAAGCAAAGCGTTGACGAGAGTATCGGTATACACTCCGTTTGCAGGGTGCACGGTGAGCCCCTGCTGTTTGTTGATGACAGCCATATTTTCGTCCTGCCATACGATATCCAGCGGGATATCCTGTGGCAAAAGTTCGACAGGTTTCAACTCTGGTATTTCTACCGTTGCAACGTCACCTTCTCGCACTGTTTTTGACGCTTTTTCTGCCTTGCCGTTGAGCAAAACTGCCCCTTCTTTGATGAGTTTTTGGCATCTTGCACGGCTGACGTCCTGCATATTTTCGCTTATTGCCGTGTCAAGTCTGTCGCCATCGTTGTCTTCTGGTATGATTATCGTCAGTTTTTCACTCATCTTTTTTGTCCTTTTTTGCAAACAATGCGTCTTTTTCCAAAAAGAGCAGTGCAAAGATAAACATAATCACACCGCAGACAAGAAATATGTCTGCCACGTTGAAAATTGCAAAACCTTTTACTGAAATAAAGTCACGCACTCTGCCGTTGAAAAAGCCGTCGCCCAAAAACGCTCTGTCGATTGCATTGCCAATTGTTCCACCAATCATAAACACAAGACCGCAGTTGCCAAACAAGCTGTTTTTTCTGTTGAAATAAAGCACTGCAACCATAAGTGGCAACCCAATGAGAGTAACCACAAAAAACACAATGTTTGAGCCTACTGCACCATCAAGAAAACTGAAAGACGCACCACCGTTTGTGATAAAGTGCAAAGTCATCCAGTTGCCAATGATTTTTATTGTGCCGTCCAGATAGTTTTGTGCAAGCACCTTTGTCAAAAGGTCGAGTGCAACTATAGCAATCACCATGACAACTGCCGTGATGACAAGTTTGTGTTGTTTAAAAAAATCTTTCATATATCACTCTTCAAATAAAACCTCGACGTATTGCGGAACAAACAAAAAGTCACGCTTGGCAAGTTGCACAACTCTGCCCTTTATTGCATAAATTGCCCCACTGAGAAAGTCGAGAAAACGTTGCATGTTTTTGTCGTCTGTTTTTGTAAAAGAAATTACGAGCGGTGTGCCCTGTGCCAGTGTGTCGATGGCATATTGCACGTCGTCAAAGTTGTATGGATAAAACACGTATACTTCGTGTATGCCAATCTGTTTTGTCTGTGTTTTTTTGCCAAACAGTTTCATTAGTTTCTCTCCCCAATAAGTATGCATCCAAGCCTTATCCTATTTGCTCCGTGTTGTATTGCAACCTCAAAATCGTCACTCATGCCCATAGACAAAAACTGCATATCTGCATGTGGACAATTTTGTTTTGCCTTGTCAAAAAGGTCTTTCATTTTTTTGCAAAAATCCTCCACGTCGTCACAAATTGGCAAAACCGTCATGAGACCTTTTATGTTAACGTTTTTGTATTGTGCCATCTGGTTGACAAAGTCGATTGTATCCTGTGGTTCAACGCCACCGCGACCCTCTATGCCGGATATGTTCACTTCTACAAGGCAATCCATCCTTTTGCCTATCAATCCACACTGACGGTCAATCTCTTTGGCAAGACTTTGTCTGTCAAGCGACTGTATCATATCCACTTTGTCTGCAATATATTTGACCTTGTTTGACTGCAACTGACCAACTATCTGCCAGCTGATGCCATCTATCGGCTGATATTTTGACAAAAGCTCCTGCACACGGTTTTCGCCCGCAAAACAAAAACCCCAGTCTTTTATTTTTTTGATGGTGTCGATATCTCTTGTTTTTGTTGCACAAACGACAGTGATATCCTCAAAAGTTTTGCCTGCCTTTTGTGCCGCAGTTGATATTTTGTTTTTGATTTCGTCTGTATGCATAACGTCACCTTAAAGTTTTTTTAAAATATATTGCAGATATACGTCTGCAACGTCAACGTCAAAACAACTTTGCATACCCTTGAAGTATGCATTTGAATTTACCTCGCACACAAGTGGCTCGCCATTT
>JAFTHO010000194.1 GCA_017457385.1 Clostridia bacterium | reverse complement strand
TTGCCCGTTTAATCACGGGCAAGCAATTGTTCTTTTTAGGGGTTTCGACAAAATACGACAAGGGGATTTTGGTATGGCTACGTTGAAAGACTATGCAAAAGAAGCAAAAGCACGTATGAAAAGCGGTTTTTGGGAAGAAGTTAAAGAACAAAGGCAACGTGACGTACAAATGGCTGCACAACAAGGCAAAAATACAGACGTGGTATTTAAAGAATATCGGGAAGTGCTAACGAGAAGGATTTTTGAAAACGAAACGGAAGAAGACGAAATTTTGTATAAAAAGGTGTGCGAATTGCTTTCGCAAAATCATGTTGTTACAAATCCGATAGGCATGCTTGCAGACAAACAAAAAATGAGCAGTATGTCAGAGCAAGCAAAACAACATTATATCTTTGAGTTGTCAAAAAAATTTAAGCAGATGAAAGAAAGATATTTTAAAGAAAGACAACTTGCAATGATGAGTAAAAAAGAGGCCTGAAAAGGCCTTTTTTTGTTGTCTTTTTTTTGCTTTTTGCACTCAAATTTGGTATGATATATATGTATAATTTTAACCTTTAAAAAGGCGGTAAAAATGATAAAACTAAACGAAGCACAAGCAAAAGCAATGATACCTGACGGACATATTCTGGTGCTGGCAGGTGCGGGCAGTGGCAAAACAAGGGTTTTGACACAGCGTATTGCATTGCTTGTTAACGAATATGGCGTAAATCCACGAAACATACTTGCAATCACCTTTACAAACAAGGCAAGTGGCGAAATGAAAGAGCGTCTTGCGCAGGTGACTAATTGTGCGGACAAAATGTGGATTTCTACAATACACAGCATGTGTGCCAAAATTTTGCGTTTTGAGGCAGAACATCTTGGCTATACAAGCAGTTTTTCTATCTATTCTGACACTGACAGCGAAAAACTCATCAAACGCATTGTTGCAGAGATGAAAACGGGTGACGAAGACGAAAACATTGCAAAAAATGCAATGTGGCACATTTCTCGTGCAAAAAATGCTGCAATGTCACCAGAAAGATATCGCAACGAATATGGATACGAACGCAATATTGACAAAATAACAGAAATCTACAAAAAATACGAAGTTATGCTTAAAAGGGCAAACTCTATGGATTTTGACGATTTGCTCCTTAATGTGTTGAAGTTGTTTAAAACAAACAAACCTGTGCTGGACAAATATTCTGACAGATTCAGGTATATTTCTGTTGACGAATTTCAGGATACAAATACAGTTCAGTACGAGATTTTAAAATTGTTGCAAAGCAAGCATCAAAATCTGTTTGTGGTTGGCGATGACGATCAGTCAATTTATGGCTGGCGTGGTGCAGAAATCAAAAACATTCTCAATTTCGACAAAGATTTTCCTGATGCAAAAATCTTCAAACTTGAGCAAAACTATCGTTCTACAAAAAAGATACTTGGCGTTGCAAACGAAATCATCAGCAAAAATACAAATCGTCACGACAAGCAATTGTGGACGGAAAACGGTGATGGAGTAAGGATAGAAACTTATTGCGGATATAACGAAAGTGAAGAGGCATATTACGTTGTTTCTCAAATAGAAAGTCTTGTGAGATATTGCAATATGCAATACAGTGATTTTGCAATTTTGATGCGTATGAATGCTTTGTCACGTTCTTTCGAGCAGGAATGTACAAAATTTGGCATTCCGGCAAAGGTTTTTGGTGGATTTAAGTTTTTTGAACGAAAAGAAATAAAAGATCTTGTGGCATATCTCAAGGTGGTCACAAACATTTATGACGACGAGTCTTTGTTGCGCATTATCAACGTGCCAAAACGTGGCATTGGCGACACAACGATAAAAAAACTTGCACAAATTGCAGATCAAAATGCTATGCCAATTTTGCAGCTGCTCACCAACGAAGAGTTGATGTCTGCTTTCAACAAGGGCACAAGAACAAAACTTTTGGGATTTGCCCAACTCATCAACGAGTTGTATCTGTATCAAAAAGATCACGAAGTTAAAGAGTTTGTAAATTACGTTATAAACAAAACGGCATATCGTGATTCTTTGGCGGACAAAGAGGCAGAAATCGACAGAATAAGAAACCTTGACGAATTTATGAACTCTGTAGAAGAGTTTGTAAAACAAAACCCTGGTTGCACAGTGAGAGATTACGTAGAAAGTGTCACTCTCGTGGCAGACAGAGACGTAGATGACGACAGCAATTACGTCACTCTGGCAACTGTACACGCTGCAAAAGGATTGGAGTTTAAGGTTGTTTTTGTGGTTGGTCTCGAAGATGGTATTTTTCCAAACGGCAGAGCTAAATTTGATGTGGTCGAAATGGAAGAAGAAAGACGTCTTATGTACGTTGCCGTTACAAGAGCGAAGGAAAGACTTTATCTCACTCATGCACGCAACAGATATATGTATGGTCAAAGCAAGCCTACAATTCCGTCAGAGTTTTTCAGCGACGTAGACGATTTTGTAAAGCCAAAAGAAAGCGTTGTGTCAAAGCCTGTGTTTTCAACCGGTTTGACTTGCAACGAAAAGAACAAAAATATATCCAGGTTTGAAAAAGGTCAAAAAGTAAAACACAAAGTTTTTGGTGAGGGTGTAATAATCCTTATCAAAGGAGAAAATGCTGACGTTGCCTTTAAAGGTGTTGGTATAAAAACTCTTTCTTTAAAATTTGCTCCGTTGGAAGTGATTGGATGAATTATCAGGAAAAAATGAAACAACTTGTGTCAACTTTAAACCAGTGGGCATACGAATATTACGTATTGGACAACCCGACGGTAAGTGATGCAAAATATGACGAACTTTATGATCAGCTTGTTGCTCTGGAAAAAGAGACAGGTGTTGTTTTGCCGTCTTCTCCAACAAAAAGGGTTGGTGGCGAAGTTTTAAAGGGTTTTGAACAACACAGACATCTTGGCAGATTGTATAGTCTGGACAAGGCTCAAAGCCATGCTGAACTTAAAGACTGGTTTGACAAGATAAAAAACGTATATCCAGAGGCAGAGTTTTCGGTAGAATATAAATATGACGGCCTCACAATAAATCTCACTTATCAGGATGGACAACTCGTTCGTGCCACAACCAGAGGAAACGGTGAGGTGGGTGAAGTTGTGTCTGCTCAGGTAAACACAATCAAAAACGTACCGCTGGAGATTGATTTTAAAGGAACTGTTGAAATTCAGGGCGAAGGTATCATGAAACTTTCTGCAATGGAAAAGTTCAACAAAAATCATCCGGAAGAACAACTTAAAAATGCCAGAAACGGTGTTGCGGGTGCAATAAGAAACCTTGACCCTAAAATAACTGCGGAAAGAAACTTGTCTTTGATTTTGTATGCAGTTGGATACAGTCAGGACAAAAAGTTTTTGGGTCAAAAAGAAATCGTACAATTTTTAAAACAAAACAAATTTGAAACAAATGCATATTTTGCAGTTGTAAAAGAATTTGAAGAAATAAAAAAATGCATTGCCGATATAGAAAAAGAAAGAACTTCTCTCGACTTTTTGATTGACGGTGTAGTTATCAAAGTGGAGCAAAGTTATATCAGGGATGAACTTGGATATACAAGCAAATTTCCAAAATGGGCAATTGCATACAAATTTGAGGCAGAGCAGGCAATCACTACACTCCAAAAGGTAGAGTGGCAGGTTGGTCGCACAGGTAAACTCACGCCGATAGGTATTATGGAGCCTGTTGACCTTTGTGGTGCAACGATAAGACGTGCAACACTCAACAATTTTGGCGATATCACAAGAAAAGATCTCAAAATTGGTTCAAAAATGATTGTTCGCAGATCAAACGACGTTATACCAGAGGTTTTGTCTGTTGTTGAACATTTTGATGACAGCAAAGATATACAAAAACCAACTGTTTGTCCTGCGTGTGGCAGCGAACTTGTGGAGTGGGGTGCGCATTTGTTTTGTATAAATTCGCTCAACTGCAAACCGCAAATCGTGCTAAAACTTGTGCATTTTTGTTCTAAAAACGCATGTGATATCGAGGGTGTTTCTCTCAAAACTGCGGATGCTTTGTATGAGGTGCTTGGTATTAACAACATTGCACAATTGTTTGACCTTTGTGCAGAAGATTTGCTCAAACTTGACAAATTTAAAGAAAAAAAGGTTGCAAACGTGCTTTCTGCTATAGAAAAGAGCAAAGACGTGAGTCTTGAAAGTCTTATTTTTGCACTTGGTATCGAAAACGTTGGTCAAAAAACGGCAAAAGACCTTGCATCAAAATACGGCAATCTTGACAATCTTGCAAAAGCACAGCTTGACGATCTGATGCAAATGCAGGATATTGGCGAAATCGTTGCTCAAAGCATTGTGGAATATTTTGCAAATCAGGGCAACATTTATACAATACAAAAACTCAAAGAAAAGGGCATTGACCCACAATATAAAAAACAAACGGGCATTTTCAGTGGCAAAAAAGTTGTTTTGACTGGCAGTCTTGAAATTTATACACGTGGACAGGCTGCTGCACTGATAGAAAGTCTTGGAGGAGAAGTTCAATCTTCGGTGAGCAAAACTACAACTTTGGTTGTCGCTGGCGAAAAGGCCGGTAGCAAAAAGGCAAAAGCAGAAAAACTTGGCATTGAAATCTGGGATGAAAACAGATTTGCTCAAGAAATAAAAAATGCCTGAAATCTTGAAATTATCTGCTAAATATGTTAGAATTATAGTTCGATAATGAGGTAATATTTATGTTTAGTATGACTGGCTATGGAAAGGCTTGCAAAAACATAGAAGGCAGAGAGCTTACTATTGAATTGAAAGCCGTAAACCATAGATTTTTGGATCTTAATATCAAAATGCCACGCATTTTTAATGCGTTTGAAGATTTGCTCAGAAAGACAATTTCTTCTAAAATTTCTCGTGGTCACGTTGACGTATACGTAAATTATATGGACAAAAGTGAAAGAGAAAAGTCTGTTCAGGTGGATCTTGGTCTTGCAAAAGGGTATTTTGCTGCATCAAAAATTCTGGATGAAAATTTCAGTCTGCAAAATGACTTTACTTTGACTTCGCTTATGCGCACACCAGACGTACTCAAGGTTGTGGCAGACGAAGATGACGAAAATCTGCTTAGACAACTTGTTGAGCAGACTGCAAGTGAGGCATGTGACAATCTCAACAAAATGAGAGAGTATGAGGGTGCAAAAATCAAGGCAGATTTGCTTGGTCGCATTGCCAACGTAGAAAGTTTTTGGACAAAAATCAAACAAAAAGCACCATTGGTTGCAAAAGATTATGCCGAAAAACTTAAAATTCGCATTTCAGAAGCACTGGCAGACGTCAAATATGACGAGGCAAAGTTTTTAAACGAAGTTGCATTTTTTGTAGACAAATCTAACATTGACGAAGAAATTGCAAGACTTGGCAGTCATATTGCTCATTTTCGCAATATTGTAGAAGAAGAAAACGCAGGCAAAAAACTCGATTTTCTTGTTCAGGAACTCAACCGTGAAACAAACACAATTTGTTCTAAATCTAACAATGCAGAGTTGACAAACGTTGGCCTTGCATTGAAAAACGAAATTGAAAAGATCAGAGAACAAGTGCAAAATGCAGAATAATTAAAAAGGGAAACTATGGAAGGAAAACTTTACGTATTGTCAGGACCTTCTGGAGCAGGCAAAGGCACTGTATGCAAACAGTTGCTTGCACAAAACCCAGATATCGTTTTGTCAGTTTCTATGACGACAAGACAGCCAAGAGAAGGTGAAATTGACGGAATCAGCTATTTTTTCACTGACAAACAAACTTTTTTAAGCATTAAAGAACAAAATGGCTTTTTGGAATGTGCTCAACACTTTGACAACCATTATGGCACGCCAAAAGCGTTTGTAGAACAAAATCTGCAACAAGGCAAAGACGTTTTGTTGGAGATTGAACCGGTTGGTGCGTTGCAGGTAAAAGAAAAAATGCCACAAAGTGTGCTTATCTTTTTGAACGTGCCATCTAAAGAAGTTTTGCTCGAAAGACTAAAGGGTCGTGGAAGTGAAACAGAAGAAACTATCAAAAAACGTATGGCAAAGGCAGAAGTTGAACTTGGTCAGATTGGTCTTTATGACCACGTTGTTGTAAATGACCTTGTTGACAATGCCGTAAGACAAATAGAAAGTATTATGGGGAGGAAATAATTATGGTAACAAAACCACCTATTGACGAACTTACAGAAATCGCTGGCAACAAATACGTGTTGTGCTGTGCAGTAACAAAAAGAGCAAAACAACTCAACCAAATGCAGGCAAATGATGAAATTTCTACAAACGTAAAGACAATTTCTTTTGCGGCAGAAGAGTTGTATGACGGAAAAATCAAATTGACTAAAGAATAATTATGAAAAACGTAGTTTTGGGAGTAACAGGCGGTATTGCCTGCTATAAATCATGTGAAATTGTATCAAGACTCAAAAAACAGGGTTTTGGTGTTGACGTAATTATGACGCAACATGCCTGCGAATTTGTTCAGCCTTTGACTTTTGAAACACTTTCTGCAAGACCTGTTGTAACAGATACGTTCGATCGCAACCATCCGTGGGAGGTCGAACACATTTCGCTTGCAAAAAAAGCAAACGTATTTGTCATTGCACCTGCAACAGCAAATATTATTGGCAAAATTGCAAACGGCATTGCCGATGATATGCTCTCAACTACAGTGATGGCAACAAAGTGCAAAGTCATCATTGCACCTGCAATGAACACAAATATGTACGAAAACCCTGTTGTTCAGGAAAATATTGCAAAACTCAAAAAACTTGGCTTTATTTTTATCGAACCAGTGGCAGGGCGACTTGCTTGTGGTGACGTTGGAAAAGGCAAAATGGCAGAACCAGCCGAAATAGTTGAAAAAATAAAAGACGTTTTGAGTGAAAAACACGATCTTTTGGGCAAAAAAGTGCTTATTTCAAGTGGTGCAACATCTCAGCCAATTGACGGTGTGAGATGCATCACAAACTATTCAAGCGGAAAAATGGGTTGTGCCATTGCAAAAAATGCCGCAGACAGAGGTGCAGAAGTGACTTTGGTGCTTGGTTTGCACAGTTGTCAGGTGCCACAAAACGTAAAAGTAATAAACGTTGGCACAACTGACGATATGTTTGAAGCCGTAAAAGACAACTATCAGCAAAATGACGTTGTTGTTATGGCGGCAGCCCCAAGCGACTATAAACCTGCTCAGGCAATTAAAAACAAGCTTAAGGGCAACAGTATCGAGCTTAAGCTTGAAAAGAACGTTGATATTGCAAAATACGTTGGTGAAAACAAAAAAGACAATCAGCTTTTGGTTATTTTTGCGGCAGAAACAGAAAACCTCATTGAAAATGCCACAGGAAAACTCAAAAACAAAAAAGCAGATATGGTTGTTGCAAACGACGTTACGAAAGAGGGTGCGGGTTTTAACGTGGATACAAACATTGCAACATTTATCACAAAAGACAGCCAGAAAAATCTTGACAAAATGACAAAAGATCAATTGGCGGTTGCAATTTTGGACCAAGTGTTGGAGTTGTCTAAATGATTTTTGAAGTAATTGTAGATATTTCAACTTCAGAGGTAGACAGAGTTTTTGATTATCTTGGCGATGACAGCATTTGTGTCGGTTGCAGAGTTCTTGTTCCATTTGGAAACAGAAAGATTGAGGGTTTTGTAATTGGTCAAAAAGAAAGCACAGACTATGATGCAAGCAAACTGAAAAGCATTATAAAACGTCTTGATGATTTTGTGACTATCAATCCAGAAATGATAGAGCTTATGCATTTTATGGTGGCAAGATTTAACGTGCGTCTTATTGATGCATTGCGTTTGTTTTTGCCTGCACAAATGCGTGGCGGAAGGGTTGGAGAACTCAAAAAAAACGTCGTAGGAATCAACCGTGCAATTGCCATTGACGAGATGCTTGCAGGTATAAAAAGCAACGCAAAACAACAAAGAGCATTGCTTTGCTATCTTGACGAAAACGACTTTGAAGACTTTACAAAACTTGCAAACGAGTTTGGCAACGGCACTATCCGCAAGCTTGAAGAAAAGGGATTTGTGGTTGTAAAACAAGTTGCAAAAAGCAGAATTCCTTATAAAGATCTTGCAAAAAAGCCAACCAACTTTGTTCATACACAAGATCAGCAAAATGCAATAGATACCATCAAAAACAGTCAAAAAGATGCATTTTTGCTGTTTGGAGTTACAGGAAGTGGCAAAACTGAGATATATATGTCTGTAATAGATTATTATTTATCTCAAAACAAGACGGCAATAATGCTCGTGCCGGAAATTTCGCTCACTCCAAATATGCTAAAAATCTTTCGTAGCAGATATGACGACCAGGTTGCAATTTTGCACAGTGGTTTGTCTGTTGGCGAAAGGTTTGACGAGTGGTTGAGGCTCAAACGTGGCGAGGCAAAAATTGCTCTTGGCGCAAGAAGTGCAGTGTTTGCTCCTTTGCAAAACGTTGGTGTCATTATCGTTGACGAAGAGCATGATTCAAGCTATCACAGCGACTCAAATCCAAGATATTCTACAGTAGAGATTGCACAGTTTCGAAAGAGATACAACAATGCAAAACTTGTGCTTGGCTCTGCAACACCTGCAGTAGAAACTTTTTATAAATCACAACAGGGCGAATATCAGCTCATCGAACTTAAAAACAGAATAAACAAAAGACCTATGCCACAGGTTGAAATTGTTGACATGGGGCTTGAATTGCGTCGTGGAAATAAAAGCTTTTTTTCGCAACAGTTGCTTGATGAAATTGAAAGCACTGTAAAAAAAGGGAATCAGGTAATTTTGTTTTTAAACAGACGCGGTTTTTCTTCTTTTGTTATGTGCACAAAATGTGGCTATACGGCAAAGTGCAACGATTGCGACGTGAGTTTGTCTTATCACGCAGACGAAAATTTGCTTAAATGTCACTATTGTGGCAAAAGATATCGTATGTTTGATTTGTGTCCTGAGTGCAAAAGTCCTTTTATAAGGCAGGGCAAAATTGGTACGGAAAGAGTTGTAAACGAACTTAAAAAACTGTTTCCTGACGTGAAAGTTTTGCGTATGGACGTTGATACAACTCAAAACAAAGAGGCACACAGCAAAATTATCGAGTCTTTTGCAAATCATGAGGCACAAATTCTTGTGGGAACACAAATGGTTGCAAAAGGACACGACTTTAAAGACGTGACTTTGGTTGGCATTTTGGATGCAGACCAGAGTTTGCATTTTGAAGATTATCGTGCAGGAGAAAGGACTTTTCAACTGCTCACACAAGTGAGTGGCAGATCTGGCCGTGACGAAAAGCCTGGCAAAGTTATTTTGCAGACTTATTGTCCAAAACATGTTGTTTTGCAACTTGCAAGCAGGCAGGATTATCTTAGTTTTTATCACAAAGAAATCAACGTGAGAGAAGTGACGGGTTTTCCGCCATATTCTACTTTGCTGAGAGTTTTATACAGTGCAGAAAACGAGCAAAACGTAATTTCTACACTCAATGCTCAGTTTGCTAAGTTGCAGGAGTTGCGAAACAATGATGAAAACATTGTGTTTTTGACAAAAATGAAGTCTCCTGTCAAAAAAATAGAAAAAAAATACAGATTTCAGATACTTTTGAGGGTAAAAGGAGAAATCTGTGATGATTTGTTGCAAAAAATATTTGATATTTGCGACGAAAAAATATACAAAGACGTGAGTGTTTTTGTGGAAAGAAATCCACAAAGCCTTACTTAAGGGTGAAACATGGCTATCAGAACAATTATCAAAGAAGGAGATCCAAATCTCAGAAAAATTTGCAGACCTGTTGAAAAGTTTGACCAAAGATTGTGGGATCTTTTGGATGACCTTAAAGATACTTTGCATTATATCACTGGTCTTGGTCTTGCAAGTCCACAGGTCAACGTTTTGCGCAGAGCAGTTATCGTAGAATATGAAGATATGTATTACGAACTTGTAAACCCTGTTTTGTTGCACAGCGAAGGCGAATGTCTTGACAACGAAGGTTGCCTCAGCGTAGGTGACTGCCGTGGCATTGTAAAAAGACCGCAAAAAATTGAAATTGAATATTTTGACCGTTTTGGAGAAAAACACAATCTCAAGGCAGAAGGCTATTTTGCAAGAGTTATTCTTCACGAAATGGATCACCTTGACGGCATTTTGTTTATTGACAAAATGGTGAGAAGAATTGATACGAGACGTGGCAGATGAAGATAGTTTTTTTGGGTACGCCAAAATTTGGCGCAGACGTGCTTGATATACTTGCAAAATCAAAACACCAGATAGTTGGTGTCGTTTGTCAACCTGACAGAATTGGCAACAGAAAAAAAATTGAAGCCTGTGCGGTAAAAAAACTTGCCGAACAACTTGATTTGCCTGTTTTTCAGTTTGAAAAAGTGTCTCGTGACGGAGTGGAACAACTTGAAAGTCTTGGAGCAGACGTTTTTGTGACTGCCGCATACGGACAAATTTTGTCACAACAGGTTTTGGATATTGCAAAATATGGCGTTTTTAACGTACATGGATCACTTTTGCCAAAATACAGAGGTGCTGCACCAGTTCAGTTTGCCTTGATAGAGGGTGAAAAACAAACTGGTGTGACAATAATGAAAACTGCATTGTCAATGGACAGTGGTGATATTGCATCTCAGGTTGTTGTGGATATACAAGAAGAGGACAATTCTCAAACAATATTGGACAATCTTGCGCAATGCGGTGCAAATGCTTTGCTTGAAGTGTTGGACAAAATTGAACACAACTCACTTGTTTTGACACCACAAGATGAACAAAAAGCAACTTTTTGCAGCAAAATCACTACAGAAATGTCAAAAATTGATTGGAACAAGTCTAACGTTGAGATTTTTAATCTCATTCGTGGGCTCAATCCAAATCCAGTTGCATTTACAACGCTTGACGGAGTTAATTTTAAAATTTATGACAGCAGACCTGTTGATTGCGAGTGTGATGCTCAAAACGGGCAGGTTGTAGAATGTGCAAAATCATCTTTGACAATCAAATGTGGCAAAGGTGGGCTCAAGCTTTTGACCGTTCAGCTTTCTGGCGGAAAAATGCTTGGATACAAAGATTTTATCAACGGAAGAAAAATCAAAGCAGGCGACGTACTCGGGCAATGAGAAACAGTTTTTTGGCATCTTACAGATGCATTGACAACATTTATCGCAAAAAAAGTTTTTCTGGACAAGAAATCAACAAGTTTTTGTCCGATT
>JAFTHO010000193.1 GCA_017457385.1 Clostridia bacterium | reverse complement strand
GCAGCAAGCGGAATGCCAATTACGTTGTATATAAACGCCCAAAACAAATTTTCTTTTATAATTCGCAAAGTTGCGCGTGAAAGTTTTATTGCGGCAGGCACGTCGCTGAGCTGACTGTTCATAAGCACAACGTCTGCTGCATCAACCGCCACGTCTGCACCTGCACCAATTGCCATGCCAATGTCTGCACGGGTGAGCGCAGGAGCATCGTTTATGCCGTCACCAACCATTGCAATCTTGCCATTTTGAGAAAGTTGTTTTATAACCCTTTCTTTTTCCCCAGGCAACACGTCCGCAACAACCTCGTCAACACCCGCAATTTCGCCAATGGCTTTTGCCGTGCGACTATTGTCACCCGTGAGCATAACGACGTGAACACCCATTTGCTTGAGCTCTGCAATGGCATCGGCACTGTCTTCTTTTATCACGTCGCCAACTGCTACAATGCCCAAAAAACTGTTGTCATATGCAAAAAACAAAGGTGTTTTTCCTTGTTCTGCAAGGCCTTGTGCCTGCTTTGAAACAACATCGTCAAGTGAAACAAACTGGCTTATATATGCAAGGTTTCCACCATAAATCTGTTTGCCGTTATAGTTTGCACAAAGCCCACGGCCAGGCACCGTTGTAAATTCACTCACTTCGTCAAGCGAAATTTTTTGTTGTTTTGCATAGTCAACAATAGCGTGAGAAAGCGGATGCTCACTTTTTGCCTCAAGTGCATATGCAAGTTTTGCAAGCATATTTTTGTCCACACCATCGGCAGGCAACACGTCTGTGACGGCAGGCTGACCTTTTGTTATCGTGCCCGTTTTGTCAAGAGCAACTGTCTTTATCTTTCCGGCCTCTTCCAGAGAGACGGCTGTTTTAAACAAAATGCCGTTTTTTGCACCTTTGCCACTGCCCACCATGATGGCAACCGGTGTTGCAAGACCAAGTGCGCACGGACAAGATATTACCAACACAGACACACCCCTTGCAATTGCAAAACCAAACGTCTGACCAACTGCAAGCCATATGCCAAAAGTGATGAGAGCAATTGTGATGACAACAGGCACAAACACGCCTGAAACTTTGTCTGCAATTTTTGCTATTGGTGCTTTTGTTGCAGATGCATCTGACACCATTTTTATGATTTGCGACAATGTAGTGTCTTCGCCAACCCTTGTTGCTTTTGCACGGATATAACCAGATTTGTTTGTTGTTGCGGCAGAAACGCGGTCGCCACTTTGTTTGTCAACTGGTATGCTTTCGCCCGTGAGTGCAGACTCGTCAACACTGCCGTGACCATCCACCACGATGCCGTCAACAGGCACACGGTCGCCCGCACGAATTACAAACACGTCGTCAATTTTAACCTGTGATACAGGTACGACTTTTTCCTGTCCGCCGACAATTATCGTTGCGGTGTCAGGGGCAAGGCTCATGAGACCTTTGAGTGCATCTGTAGTGCGACCTTTTGACCTTGCCTCGAGCATTTTGCCAAGTGTGATGAGCGCAAGTATCATTGCAGCTGCTTCAAAATAAAACTCGTGCAAAAAATGTGCT
>JAFTHO010000192.1 GCA_017457385.1 Clostridia bacterium | reverse complement strand
TCCCTGCAAACATTTCAACAACGTTTGTGGTTTCAAAAGCACAACCAGCAAAAATCGACGTTTCTGCAACACAAATCTTTGTTGGTCAGACTCTTGCTGACAGCAATTTGACATGCATTTTCAATGGTGTTGATGGCAACGCATTGGCAGGCACAATCACTTGGGATGATGCAAGCAAACGTGTTACAAATGCAGGCACAGCACAATACAGTGCAACGTTCATCCCAACAGACAGCGACAACTACAGCGAAGTTAAAGTTGAAGTAAGCCTTACAGCCGAACAACTTGTTGTAACTTACGTTGACTATTATGATCAGACAGTGTCAACTGTTGCCGTTGATTATAATGGCAGTGTTGATCCAACTGATATCCCTGCTGTTCCATCAAGAGATGGTTACGTTGGCAGTTGGGAATTTGTACCAGCAAACGTTACAGCGCAAGGTACAGTTGTCAGCCCTGTTTACCAAATTCAGGCACCGGTTGTTGCATTTGCTGGCGAAATAGATTATATCTATGGCGACGCAATCAACCTTACAGGATCAAACACAAAACAATACGCTGACGATGCAAACGTTCAGTTTGCTTACAACTGGACTCTTGACGACGTTTCTGTTGGCAACGAGGCAGTTTTGAACTATACAAATGCATCAGTGGGCAATTATACGTTTGTGCTCACAATTACAGTTGCAGACAAAGATGGCAAAAATGCAAGTGCATCAGCACAAATCAGTATTTCTGTTGCACAGGCAACAATCACTTCTGCACAATTTGTACAAAGCGACTTTATATATGATGCAACACAAAAAACAGTGACTGTATCATCAATCACAGCAAATGGCAAACCATGGGCAGACCCTGCTCTTGGCACAGACTATACAATTTCAGGCACCGTTGGCACAATTGCAAAAGGTTATACACTCACAATCACAGGTGAGGGCAACTTTAGTGGCACAATAACTGCAGACTGGACAATTGCACGAAAAGAAATCACAATCACAGCAGAAGGCAGTGGTGTGTATACAGGCAACGTTCACACTGTAAAAGATTGGTCAGTCACACCACAAGGTCTTGTAGAAGGTCACGTCATTTCACTTTCTGCAACAACAGACGGTGTAGACGTAAAATACAGTGGCGAAACAATTGATTCATACAAATATGCAAGTGGAGATGCAAACAGCGACTTCACTGGCTTGTCATTGTCAATTGTTGATGACGGTCAAAACAACGTTTTGTCTAACTATATCGTTACACTCAGTTTGAGTTATACAATCAATCCTGCAACAATCAGTGTGGTAGAGATTGAAGAAAACAGCTTTACGTATGACAGTGAACAAAAATCAGTAACAATCACTTCAATCACTGCAAACGGTAAAAACTGGGCAGATCTTGTTGTAGATACAGACTATACAGTTTCTGGCAACAATGGCACAACTGCCGGTGACTATACACTCACAATCGCAGGTAAAGGCAACTTTGCCGGCACAGCAAGTGCAGACTGGTCAATTGCAAAAGCAACTTATGACTTGTCACAGGTTGTATG
>JAFTHO010000191.1 GCA_017457385.1 Clostridia bacterium | reverse complement strand
GACAACCTCGAGTTCGAAATGGAAAAACAAGAAGTTTTTGCAAAAAGCAAAGAGGGTGTTCAGGAAGGACGCTGGATTGCCGTTGACTATTTTGACGTTATCGTGCATATCTTTCAGGAAGATGCCCGCAAGTTCTATCAGCTTGAAAAACTTTGGATAAACGAAAACAACGTCATCAAGTATGAAGATTGACACTTGAAAAGTGTCCAATAGTATTGGCTTTAAACAGAATAAATTAAATACAAAAAGACTCGCTTTTCAGCGAGTCTTTGTTTTTTTTAAATGATTTTGTTAAAAAGCAACTTTACGAAGGATTGATACTTTAAAAAAAGCCTTCCCCTTTGAAGGGGAAGGTGGCTGTCGTATGGCAGACGGATGAGGTTGAACAATGTTGTACGCTTTAATTTTTTAATTTGACATTGGCTTTAAATCAAAAAAGAGAGCAAATGTTTGCTCTCTTTTATTTTGTTCTTTTGTAGTAATAGGGGAATTTTTATTTTTTAGGAGAAAAACCTCAAGTATCAATATCTTCTTCTATACTGGCAAACACGTCGTTGTCAAAGGGTGCTTGTTTTACAAAAAATCCGCCGTCTTTAAAGTGCTGGTCAAAGGTTGCAAACCTTTGGTTGCGTTCTTTTCTTTTTTTGCTGGCAATCTTTTTTTGCCTTAGTGCCTTTGCAAAGCCAAAGCATGCAAAAACAAAACACACAACAAAACCAATTGTCAGCATTGCTATCAAAAAATCTAAAAACATTTGTTACCTCAACAAAAAGATAACGGTTTTTGCACAAAATTTTTTGTGTCATTTTGTCATCAAAAGGGTGTTTTTGCAAAAACTAAAACAAAAGGAGTTTTTTTATGAAAAAATTTTTGTTGATTTTTTTGCTTGCAATCACTTTGTTGCCAGCAACAACTTTTGCGTTTGAACCAAAAGACGACGTTTTGTCTTTTGTGACAAGTCACCAATATACGGCAGAGGCAACCTGTGTGATTTTTGGCAAATATTGTGTGGTTGGTGTGCGCACAAAAGGCATTTTGCTAAAAAGTGACAGCCAAAAATATTTTGAAAGTTTAAAACAAGGCATTTTGCAAATTGACGACAACATCAGGCAGGTATATATAACAAACGATTTGCAGGAGGTGCTTTTGATAAAAGACGTGAGCAAAAAAATGGATGAGGGCATGAGCAATATGCAAATTTTTCAATACGTCAAACAAAAATATCCAAAGGCTATTGACAAAATACTTTCGAGTGCTAATATATAAGCATAACTAAATGTTCTTTGGGGCAAGGTGAAAGTCCTTACCGGCGGTATAGTCCGCGAGCGTTTTCGCACGAGTGGGTGAAATTCCTACACCGACAGTATAGTCTGGATGAGAAAAGAACGGCAGGATTTATGCTTTTTTGTTGCCCCTGATTTGTTCAGGGGCTTTTTTCTTGTCGTTTGCTTTGATGACAAGGGGGTATTATGGAACAAACACACAAACAAGAATTTTTTTCTGCAAAAAACATTGCAAAAATTGCAATATTGTCAGCCATTGCATACGTGCTTTATCTTTTTGTAAAGTTTCCGTTGCCATTTATTTTTCCGGCATTTCTTGACATTCAGTTTTCTGACCTGCCGTCACTTATCGGTGGTTTTGCAATGGGCCCTTGGGCAGGTTGCCTTATTGTAATTGTAAAATGTCTGCTCAAAATGCCGTTTTCTACAACAGCGTGCGTTGGCGAAATTGCAGATATCATCATGGGCATTGCATTTGTTTTGCCTGCGTCAATACTTTACAAAAAGGCAAAAAGCAAAAAAAGTGCTTTTATCGGTGTGATTATCGGTGCGGTATGTTGCGTCGTTGCATCAATTGTGGCAAACTGGTTGTTGCTCATTCCTTTTTATGCAAAAATGTTTGGCTGGGAGGCTATTCTTGGCATGGTTTCAAGCCTTTATGCAAACGTTACGCAGGCAACTTTTTACACATACTACATTTTGCTTGCCGTTATACCGTTTAACATTTTGCGTTGTTCAATTGTGGTGGCATTTACGTTTTTGTTGTATAAACGAGTCAGCCCAATTCTGCACAGGTAGTTGCAAAAGTTGTTTTATTTAATGTATAATAAAAAGACTCAATAGTTTGTTGAGTCTTTTATTTATGGTTATGAAAAGTTTTATTTCGGATAGTTTTGAACAAACAAAAAAAATAGCGTACGATCTGGCAAAAACCTTTGTGGGTGGCGAGGTTGTGCTTTTGGACGGCGACCTTGGTGCAGGCAAAACTGTGTTTGCAAAAGGCGTTGCACAGGCACTTGACATCACGCAGGAGGTCACAAGCCCGACTTTTGCAATACACAACAGTTACAACGGCAGTCTTGTGCTCAATCACTTTGACTTTTATCGTCTGGATGAAAGCGAGGCAGAAATGCTTGGTCTTGACGAATTTTTCGGTGCAAAAGAGGGCGTTTGTCTTGTGGAGTGGTGGAGCAATATAGCAGGTTTGTTGCCAAAAAACTGCATAAAAGTGATTATCAGCAAAATTGACGAAAACACAAGGAAAATTGATATTTTATGAATATACTTGCAATAGACACAACGGGCAAACATCTCACTGTTGCTCTCAAAACAAAAAATGAGTGGAAGGTTGTTTTCAACAAACAATGCAATCTCAACCACAGCATAGTTGTCAATCAGCAGATTGACGATCTTGTCAGGTCTGCCGGCATAAGTTATGGCGACGTTGACGTTTGTGCATGCAACGTTGGCGTTGGCTCTTTCACTGGCATTCGTGTTGGCATTGCAACGATAAAAGGTCTTTGTCTGGCAAGTACAAAAAAACTTGTTTCTGTCAACACTTTTGAAATTTTGGCATATGATACACAAGACAGCGTGACTGTGCTTGTGCCGGACAATCGTGGTTTTTATTGCCAAAACTTTGTTGATGGCATTGCCGTTGACGAGGCTTTGCATATCGAACAAATGCCACAAATACAAAAAGCAGTTGTTTTTGACAACGAAACGGACTATAGCAAAAACTTTGTTGCTCTTGTTGACAGCAAGGTTGCAAAAGGTGATTTTGCACAAAACCTCAGTCCACTTTATATAAGAAAATCACAGGCAGAAGAAAACAAATGACACAACTTTTGACGCGTGCCGACCTGGATGACGTTTGCGTTATCGAAAAAGAGTGTTTTGGCAAAGACGCATGGAATTTTAATATGCTTTTGGGCGAATATGACGGTGGCAGTGTGTTTTTTGGCATAAAGCATTGTGACAAGGTAGTTGCATATATCTGCGCAAGGCTCATTTTTGACGAGGCAGATATCAACAACGTTGCAGTTTTGCCACAGTTTCGCAAACAGGGTATGGCACAAAAACTAATACAGACACTTGTGGATTTTTGCATGCAAAAAAATATCAAAAAATTCACTCTGGAAGTAAATGCAAACAACCTGCCTGCAAAAAACCTCTATCAAAAAATGGGGTTTGAAAGTTGTGGCGTGCGCAAAGGATATTATCACGGCGAAGATGCCGAAATTATGTGGCTTGACAAGGAGCAAAATTGACAAATTTCGTTTATATCAACGGATACAAAACTTTTTTCAAACAAAAAGGCAAAGGACAAAATCTTTTGCTTTTACACGGATGGGGCGGAAACAATGACAGTTTCGGTCCCTTTTTTGATAGCATGGCAAATTTTTTTTGCGTCACGTCTTTTGATTTTTGGGGGTTTGGCAAAAGTGACAAACCACCGCAAAATGCAGATACATTCTGGTATGCAAAAATGACTGTGGATTTTTTGTCTGCAATTGGTGTGACAAAAACTCACGTGGTGTCGCACAGTTTTGGTGGAAGGGTGGCAATGGTTGTTGCAAGCCAAAACAAAAACCTTTTTGACAAGGTGGTGCTGTGTGCTTCTGCCGGGATAAAGCCCAAATTCAGCCTTAAAAAATATATCAGAACAAAAAGATACAAACGAGCAAAAAAACGAGAAAAAAATCTTGATGGCTTTGGCAGTGACGACTATAAAAACCTGACCCCAGATATGCAAAAAGTTTTTGTGAGGGTGGTTAACGATTTTTTAGAAAACCATGCAAAAAAGGTCACGTCACCAACTTTGCTTGTGTGGGGCAAAAAAGACAAAACAACGCCGTATTATATGGCAAAAAAACTAAACAGACTAATTACAAACAGCGGACTTGTCACCATGGATGGGGCAGGTCATTTTTGTTTTTTGGAGGACTTTTTTACCTTTGACGTGGTGACGAAAAGTTTTTTGGGAGTGTTATGATAGCGCACAAAATTATACTGTCTTTTTTATATCTTTTTTGCATTGCCAAAGCAAACAGTTTTTTGCAACTCAACGGATACAGGTGTGACAAAAACTTTTTTGCCTATTTCAAAACGGATTTTTCTGCATTTGCCATTGTGTTTTTTGCAGTTGACGTGGTGTTTTTTGTCATGTTTAAAAGTGCGTGGCTTTACGTTCACGTGTGCATGGTGCTTGTGCTTGCCATTTGGTATATTGTGCAACCCAAAAAGACGCCCTTGCGCGTCACCTGGCGGATGAAAAGGCTTTTTGCAACCGAGTGGGTAGTTTTGCTCTTTTTGTCCTTTATATTCAATCCTGCGGTGTATATCTGTCTGCCGTTTGTGGCTTTGTTTGCAAATCAAACGAATATGCCTGTGGAAGTTTGCATACAGGCAGGTTTTGTGCAAAAAGCAAAAATTAAACTAAGGCAGTATCCGCATGTTAAAGTCATTGCCGTCACGGGCAGTTATGGCAAAACGAGTGTAAAAAACGTGCTTGCAAAAATGCTGTCCGCACAATACAAAGTCGTCTGCACGCCGGGCAGTTTCAATACGCCTATGGGTGTTGCAAAAACAATAAACCAAAGTTGTTTTGACGGCGTCGATTTTTTCATTTGCGAAATGGGTGCAAGACGGCAGGGGGATATTGCAGAACTTTGCGATATAGTCAACCCCGACTATGCCGTGCTCACGGGCATTTCGTCACAACACATTGGCACTTTTGGCAGTTTGCAGAATATTGTAAAAACCAAGTTTGAAATTTTTGACGGCACAAAAAAAGAGGGAATTGTGTTTGCAAACGACGATTGCAAAATGTTAAAAAATCTTCCGCCTGCAAAACAAAAGGTTTTGTTGTCAGGCGAAAATAAAAATTGTCATTTGTATTATCAAAACGTCAAAATATCAAAAGAGGGTTGTTGTTTTGAGATTGTGGATAAAGGCTCTGTTTTGCCTTTAAAAACAAAATTGATTGGCACTCATACTTGCTCAAATTTGTGTCTTTGTGCTCTTGTGGGGCAAAATTTGGGGCTTAAATGGCAAAATATACAAAAAGCCGTGGAGCAACTTGATTATTCGCCACACAGATTGCAACTTTCTGTCACGCAAAAGGGTTTTTACATAGTTGACGACAGTTACAATGCCAACCCTGACGGAGTGAAAAATGCTCTTGACAGTTTGTCTTTGTTTGACGGCAAAAAGTTTGTCATTATGGCGGGCATTGTCGATTGTGGAAAATTTCAAAAACAAATCAATTTTGACGTTGGACTTTATATGGCACAAAGGTGTGATTTTGCATTGCTTGTTGGCATAAACTCAAACAGTATAAAAGATGGTTTGTTGCAAGGCGGTTTTTGCGGGGACAAAATTTTTTGTTGTGCAAATTTGCAAAATGCGGTGTCTGTTGCAACACAAAAATGTGTGGCAGGCGACGTGATTTTGTTTTGCAACGATTTGCCTGATAATATCGTTTAGGAGTGCAGGTATATGGATGTTTTGCTTTTGTACGGAGGAAAAAGTTGCGAGCACGACGTGTCTGTCGTGACGGCAAAACAGGTGTTGCCAAACCTTTGTGGCAACGTTGTTGAAGTGTACGTAACGAGAGAGGGCGAGTGGAAACTGGTAAAAAATATGCCATGCCCACAAGACTTTGCGGACGAAAAAAAGATAAAAAAACTGACTGCCGTCACCTTGCTTGCAGGGGACAAAAATTTGTATATCAAAAGCAAAAACAAACTCAAAAAACTGTGTCAGCCGTCTGTTGCCGTGTTGTGTTTTCATGGGGTAAACGGCGAGGATGGATCGGTGCAGGGCTTGTTGCAACTTTGTGGCATTGCGCATACGTCATGCGAGGTGGGTGCAAGTGCGCTTGCTATGGACAAAATTTTGTGCAAAACCTTTTTAAAGGGCATGGACGCACCAGTTGTTGAGGGCGTTTTTGTGGATAAGGGCAAGGTGGATGCATATTTTTTTGAGAGGGTGTCAAACAGACTTGGCTATCCCGTCATTGTCAAACCGTCAAACCTTGGCTCAAGCATTGGCATATCCGTCGCAAATGATGGTGAAGGCCTTGCTCAGGCGCTTGCAGTTGCCTTCGAGTTTGACAACAGGGTGCTTGTAGAAAAGGCTTTGCAAAACTGTTTTGACGTCAACGTATCTGTGTTTGCTCACGATGACAAAATTTTTGCAAGTCTGCTGGAAAAACCAACCACGTGGCAGGACTTTTTGACTTTTGACGACAAATATACAAGTGCAAAAACAGGCATGGCAAGTTGCAAAAGGCAGTTTCCTTTTGAGTGCAGATTCAACAAAGAAATTTGTTTTTGGGCAAAAGAAATTTACAAAAATATGGGGTGCAAGGGGGTGGTTCGCATAGACTTTCTGGTGTGTGACGACGGCTTTTTTGTCAACGAAGTCAACACCATACCGGGCTCGTTTGCATACTATTTGTGGAAAGACGAATTTGATTTTAAAACGCTTGTGCAAAAACAAATTGACGAGGGTGTGAGGGTGCAAAGGCAAAAAGAAAAACTCACCTTTTTGTATAAGTCCGCCGTGCTTTCAAACTGCAGGGGCAAAAAATAAAGCAGTGCATTTTGCACTGCTTTTTTTGTTGTATACGTCATATTGTGAGGGTTACGTTTGTTATCAAAATGCCTGCCGTGTTGTTATAGTCTTCAAACACAACAAAACACTCATATGTGCCGGGAGAGAGAATATTGTTTTGGTACATCCATTCGTTTGTGGTTAGGTTAAAAATTGCTAGGTCATAATAGTCTGTGCTTGCAGGTATGTCCATTGTGTCAAAGCTCATTTTGTTCAAAAACACGGTCGGTTTTCTGTCAAACGGTATTTCATAAGGATGATTCCACACGTCGTTTGGTCTGTAATAATAGGTGACATAAATGCCGTCTATATCAAGGGTATACGTATCTTTGTTGTCTGTGCCAAAATCTGTGCCTGACAGACTTTCGGCATAAGTGATGTGATGATAACCATCCTGATAAGGCAACCCCAAAATGCTGAATGAACATCCAAAAATTATCAGCACAACTGTTGCCAGACATCCTGCAATAAATTGCGTGAGATAATGTATGCCGTGTTTTTTTAAAGAAAAGGCAAAAACAGTATAGGCAACTGACACTGCTGCAAAAACAAGTGGTATCCAGAAATATTTGCTCACTTTGCCAAAACCAAGTGCAGAAAAATTGCCAATTTCTATAGGCAAAAACACGCTTGTCACGGCAAGTATCGCAAGCACAACAAGCAAAATCCAGCTTGTCTGACTTTTGCTTTTCTTTTTAAAATCAGGGTTGTCTTTGTTTTTCATCTGTTCTCTTTGTTGTGGAGTAACACCAAAAAATTTAGCCATAAAAAAATTCCTTTATTCATAGTTTTTCAAAGCAGAGGTCAGTTTTTGTCTGACGGCATCTTTTACGTTTTGCGGTGCAATTATGCTTATGCCGTCGCCAAAACTCAACAGTCTGCTTATCAGTTCGTCGGTAAAATATTGTTTTGAAATTGCAAAATATTCGTCACCGCTTTTTGTCACGTTTTCAATGCCAAGCCACTCCTCAACGTCAAGACGGCATTTGTCTTTTATGGATATTGCAAGAGAAATTTGTGGCAACTCATCATACTGTGCAAAAAGTTGCGTTCTGTCTGGCAGGGGCATACGTTCAAACCTTTCGTCCGTGACAATCACGCTGTATACACGTGATATTTTAAACAGCCTGAATGCCTGCCTTGAATTGCAAAAGGCATATACGTACCATTGACCTTCGCGAATGGTGAGGGCATGTGGCAAAATTGTGCGTTGTGTCACTTCGCCTTTGCGTGAGTGATATTTTATCTCGCACTTTTTGTTGTTGTATACCGCATTGCTCAGCACGCTTGTCTTGTGCTTCATGCTGTCCGTAAGTGGGGCATCTGCAAAAAGCGTGTCGCTCTGCAACATATATTGCATGTCTGTCTGTTGAGACAGCGCCTTGAATTTGTCGACAAGATCTTTGTTTTCCTGACCGAGTGCGCCAAGTGAGGATATTATTCTGTCGTATTCCTGTTTTGAAAAATACGTTTTGTCCAGCTTAAAGTTGTCTGCAATTGCAATACCTCCGTTTGCCCCTGCATAAGATATTAGTGGCACGCCCGCCTGGTTGAGTGTGTCAAGATAGCGATATATTGTGCGTATGCTCATTTCGTACTTTGTTGCAAGTTCTCTTGCGGTACACTTTTTGTTTGTCAAAAGGGTGAGCAAAATCCCAAATAAAATATCGTTTTGCATACAAATATTTTAACAATACTGACAATATGTTGTCAATATTGTTTTGCTAAAATATAGCCACAAGGAGCAAAAAATTATGTTTAAAAAATTTGATCTCAAAAAAATAGAACAAAAACTCACCAACGGACAAAAAGCACAGCGTATGTTTGTATACACTGTGCCTCAAAAACAGGTTGATTTTGTTGACCGCACTGCACCTGTCAATACGTGTGACGAAAAGCAGGTGGAGTATTTTTGTAAAGTTTTGGAGGGTTGCGGTTTCAGTTTTTGATTGCCTTTAAAATTTCGTTTACAATCTGTTGCGTGCCGTCAATTTTTTGTCTTAGCATATTTTGTTTAAAGGTATTCTGGTTTTCAAAAGCAAGTTTTATCTGCTCAAGCAGGGTGTCTGTGTCAAGCGTGTTTTCGTCACATACAAGACAACAGTTTTTTTGTGCAAAATAGTTTGCGTTTTGCATTTGTTCGCCACGTGTTGCCTGAGTGAGGGGAACGAATATTGTGGGTTTGTTCATTGCTATCAGTTCGCACACGGCATTGCTCCCTGCGCGTGAAATTACAAGGTCGCTTGCACAAAACACGTCAAAAATATTGTCCACAAACTCTGCCTGACAAAAACCTTTTTTGTTTTTTATATCAAGTTTTTTTCCTTTGCCCGTTATTACAAACAGGTCGTATTTTTCCGTTATTTTGTCAACACTTTTTTCTATCAGTTCGTTTAGTCTTTTTGCTCCAAGACTGCCACCAACAACAGTTATTTTTTTGCGTTTTGTGCCAAATTTTGCCGTGCGCATGCCTTTCAGTTTGTCTGCGGTATAAATTTCCTGCCTGAGTGGTGTGCCTGTGCAAATTGCATATTTATGCATTTGTGCCGTGTCGCCAAAGGTGACAAAAACTTTTTTGCACCATTTTGCACAAAGTTTGTTTGCCAGCCCCATGGTATAGTCGCTTTCGTGAACAAACACGTCAATGCCAAGTTTTTTTGCCGCCACCACCACGGGAAAAGATGCATATCCGCCTTTTGCAAACACAAGCGATGGGTTGAGATTTTTTAAAATCCGTTTGCAGTTTTTTATGCTTTTGTGCAAAGCAAAAGGGAGTGTAAAGTTTTTTAATGCAAATTTTCGTTGCAGTTTTTGACACTCAACTTCAAAAAAAATCTGTTTGCCAAAGTGTTTTTCTACAAGTGTTTTTTCAATTCCGTTTGTGCCCAGATACACAACGTTGCATTTGTCTTTCAGCTGGTTGATGAGTGCAACGTTTGGCATAACGTGTCCGGCGGTGCCACCGCCTGCAAATACAATAGTTTTCATACAACAAGTATATCTTTTTGTCAAAACAAAAATACGTTGACTTATGTTTTTTTATTGGTTATAATTAATTGATAAATGTCAGTTTGACGGCGTTTTGACGAGTTTTTACTATCGGAGGCAATCGGATATGAAAATTATAGACTTTAAAGTGAGCGAAGACCAGGTTTCTAAAATGTACGTGTGGGATGACCTGCGCAAAAATCAGCCAAAAGGCGTGATTCAGCTTGTGCACGGCATGGCGGAACATATGGGCAGATATCACAACTTTGCAAAATTTCTCAACCAAAACGGATATTTTGTATATGGTCTTGACAACAGAGGTCATGGTCTCAACACAGACATGCAACATATCGGATGGGACGAGGGTGATATGTGGAACAACGACATTGCAGATCAGCTTTTGCTTACAGAGTATATCAAAGTTTTGCATCCCGATCTTCCGGTTGTGGTGCATGGCCACAGTTATGGCTCTTTTATCACTCAGGCATATATGATGCACAACAAACATGCGGTTGCGTTTGTGCTCAGTGGCTCAAGTTTTATGAAAGGTCTTGACATCTGGTTTGGTCGTCGTGTTGCAAACATGCAATATCGTCGCCACGGTGGTTTTGTTCGTGCCGAAACAATGGCAAAACTCACTTTTGGCAATTATCAGGCAAAAATGAATGGCAACGGCAGCTGGCTCACAAATGATACTGCCGAGGCAGAAAAATACAAAAAAGATCCACGTGCTGGTTACGTTTTGTCAACAAACTTTTACAAATGGTTTTTCAAGGGGCTCAAATCTCTTTATACAAAAAACTACGAGCAGAAAATTGACAAGCAAGTGCCAATCTACATTTATTCAGGTGCAGACGACCACGTTGGCAAACAGGGCAAAGGCACTACAAAATTGTTTGAATATTACAAAGGCATTGGCGCAGACGTTACAATGAAGTTGTACGAAGGTGGCAGACACGAAATGCTCAACGAGATCAACCGTGACGAGGTTTATGCAGACGTGCTCGAATATTTCAACAGTGTAATTCAAAAATAATCAAAAATTTTATACCGTCCGCAAGGGCGGTATTTTTTTGTCTTTTTTTGTTAAAACAGATAGTATAAAACTATGCAAAAATTATGCATAAAAATGCTTTAATTAAATTATTTATTCAAAAAATATTTTTAATATATATAATTAGTGAAAAATTGAAAAATATTTTTAAAATTTTGCATAAATATAAAAAATAACCTTGCAAAAAACACTTGTTTGTGGTATAATTTTTTATATACAAAGGAGATTCTCAAAATGAGTCAAACAACTAGCGAATACAAGGCAGAAGCCATAGAAATACTGGAGGGTCTGGATGCAGTCAGGATGCGTCCCGGCATGTATATCGGTTCTACCGGCAGCAAAGGTCTGCACCACATTTTGTGGGAGATTGTAGACAATGCCGTTGACGAGGCTGCAAACGGTTTTGCAAAAAAAGTCAGGGTAGAACTGCACAAAGACGGCAGTGCGTCTGTAGAGGACGACGGTCGTGGCATACCTGTCGATATTCATCCGCAACTTAAAGTTTCGGGTGTGGAGGTTGTCTTTACTCAACTGCATGCAGGTGGCAAATTCAACAACAAAAACTATTCTTTTTCCGGTGGTCTTCACGGTGTTGGTGCTTCTGTTGCAAATGCACTCAGCGAGTGGCTCACGGTAGAGGTCTATCAAAAAGACAAGGTTTACAGTATGAACTTTGCAAGCTATTTTGACGACAAAAAAGGCAAAGTTGTCAGCGGTGCGCCAATGAGCAAACTTGAGTGCAAAAAAACAAAGGTTGGCAAAACGGGCAGTCGCATCAGCTTTTTGCCGGACAAACGTGTTTTTGGCAATGCAGAGTTCAGCGCAGATACAATCACAAAAAGGTTAAAAGAACTTGCCTTTCTCAATCGTGGCATTTTGTTTGAGTTTGTCAACGAAAAGGACGAAAGTGAGCATGGCAGGGCAAACTACAAGTTTGACGGTGGTGTTATCGACTTTGTAAGTTATCTCAACGAAAACAAGTCTGTGGCTCATCCAAAACCAATTTATTTTGAGGGCAAAAACGACGTATTGCAACTTCAGTGCAGTTTTCAATATTGCGACAGTTATACCGAAAACATCTGTTCGTACGTAAACAACATTCCTACGCCAGAGGGTGGCATGCACGAAACTGGTCTCAAATCTGCATTTACAAAATCACTCAACGACTATGCACGCAAAACAAAGGTGCTAAAAGACAAAGACGAAAACTTTGTGGGCGAAGATTTTCGTGAGGGCCTGACACTTGTTTTGAGCATAAAAATGGCAAACGTGCAGTTTGAGGGACAAACAAAAACAAAACTTGGCAATCCAGAGGCACGCACGGCGGTAGAAAGCATTTTGGCAGATTGTTTTGAAGAGTTTTTCCGCACAGAAAAGGGCAAAACGATTGAAAACATACTCAAAAAGGCAGTAAACGCACGCAAAGCAAGAGAGGCGGCACGTCGTGCCAAAGAAGAAACAAGAAAGAAAAACAGCATAGACAATGCAACTCTGGTTGGCAAACTTGCAAGTTGCACAGGCAGAGATTACAAACGAAACGAATTGTTTATCGTAGAGGGTGACTCTGCGGGTGGCAGTGCAAAACAGGCTCGTGACCGCAAGTTTCAAGGCATTTTGCCACTCAGGGGCAAGCCACTCAACGTAGAGAAAAAGCGTCTTGATCAGGTGCTTGCAAACGACGAGTTCCGTTCTATCATAGCGGCACTTGGCACAAGCATTGGCGAAGATTTTGATATTTCTTCACTCAAATACGACAAGGTCATCATCCTTGCCGATGCCGACCAGGACGGTGCACATATCAGAGCAATTTTGCTCACCTTCTTTTATCGTTATATGAAAGAGCTCATCACCGAAGGTCACGTATATATCGGTATGCCACCTTTGTACAAAGTGAGCAAAAAAGACACAGTGCTTTATGCCTATGACGACAATGCTTTGCAAGAGTGCATGGACAAAGTTGGTCGCAACGCAACTTTGCAAAGATACAAAGGTCTTGGCGAAATGAACCCGCAACAACTGTGGGATACAACGATGGATCCAAAAACACGCAAACTCATGCGTGTAACTCTCGAAGATTTTGCCGATGCCGAAAGGATGCTTACAATCCTTATGGGTGACAGTGCAGATCTCAGAAAGGCATATATTACAGAATATGCAAACTTTAACAAAGACAACGACAAAATGCTGGACAAATACGGAGCATAATTTATGGCAGAAAATATCAACAATCAGGAAATTACAAACGAAGCCACTGGCGAAATAAAACTTGCCGACGGCACAACGCTTTTGACAAAACCTATGTCAGACATTATGCACGAGTCTATGTTGCCATATGCCGAGCACGTTATTCTCGACAGGGCAATTCCACGTGTAGAAGACGGACTCAAACCTGTGCAAAGACGTATTTTGTACGCTATGTACGAAATGGGTCTCACGCCTGACAAACCATATCTCAAATCTGCGCGTATCGTCGGTGACGTTTTGGGTAAATATCACCCACACGGCGACACTTCTGTATACGATGCAATGGTTCGTCTTGCTCAACCATACAACATGCGTATGACTTTGGTTGACGGTCAGGGCAACTTTGGCAGTATCGATGGCGACAGTGCTGCCGCAATGAGATATACCGAGGCAAAAATGACACCGCTTGCGCTGGAACTTTTGCGTGACATTGACAAAAACACCGTTATGTGGAACCGCAACTACGACGACAGACTCAAAGAGCCTGCAATGTTGCCTGGCAGATATCCAAACCTGCTTGTAAACGGTGCATCAGGCATTGCCGTTGGTCTTGCAACAAACATTCCGCCACACAATATGGCAGAGGTTATCGACGGTGTGATTGCATTTATCGACAACCGCAAATCAAACTCAGCGAAATGATGAAAATCATCAAAGGACCAGACTTTCCTACGGGTGGTTTTGTCATTGCGGGTGACGAGCTTGTGCAGGCGTACGAAACAGGCAAAGGCAAAATCACTTTGCAGGCAAAAATACACATCGAGACACAGGGCGAACGCAAAAACATTGTCATTACAGAGTTGCCATATCAGGTAAACAAGGCAAGTTTGTTGCAAAAAATTCTTGCCGTGCGTGAAGACAAAAAAGAGTTGCTTGCAGGCATTGCCGAAATCGTGGACGAGTCTGACAGAGATGGTATGCGTGCAGTCATAAAACTCAAAAAAGATGCAGACGTCAAAAAAATCATCGAGGCATTGCTTAAATATACTGATTTGCGCACTACTTTTGGCATCAATATGGTTGCAATTGCAGACGGCAAACCAATGCTCATGGGTTTGCTTGACATCATTGCATATTATACAGACTATCAGCGTGCGGTCATCATTTCACGTACAAAATACGATTTGCAAAATGCAAAAGACAGGGCGCACATTCTCGAAGGGCTTGTCGTTGCAGTAAAAAATATAGACGAAGTCATCAAAATCATCAAAAAATCTGCTTCTACAACAGATGCAAGAAAAAATCTGAGAGAAAGATTTGACCTCAGCGAAGTTCAGGCGCAGGCAATACTCGATTTGCGACTGAGCAGACTTACAAAACTCGAGGTTGACAAACTGCTTGACGAACTCAAACAACTCAAACAACTCATCAAAGATCTCACTGCAATTCTTGGCAGCAGAGATTTGCAGATGAACGTGATCAAAACAGAACTTTCTCAAATCAAAAAGGCATACAAATCATCACGTTGCAGTGATATGCTCAAACGTGCCGAAGACATTGTTATCGGTGGACCACCTGTAGAAGAAAAACCAAAAGAAGACTTTATACTTGGTCTGACAATGGCGGGCACACTCAAACGTATGACGACAAAACACGTGTCTATGTCAAACAAAGCAAGCGTAGACAAACTCAGTGGCATTGACGCATACAAACAACTTTTGCAGACAAGCACTGGCAAACAACTGCTCATTTTTACAGACAAGGGCAACTGCTACAAAATGTTTGCAGAAGATGTTGCAGAGTCAAAATGGCGTGAAAAGGGCACACAACTCAAAGAACTTTTTGCAACTGCAACAAAAGACGAAAAGATAGTTTATATCGGTGCGGTTGACAGCGAAAAACTCCCTGCGGACGATTTGTATTTCTTTACAAAACAAGGTATGGTAAAACGCACTGCATGGGCAGAATACGACGTGCAGAAAAAATCATTCCAGGCAATAAAACTCAAAGATGACGACCTTGTGGTTGCCGTCGAGTCAGAGGCAAAAAACACAACTATCCTTTACGTAACACGCAAAGGCATGGTGCTCAATTTTGAAAAGACAGACGTACCTCAGCAGGGCAGAGTATCCGGTGGTGTAAAGGGTATGCTCCTTGCGGACGGTGACGAAGTGATTTGTGCAACACAAATTGCAGGCAAAGGTGACGTTGTTGTAATTACAGAAAAATGTTTTGCAAAACGTGTGTCACTAAAAGAAATCGAGCCAAGCGTTAGATATCGCAAAGGTGTAAAAATAATTGACCTTGCAGGCACAAACGGACAAAACGTTTTGTTTGCAGGATATTTTGCAAAACCTGGCATGATTGCATGCTATAACGAAGAGCAAATCATCGTTATGCAGTCAAACGAAATTGGCGCAGAAGCACGCACAGGCAAAGGCAAACCACCAAAAGACAACAAAAAAGGTGTTTTGATTGACGACGTGTGCCAATGTGCAACAAGTGTTTAAAACAGAAAACATCTTTAACTCCCCCTAAAAAATATATGATTTAACAAAAAGCCTTCTCAAAACGGGAAGGCTTTTTGCTTTGCAAAAGGAATAAAATGCAAAACTTGTCAATAAGATAAAACGTAACTTTTGTCGCAAACATACTTTCAATTCGACAAAAAAAATCAAAAAAACAAATCAAACGCCAAATATTGTTTTTTTAGTTTTTTTATAATCGTGGGGACTCATGAAGATAGCCATAGTCAAAAAAAATCTCGTCACAAAAATATGTTCGTTTTGTTTTGCCTTTTTGTTTGTGTGTGCAGTTGTTTTTTCTTTTGGACAGACAGAGCATACAAGTGCCTCAAACAGAAAAATCCCGGTGTACAAAGTGGACACGCAAAACAAGGTGGTGTCACTCACTTTTGATGCGGCATGGGGAGCAGACAAAACGCTTGCCATACTTGACATATTGGATGAATACAACGTCAAGGCAACTTTTTTTCTCGTAGGATTTTGGGTAGACAATTTTGCCGATATGGCAAAACAAATTGACGCACGTGGTCACGAAATCGGCACACACAGTCAGACTCATCCGCATATGCCAACCTTGACGGCAGACAAAATGCGTGACGAACTTGCAACCTCTTCACAAAAAATAACGGATATCACAGGCAAAAAAGTCACGCTGTTTCGTCCGCCTTTTGGCGACTATAACAACACGCTTGTATCCGTTTGCGAAGATATGGGCATTTTGCCAATACAGTGGGACGTAGACTCGCTTGACTGGAAAGGGCTGTCGGCATCTCAAATTCACGACAGAGTTGCAAAAAGGGTTGGCAACGGCTCGATAGTGCTGTTTCACAACAACAGCGACAACATCCTCGAGGCATTGCCACTTGTGATACAGACTTTGCAACTCAAAAAATTCAGTTTTGCACCTGTTGGTCAGGTTGTTTATACAAGCGACTACTACGTTGACAACAATGGTGTACAACACAAAAAAGAAACACACCAGGGGGATATTTTATGACAAATTTAAACAACGTTTCTAACAAGGTTTTTCTTACGGGCGAGATTGTTTTGCAACCGACCTATTCGCACGAGATGTTTGGCGAAGGTTTTTTCGAATCTGCAATTTCGGTAAAAAGACTGTCAGGTCAGACAGACGTTTTGCCAATAACCATCAGCGAAAGACTCATTGCCGAAAAGGATATAAAACTTGGCGACAACGTGACTTTGTATGGGCAGTTTCGCAGTTACAACAAAATATGCGAGGGAAAAAGCAGACTTATGCTCACGGTTTTTGTGAGAGAAATTCTCGACTACGACCCTGACTCAAACCCAAATGCAATCGAGCTGATTGGTTTTATATGCAAACCAACGGTATATCGCACAACACCTTTCAATCGTGAAATCTGCGATTTGCTCATTGCAGTCAACAGGGCATACAACAAAAGTGACTATATACCTTGCATTGCATGGGGACGAAATGCCAGGTTTGTAAAATATCTCACTGTGGGCGAACAGGTTACCGTGTTTGGACGAATTCAAAGCAGAGAATATCAAAAAAAGATATCGGACGACCAGTTTGTTACAAAAACTGCATTTGAGGTTTCGGTCAGCCGTATTGTGGTGGGTGACAAAGTGACCGAACTTGTAGAGCAGACTTACAACGAACAGGACTATGACGAAAACCTTGCCATATAACTTTTTGACAACAAAAAAATGCACTCAAACGAGTGCATTTTTTATTGCTTTAATCAGTCTTGTTCAAAATATTTTTTCTTTTTGTGCAAATATCTCCAGGTGATCAAAAAGCCAATCACAAGCACAAGTGTAATGCCAACCACAAGACCGAGCGAAACTGTGTTTGTCATTTTGCCTTGCTTTACGATAAAACTGCTTTTTGCCCAACCTTCAATTCTTTGACCGTCAACGTTTATGCTCACTTTGCTGTAGTCGCCAACAGTTTCAAAAACCTTTATCTCTGTGCCACTTGCAACTTTTGCAACCACCTGCGAACTGCTGTCTGCCGTCTGATAAATCTCCAGGTTTTTGCCTATTGGTGGGTTTGCTGTGCCAAACTGATATACAGGATATACCACAGGCGGATTTTTGAGTTTTGCTTTTATAACAAAACCAAAGTTGTCGCCAACTTTTGCAAAAACCCATTTGTCATTGTCAAAACCGGCAATTTCTGCAAGCACGGTTATCTGTTGTGTGTTTGACACAGAAACAACGTTGCCGTCTTGTTTTAGCATATAGTCTGCTTTGTCAACAGGCAGGGTATATATACGCTGGTTTGACGTGATTGTTACCTTTTGCAAATTCAAGGCAGGGTCGTTGGCAAAAGTGAGGTCGTCCATATCAACAAAACCAAAATACTGCACGTTGTCAAAAGTATAAAGCACGTATGCAAAACCGTTTGTTTCGCTGAGTTTTATCATGGTTGTGTTTTGGTCAACAAAGCCAAAACGATTGTTTGTTTCGTCACCGTTTTCTGCACCGTATACAAAGGCAACTTTGTTTGTTGTGCAAAGGGCAAGTTTTTCAAAACTGTCAACCGTGTCAAAACCTGTGTCATAGTTTTTGTGGTTTGTGCCAAGTATAAAGGTGTTTGGCAACAAAGCACCGTTTTCAAACCTGAGTGATTTTACAGAAAAATCGTTTGTGCTTGCGACAAAAATTTTGTTTTGACTAACTGCAAAAAGATCGCAAATTTCAAAACCAATTTCTGCCTCGTTTATGCTGTCATTGTCATACACAAAAAGTGTGTTGTCTGCAAAAGCAAGTCTGCTGTTTTTGTCAACTGTTTTTACAACTTCAAACCCGGATGACTTTTTAAACAAAATGCCGTTGTCAACGTAATACAAATTTGTTCCGTCGTGTGCCACGCCAGAAATGTTTGTGCCTGTTGCAACAAGATTTTTGCCATAGATATCCTGTGTGTCAAACATGTCAACGTCAAACTGACCAATGCCACAATCAAAAACACAAAACAAAAGATTGCCATGTGTTGCAATGTCTTTTGCACCAGTTGCCACAACAGTTTGTTTTGTGTCTGCGGTTATATCAAAAATTTCTATTTTGTCTGTCAAAAGGGCAAACACTTTGCCGTCTGCAAAAGCAAGCCTTGTTGCCACACCAGACAAATTTTTTGTGACGTAACCTTGCTGATCAAAAATATACAGCACGTTTTGGTCGTTGTTTTTGTCTGCAACAAAAACTTTGTCGTCAGTTGCACAAACTGCAGTTGGGCCAAAAAGATGTGTGTTTTCATCCGTGCTGTCAAGCGCACTTATATTTGTTGTGCCAAAAGCAAAAAAACAAAGGCACAAACTCAAAAATACAACAAAAATTTTTTTCATATTTTCATTTTAGCAAATTTTTTCGTTTTAGTAAATATTCTGTCATTTTTTGTTACCTTATATTTTAAATAAATATAAATTAAACACTTTTTTGCAATGCTGACATACAGTTGTCACAATAGTTTGATAAAATAAAATAAAAAATTCGAACAAATGTTCAAAAAATATGGCACAAAATATTGATTTTTGCACTTTGGCAAATCTATAATAATCGTGCGACAGACAAAAACGACTTTGTTTTATCTATCCCACAAAAACAAGGTCGTGCTGGTTATTGCCCCGTCACAGCCGGCAAAAGTCAAAATATAAAAAGGAGAAGTTATGTACAGGATTTTTGCAAAGACAATACTTTCGGCATATTCGTCGCTGGAGTTTTTTGCCGACAAAATAGACGTGCTTGTGCGCCGTCGTGTTGCCGCAGGATATTCGGGCAACGGCATTTGCACAAGTGCGCAAAGACAGATAGAAGAGATTGTTGTGCTTATGGACAAAAAGGCAAATCTCATCAATCTCAAACTGCTTGCAGACGAAGTATTGGCATCAACAGACAGGGCAAGCCGAAGAGTGCTTGAAGACAAATATATCAAAAAAATCACACCAGAGGAAACAATGGAGCAACTTGGCATAAGCAGACGTACTTTTTTTAGAAGGCTGGACAGGGCAGAAGAGTCTTTTGGCAAAGGATGTTTTGCACGTGGCTGTGACACAAAATGGTTTGAGCAAAACTATTTTGACCAAAGCTGGCTTAAAGATTTGTTCGACGGTTTTTGCCAAAAAGAAAAAACAAAACACAAAAAATAAAAAAAGAGCGATGCAAAATTGCATCTGCTCTTTTTGTTTGCCTTACAACAGGTCAAGATCGTCAAAAGTGTCGCTTTCGCACATATATTTTGGTTTTGGCACGTTAAAATTTTTGTTTCGTTTTTGTGGCATAAACAAAAGCAAAACAATCACGATTGCAGGCAGACACACAAGCAAAATCAAAATGACCTCTGCGGGAAAATTTTGCTTTGTCGTCTGTGGTTCGTCTGTGTCGGTTATCGTCTGGTCAGGCACGGGATCTGGCTGTGGCAGGACAATTGGCGTTGGATGTGGTGCAACAAGCAAAGGGGATAGTTGTCTGCTTTGCACGTAGCCAAAATCGTTTTGATATTTTACGTAATACCAGTCGCTGTTTTGCCATGCTCTGCCATAAAAACAAACTGTCTGTCCGCCAAGGGCAACTGCAATGTCCTCGCCGTTTGCGTTTGGCTGTGCTTTAAGTATTGCATTGCTTTGGTTTATGGTGAGCGTTTCTGTCGGATAGTATGGCAAAACTGGTGGAGTGTCACAAGTCACAACGTCACCTGCCTTTACGTATCCGCAAATTTTTACAAATCCGTTAAGGTTGTCAAAAAGCTCGACCTGCAAAAAACCGTTTGAGGTTGAAATTGCATACAGATAATAGGTTTTTTCAAGCAAAAACAATTTTTGATTGTCACTGTCTATCGGTTGTTTAAAAAAGGTTATGCCGTCTTGTTCTATTCGATACCAACTGCCTGACGTTGCATATGCATTGTCTGGCAAAGCAAGGGCAAAAAGACATATCAGGCAAAAAACACCAAAAAATTTTTTCATAAAAGTTTCCTCGCAGGGCAAAGTATAAAAAAACAAACGGAGTGCTTTATAGCAAAAAATGCAAAAAAACATCAAACTGTGGAGAAAACTTTATGCAGGATGCAAAAACAAAACTTGCCCTTATCGAAAAAGAGATAAAACGACGACAAAACCTCAGGATAAACCAATATAACAAAGGGGACAAAATACACAAAAAGCAGGTGGAGTTTCACAAATGCCAAAAACGAAACAGATGGGTGTTTGGTGGCAACAGAAGTGGCAAAACAGAGTGTGGTGCGGTGGAGACTGTGTGGCTTGCAAGGGGCATTCATCCTTTCAGGCAAAACAAAAAAGACGTCAGTTGCTGGGTGGTTTCACTTTCAAATCAGGTACAGCGTGACGTTGCTCAACAAAAAATATTGTCATATCTCGACCCAAACTGGATTGCAGAGGTGTCTATGACGTCTGGCAAAAAAACAGATATGGAATATGGCGTTATCGACTATATACTCGTCAAAAACGTGTTTGGTGGCACAAGCAAAATAGGCTTTAAAAGTTGCGAGGCAGGACGAGAAAAATTTCAGGGCACAAGTCTTGATTTTGTGTGGTTTGACGAAGAACCACCCAAAGATATTTATGAAGAATGCAAAATGCGTGTGCTTGACAAAAAAGGAGAGATTTTCGGCACTATGACGCCACTTAAAGGGCTCACCTTTATATATGACGAAATTTATCTCAACAAATATGGCTCAGACGAGGTGTGGTGCACTTTTATGGAGTGGGCAGACAACCCCTATCTTGACCAGAACGAGGTTGAAAGCATGACTGCAACTTTGTCGCAGGATGCACTCAACAGCAGAAGGTATGGCAGGTTTTCGTCATCGGTGGGGCTTGTGTATCCCGAGTTTGATCCGTCCGTTCACGTGATAGAGCCTTTTGATATTCCACCCGACTGGCAGGACGTTATGTCAATCGACCCAGGGCTTAACAATCCGCTCAGTTGCCACTGGTATGCAGTTGACTATGACGGCAACGTATACGTGGTGGCAGAGCATTATGACAAGG
>JAFTHO010000190.1 GCA_017457385.1 Clostridia bacterium | reverse complement strand
CTGCTTTGTCCGCAAGGTTGTGCACAATGTTGAGATAGGTTGCCTTCGTTGGCTTTTGAAAAGTCACGTGCAGGCCAAATCTGTCTGACAAAGAAACAAACTCCTGCAACGTTTCGTTAACGTTGATTTCATCCCCATCACGATCACTGAATTTTTGTTTGATGATATGCCGTCTGTTGCTTGTTGCGTATATAACGACGTTTTTTGATTTTGAAGACACAGACCCCTCCAGCACTGCTTTGAGTGCATTAAAGTTGTCGTCGTCTTTTAAAAATGACAAATCGTCGATAAACAAAATAAATCTGAGTGGATTTGATGCCAGCTGATTGAGCACTGACGGAATAACAGCAAGCTGATCTTTGCGCACCTCTACAATGCGCAAACCTTCGTCAAACAACATGTTGGCAACTGCTTTTATCGTAGAAGATTTGCCAGTGCCGGCATCACCCGTGAGCAACATATTTGCCGCAGGTTTGCCATCAAGCAACGCCCTTGTGTTGTCAATGACAATTTGCCTTTCTGCCTGATAGTCTACTAGATCGTCAATGCTGATATCATCCGGATTAACAACAGGCACGATTTCTTTTTGACTGTTGACGTAAAACATAGGATGCTTTGCATATATGCCATAGCCGTATTTTGAAATATCTTTTACCCTTGTAGCCATACTTTCGGCAAGGTCAACAACACATTCTTCAAACTGTGGCAGACAGTCACATTCAAGCCATGCGGAAAGATCTTTACACGAAAGATCTGCAACCTCCTGCAAAATTGCAAGTTCGTTTTGCACACTGTTGCAAATGCATTGTGACGGTTGCTGTTTTTTGCCAATTGTTTTTACGTATACGTTTTCGTCATTGTCGCAAATCTGCTTGATATACTTTGCCAGACAACCTCCGTTTGCATCATAAAGTTTGCCAACAAACTGTGCATAGCAAAAAACTGCCTTTTGTTTGTCACCACTTTCGGCAAGGTCAAGATAGTTGCAAAGACAACGTATAACCTCGTCGTCAAGCAGCCGTCTAAACACGGCAAGAGTGTTGAGTTTGTTTTTTAGTCTGTATAAATCCTGTCTTTTCATATCAGTTGAGAATTGCTCCTGATGCACCGCCAGAAACAAGTGATGCATATCTTTTGAGATAACCAGAAAGTTGATTTTGTTTTGGCACAAAGTTTTTGAGTCTTTCGTCAAGAATTTTTTGATCAACTTTGAGTTCTATTTTGTTGTTTGGGATGTCTATGCTGATGATATCCCCTTCTTCTACCACGCCAATAAGACCACCTGATGCAGCCTCTGGTGTAATGTGACCAATGCATGCACCACGCGTTGCCCCACTGAATCTGCCATCTGTAATGAGTGCAACACTGTTGCCAAGCCCCATACCCATTATTGCAGAAGTTGGGTTGAGCATTTCTCTCATGCCAGGGCCACCTTTTGGTCCTTCGTATCTGATAACAACCACGTCACCAGGTTTGATTTTGCCTGCGTTTATTGCAGATTGAGCGTCTTCTTCACAATCAAAAACACGCGCAGGTCCTTGGTGAACCAACATCTCGGGCAACACAGCAGAACGCTTGACAACACTGCCTTGTGGTGCAAGGTTACCCTTGAGCACGGCAATGCCACCCGTCTGACTGTATGGGTTTTCTATTGGTCTGATAACGTCTGCATCAAGGTTGATGCAGTCTTTAATGTTTTCGCCGACAGTTTTGCCTGTCACTGTGATGCAGTCTGTGTTGATGAGTCCTTTTTTGGCAAGTTCGTTCATCACAGCATATACACCACCTGCCTCGTCAAGATCTTCGATATACGTGCGTCCTGCAGGTGCAAGGTGACAAAGGTTTGGTGTTTTCGCACTGATTTCATTTGCAATATCAAGATTGAGGTCAATGCCACATTCGTGCGCAATAGCAGGAAGGTGCAACATGCTGTTTGTTGAGCAACCAAGAGCCATATCAACAGTGAGTGCATTGACAAATG
>JAFTHO010000189.1 GCA_017457385.1 Clostridia bacterium | reverse complement strand
GCAAGTGCTTTTTTAACTTTAACCACAGAATAACAAGGCTCTCAAACGGGTCAACCCTTAAAGGTAGCAAGCAACACGTTTTAGTTACTTACAGAATAACAAGTCTCTCAAACCACTTTTGCAGCCCTGCAACGAGGCCTGTGCAAAAGGTATCCATACGGGCAACATTATGCAGGCAATCATATCAAAAAGTGACACAAACGATTTGAGGGCTTTTAATTAAATTTGGTGACTTGTGTTTTTGCAAAAAATAACATCAAATACAATTAAAAAGGTGTTTTGCATGTACATACAACAATAAAAAAGGAGTGATTTAAATCACTCCTTTTTTTGTTTATTGCTGACCAGATATTTGCCATTGTTTTTCTAACGTAAAGTCAGAATTTGTGTTGAACATCATAAATCTGAATGACTCAAAACCTGCAGCGTAAGGCAAAAGTCTGCCTTGTTGAGACAATGGCGAATCTGATGGTTCGTTTTTTGCAAGAACTGAAAGATTGATTGTATAATCAACCAGTTTTTCGCCCGTATAGTTATTTGAATAAATCACTTCGCTATAGTTTTTGCCACCACCATAGAAGCAAATGCCACCATGAACGTATTGTTTTGTTGTGTTTGACTGAGGGTCTGCCTTTGTTCTGATCAGGTCGTTATATCCGCCAACATCCGCAGCCTTGCGCACCATTTCGTCAATCTGAAGATTGAGGAAGGCAAGTTGCTCCTGAATGTTGTCACCTGTTTCGATCAAAGATGAACTGTCAATGTTGTCAAGAACTTTCCAGTCGTGGAACTGAACGTCCCCTTCCAGTCTGACAACAGCAGCCAAACTTGTTGACGCCATGCCGTACCAACCTGCTTTGTACAAAAGCTCTTGCAAATCTATACCGCTGACAACCACGTCTTTAACCGCATTGTCAAGGAATGGTCCTGCAAAGTGAGATTCTATACCTACACAGAACAAACCACTGTCACGGAAGATTGTGTCACGCACTGTGACGTCTGTCATAACGTAGTTGTTATAGAAATATTCTCCATCTTCGCCAAGCAAATTGCTTGTTGTATAAGGAACAGCATATTCTTTGCCGTTTGCTTTTTTGAGTGACGGAGCAAGGTTGCCCTCATTGCCGTCCAATGCAAGGTTAGAGCCTGCTTTAAGCAAAAATTCTCTTGCCTGAGACACAACGCAACCATCTATTGAAACCTTGATGCGTTGGTTTGTTGCACCAATAATACCAGCCTCTGTTGCAATGACAGGTGAAACGTTTTCTGCCGTTTTGCGACCAAATGCTCGTATGCCAGTTCTGCCGTTTCTTATACGGCAATCCTGAACGTTGCAGTTTGCCATCACTTCGAGAACTGTGCCTACGTTGTTGAGCAATGACAGGTTGATTGCATCGTTTTCGACAATGCTTTCGTCACTGCAACCAAGCAGATATACGTTTTTGATTTGTACACCATCCTGTGTAACCACAAAAGAAGCATGATCCTGACCTTTTACTTTGGCATAATTCATCAGATTGATAAAATCGACCGGTCCTGTAAATGGATCGCCATATGCCTCGAACAAACCTGTCGTGAACTTGTTTGCGTTGATTGAATAACCATTGCCATACAGATTGTTTTTGAAATCCAACAAATAACTCACTTTTGGATGATTTGCACCTGTATTTTTGTGATACGTCCAATCTGCCGTTGTTGGCATTGAAGTCGGGAATGCTTTGAGTTGCTGTGTTGTCATGCCTTCGCCAAGCATAATGTTGTCACCAAGCACAACCTGCTTGCCTGCTTTTACTGCGGCGATGAGTTCGTCACTTGTATC
>JAFTHO010000188.1 GCA_017457385.1 Clostridia bacterium | reverse complement strand
TATGGTTTACACGGCAAATTTTATGCAGTCTATGTCAAACCTGACCCTGGAAGCCTTGTATTTATGGGCAACGTTGTCTCTTTTTTCCTGAACTGTCAGGAGCATAGGTGTCAATACGTCCATAAGTCTGTGCAGATTGAGTATCACTTCTACCTTGTCGTTGCCTACGTAAATTACACGTAACAGCTCCACTGCCAAGAGTGAAAACTGCAGTGAGTCCTTGAGTTTTGAGGGATAATTGCACCTTGACAGATGCTCCACCAATTGGTCTTGAGTTAAAAAAGTTTTCATATCACATCTCCTTTGGATAGCAAAAAAGGGTTGCCGCAGTTGGGCAACCCTTTCTTATATTTTTCTATTATTTCTTGCTATCCATAGTTATGATATATGTTTATGACAAGCAACTTTGCAAAATAAAAAATCATCTTTACTGTTTGTTTGTTGAATATTTTTTTGCCGCTTTTATCGCAAATACTATACCTATCGCAAAAATCCCACAAATTACAACAACAGAAATAATTGTAACAATTATCTTTTGCAAAGTCACATCATATATTACCACTTCAGTGCCGACATCATCTCGTTTGTAAAGTTTACAATAACTATCGTTAAAAAAGCTCAACACTCCCATGCCATCATTGCTTGCCACATATTGATATTCGCCAACGGTTTTTACTGTTGCATGCTTCAACGTGTTTTCTATTTCGCTCCAGTTTTGTACAAAACACACTCCCAAAACATTGCCATTGCTGTCGAGAAAAATCGCATCTCCATCAAGTGAACAAATAACCAATTTTTCTTCAACCCAAGACACCGAGTGAATTGATCGTGGAGACCCAAGTTCGTAGCCATACAAAAAATTTGCATTTTGGTCATAAACACAAACTGTTTTATCCATATAAAATGGATCGCAAGCAATGGCAATCAATCCATTTGAGCTGATGTCAAAACTTTTTATGCCATGCTCTCTCGGCTTGTTTTTAATAAATTTTACTTCCATGAAAGCCACGATTTTATCAGACTCTGCCTGCGACACTTGTTTAAAATCAAACGACACTCCGTCACGAGATAACTCAGGTTGGGGTGGCAAAAGAATCAGTGCCGCCATTAATAAAACAGCACTGGCTAAAAATATTATAATTATTTTTTTTACTATAGAATGTATTTTTTTCATCACCAATTCATTATTTTATTATAAATATTTTCCGCAAAGTCGAAAAAATTCCAACTTAGTAATGTATATGTATTGCCATTGTGGCTCAATGGGTTGCCTGCTGATATTTAAATTTTAATTGATAAAAAATACATTGTCAATATACAAAAAAGGCTACTCATTTGAGTAGCCTTAAGTTGTTATTTTTTGTTTTTTTCTGCATATTTAGGGTGAGAGAGTCTGGCATCATTGTCAGGATATAATAGCCTTCCGTTTTCATCAAAAAGTTCTGATTTTGAATAGTATTCAAATGAAGGCTCATACCAATAAGTTGGTCTACCTTCTATATCAAAAACAGAAACATTACAATAATTTCTAAATGTTCTTTCACTACCGTCTTGATGTCTTGCTGTCCAATATTTTCTTCCCCTCCATGCATTATATTCGATTGTTTGATACATCAATTGATATGCAAAAAATCCCAACTGTGTTACCTTGTTTTTTAGAATATATTTTTCTGTTACATTATTGTTTGAATAAAAAACTAATTTAACATCGTTTATTTTTTTTAACCAGCTAATTCTTCTCTTTTTATAAATTGTTGAAAAACTTTCTTTAGACTTTTTATAACAAAAAGGATTATTGTTTTTTGCATTATAAACAGCATAATTGAAATTTCTCACAAAAAATCCGGCAATATATTCTTTTGGATAGGGATAACTATATAGATCTAATTTGATATCTTTTGTTTGACCCAAAATAGTCCAAACACCTGATTCAGTTTCTTCTACTTTTATTTCAAAAGTACCTTTATCATCAACAATTCTTCCATGTTGAAAAAGATCTTCTTCTGATTGAAAAAAAACTTCATACTCTTTCAACGAATTCAAAGGAAAAAACATAGAGTACACTCCCCATTGACCAGGGGCTGATGCTATCATCAAAATATCTAATGCAAAGGCAAATAGCATGATAACAAAATAAAAAACCTCATCAGTTTTTAACCAAGGTATTATTAACAGAGGTATAAAAGGCAAGCACAACACTCCTACCCAAAACAAAAACTTCGCCATTCGCAAGTAATCTTTCATTTTGGATTTTTTCGCTTCTTTTAGAAAAGGATTTTTTCTCCAATCTCTATTTTTCATACACCTTCATCATCCACAAGACTAAATCGTAACAATCAGGGGACGGTTCTGTGATTGACAGGTTTTTTGTCAATCGTTACAGCCTTTTCCCCTTTTTGTTATTCTACTTTACAGTGCAACCAATGTCAATATGCCAGCAAACAAAAAACAAAAAGCACGGGTTGCCGTGCTTTTTGTTTTAGGAGGCGAAACTTTATATTGTTTAACCTTTTTTTGCAAGAAAAGTTGCTTTGCCACCGTGATATGGCATTGCAACAGAGATGACTTTTTTGCGCTTTTTTGCAACGTTGATTGTTTTGAAACAGTTTTTTTAAAAACATTTAACATCAAATTAAAAACTGGTTTTAAAACAAACTTTGCATATTGACAAAAAGGCTTTTGGTTTTGTGCAACGACAAAACTTTGCGTTGCGGACAACGTGACGAAAGACAGATAAAACTAATCTTCCATTTTTTCTATCGTCTTTTGCGCCCAGTCTGCCAGAGTGATGAGTGCATCGAACATATCAACACCCATTGTTTGCTCCAAAAACCTGAGCTGAGCATCAAGCCTTGCATCAACCTGCTCGACAAGGCGCTTTGCTTTGTCTGTTGGCAAAACAAAAAAACTGCGTTTGTCTGTTTGTGACGCCTGTTTGACGATGTAACCCTGCTTTTCGAGTGTGGCGATGTGAGTTGCCACCATTGTTTTTGACACACCCAAAATATCTGCAATTGCAAGCGGAGTAAGTTTGCCTTCGCGTTTGACAAGCACGTTGACAACACCCATTTCGCTTGGACGAATTGGCAAATTGTTTTTGAGATCTATATAGTCTCTGCTGAATTTTGAGAGAACAATGTTGGCATGCAAGTATTTATCCATTGTTTTTTTGACCTGAAATTAGTTTATTTATGTAAACTATTATAGTTTAGTTGCATAAACTTGTCAATATTTTTGACGAAAAAATATCAAAAATATGGTGTTTTTTGTGTGATTTGGTTGTTTTTTGCCACAATATCTTGAAAACACCGTGATTTACTATATAGTAAACCCCACTAAACTATATTTTGAAAATATACGTTTTTTCTGGCATTTTTTGACGTTTTTTGCCCCGCCAAAAACCAGATTTTTAAAAAGCAAATCTCTCTCGTCGCAGAATTTTGTCATTTTAAACCTTGTTTCCGCAAGGTTTTAAACTCTGTTTTTTTGTTTGAAACAGCCTGTTTTGATGCAAAAACACACGTTTGAGTTTGTTTTTTGAAAGATTTTTAATACCAAAAAAGACAAAACAAAAACCACCCTTTCGGGTGGTTGATTTTTGATTTTATTGTTTGTTTTGCACCAGATTTTTGATATATGCAAGCAAATCGTCAAAATCGCCCTGCGGATAGCAAGTGATATCTTTGTTTTGTGCATTGATGATGCATGCCGGCAAAAGAAAAACTTTCATGCCAAGTTTTTGCGCCACCATATCTTCTGTCACGTCGTTGCCAACCATGAGACACTCTTCTGCCCTGAGGTCAAGTTGTTTTAAAATATCCTGAAAGTATGCAAGGTTTGGTTTGCAAAAACGAGAGTTTTCGTAAGTGGTATACAACTCGAAATCGTCCGGACAAAAACCAGCCCAGCTCATTCGCTTTTGAGTTGCAATTGCAGGAAAAATCGGGTTTGTTGCAAGCACAACTTTGATGCCCATATTTTTTATCTCGTCAACCACAAGTTTTGCTTTTGGATTGAAACCGCAAACCTGTTTTGATTTGTCAAAATCTTTTTGATAAAACTCGTCCATAACCGGCATATCGTCAAAAACTTTTTGACCAAATATTTTTTCAAACTGATCCCAGAACAAAGCCTCGTTGTATCTTTTGCCATCGTTTTGCACCATGGCAGACACACCAAGCCATACTGCCTGTATAAATTGTTTTGGGTCGTATCCGTGTGGCACGAGTTTTTGGGCAAAACTGCCGAGATATGATTTGACAAACAAATCCTGATCCATCGGGAGCAACGTGCCGTCAAGATCGAACAAAACTGCTTTTAGTTCCATTGAAATCTCCTTTTTTTCGCAAAGGTTTGCAACAAAAAAATTTTAGCACAAAATTTGTTGTCAGGTCAACAAATAGTGGCAAACAAAAAAGACCGTGTTGCACGGTCTTTTGTTTTTTTGTTGAATTATTATTCGCCGTCGTTGATATACAAAACGCCAAGTGTGCCAGGACCACAGTGAGAAGTGATTGTTGCACCCGCAACTGTTTCGTAAATATTTTCAAAACCCATTTCTGAAAGTTTTTCGCGAAGTGAGTCTACAACGTCCTGTTCGATTGCCGTGTGTGTAATGAACACGCGTTTTTTGTCTGGTGTGTTGAATTGTTCAAAAATATCCTCAAGATATTTTCTGATAGCACGATTGCCAGTGCGTGACATATATTTTTTGTATACAGAAATTGCACCGTTTTCCAACAACAAGGCAGGTTTGATTTTGAGTGCTGATGCCGCAAATGCTGCAACACCACTGCAACGACCGCCTTTGTGGAGATATTCCATAGTGTTTACCACAAAAGATGCCTGAACGTGTTGTGCACGTTGTTCGAGTTTTTCGCAAATTTCTTTTGCAGAAAGACCTTGTTTAACCATATCAACAGCGCTAAGAACGATAAGTCCAATGCCTGAAGACAAACTTCTGCTGTCAACTACGTATACGTTTTGCATCTCTTTGGCAGCCAGTTTTGCGTTTTGGCACACCATAGAAAGTTTTGAACTTATGCTGATGTGAACAACGGTATATCCTTCGTCAGTATATTGTTTGAAAAAGTCTTTAAGATCTTCTGAACTTCTTGCCGCTGTTTTTGGCAAAATGCCTTTTTCGTCAACAAATTTATAAATGTCATCTGGTGTAACGTTTACACCGTCAAAATATTCTTCTTCGCCGAGATTTACAAACAAAGGAATTACACCAACGCCATTTTCTTCGAACAAACCGTTAAGATCTGCTGAACTGTCACAAGTGATTTTAATTTTTTCCATCATTTACCTCTTGATTGTTTTTTGTGAAAAAAAATTCCCACATTAAAAGATATTATAACAACAGACTTGTTGATTTGTCAATTAAACAAACTTTACATATTTCTTTTGTTGTATAGTTTTTTAAAATTTTTATACAAACTGCCATCAATTTGTCAATATTCTATTATATCGTCAAACTTTGCCCCAACAAACTCAACTATCTGCCCAGGGTCTGCCTCGAGCTGAACACCAACACGACCACCACTGAAACATATTGTGTCAAAAAGCATTGCCGTGTCGTTAAACACTGTGACAAACTGCTTTTTCATGCCGATTGGCGAACATCCGCCATGGATATACCCCGTGAGCGGAAAGAGTTCTTTTTGCTTTATCATAGCGACAGACTTGACACCAACCGATTTTGCGGCTTTTTTGAGACTGAGAGTCTCTTCCACCGGGATGACGAAAACGTAGTGATTTAGGTCGTTGCCAACCGTAACAAGCGTTTTAAACACCTGCTGACCGTCACGACCACACGCCTGCGCCACAAGTTTGCCGTCTGTGAGCGTGTTGTCATATTGCCACACCTTATAGTTTATACCTTGTTTGTCAAGAATACGCATTGCATTTGTTTTTTCCATAACGGCATAATAAACCAATGAGGTGCAAATGTCAAACCAACTGCACAAAAACAAATTGTCAAAAAACAAAATCGTCGCAATTAAGGGCGTTTCCCTTAGGGATTTTAATTGAATAAATCATAAAACTCGTCTTTTAATAAGTCGAGTTTTCTTTTACCACGCAAAACAAATTGAATTAATTTTATTTTATGTTATAATAAACTCACCGATAAATAAGAATTTATCTAAAAGATAATCTGCCAAAAGGCTTGATTATAAATATTTTAAAGGAGATTGCTTTTTGAAGAAAACAATCAAAACACTGGAGATTGTATTCTAACCGGGAGGTTAGTGCAAATACAGTCTCGCACAAACCTCCCAGTATTGGAGTCAACAATCATCAGGAGGAAAAACAATGAATAAAAATGACTACATCATTCGTTTAGAAAGAAAAGAAGAATACAGAGAAGTTGAAACTCTTGTAAGAGAATCATTTTGGAATGTGTACCGTCCAGGTTGTTTAGAGCATTATGTACTCAATCAACTCAGAAATGATGAAGCCTTTGTTCCAGAACTTGATTTTGTAATGGAGAAAGACGGAAAAATAATTGGGCAAAATATGTTTATGCGAGCGGCCATCAAAACAGATGATGGTAAAGATGTTCCCATTATGACAATGGGTCCAATCTGTATTATCCCCGATTTGAAACGACAAGGGTATGGTAAAATCCTGTTGGATTATTCCTTGGAAAAAGCAACGGAATTCGGTTGTGGCGCACTGTGCTTTGAAGGCAATATCCATTTCTATGGAAAAAGCGGTTTTACTTTTGCCAGAGATTTTGGTATTCGTTATCACGGTTTGCCCGATGGTGCAGATTCATCCTTCTTTCTTTGTAAAGAATTAATTCCAGGATATCTTGATGGCATCACTGGGGAGTATGCCCCGCCACAAGGAT
>JAFTHO010000187.1 GCA_017457385.1 Clostridia bacterium | reverse complement strand
GACTCGCCTGTGAGCAAAGCCTCGTTGACTTCTATCTCGCCGTCAACGACAATGCAGTCTGCAATGATTTGTTTGCCTGCCTCGAACCTGATGATATCGTCAAGCACAACGTCACCAACAGACACCTCGCATTCCTGACCGTCACGGATGACTTTTGCAGTTGGTGCAGACATGATAGAAAGTTTTTCGATACTCTTTTTAGCCTTGATTTCCTGGATGATCCCGATAAAGGTATTTGCAAGGATAACCACACTGAAAAACAGATTGCCAAATGAGCCGAGTATAAACATGAGCACCATGATTGACAAACCGAGCATATTGAAAAAAGTAAAAATGTTGTCAATAAAAATTGACGCATAACTTTTGCCTACAGTGCGCTCAACCTTGTTTGTAAGGCCTTGATTTTTGCGCTCGGCAACCTGTGATGCACAAAGACCAACGTTTGCCTGCGGGGCAAATCTTTGCACCTGCGTCATATCGACTGTTTGTTGTTTTTTCATAACGTTACTCCAATGATTTATAATCCACCTTGCCAAACGAAGTGAGTGGCAGGTCGTTTAAAAACTGATATATTTTAGGTTGCGTCCACTTGTCCAGTTTTTGGCAACACTCGTCTTTTAGTTTTTGCAAAAGCTTGTCTTTGTCGACACCATGCTGTGCAACCACGTATGCCTTCATGATCACGCCTTTTGTTTTGTGTGGCACACCCTTTACGCAACAATCCTTTACACCGTCAACGGCAGACAAAACTTTTTCTGCCTCGGCAGGAAAGACGTTTACGCCAGAAACCTTTTCGATACGTTTTTGTCTTTGTTTAAAAAACACAAAGCCGTCATTGTCAACAAGACCGTAGTCGCCCGTTTTTACAAACACTTTGTCGTCAAAAACAAAAAGTCCGTCCTCAACGAGTTTTTCGCCCTTTAAATAGCCTTTCATGACAGCAGGCGAACATACACACAGTTCTCCGCTGTCGCCATATGGCAACAGGTTGCCCTTTTCGTCAAAAGCACGCACCGTTGTGCCACACAGCGGTTTGCCCACAGAACCTTGTTTTTGTGCCTGCCTTGTATTTACACAAAGCACACCCGATGCCTCTGTGAGACCATATCCCTCGTCAAGCACACACGCGCCACCGTTTTTTGCAACCACGTCGTCAAACTTTTGTTTTGTTTTGTCACCAAGTTTGTCTCCGCCACAAAAAGCAACCTTTAGTTTTTTGAGTTTTTTGCCGTCAAAAGATTTTTGGTCAACCATACCTGCAAACATAGTAGGCACACCTGCAATGATTGCGACGTTTTTTTGTCTGATTTTTTTGACGATTAGTTTTGCAGAATATTTTGGTATCATCACACTTTGATAACCAAAAGACAAAATTGTGTGAGTAGACACGCCAAGACCAAAAGCATGAAAGGTTGGCAACACGGCAAGGCTTGCCATGCCACGCCCCAACATTTTGCCCCATGGTAAAACGTCAATAACGTTGTGTGCAACGTAGTTGAAGTTTTTGTTTGTAAGGCATGCGGATTTTGACTTGTCGGTAGTGCCACTGCTGTGCATGATGACGGCAACGTCATCACCCTTTACGTCGTCGCACAAATCAAGCGTCTTTTGTTTTTGCGCTTCGCAAAAAAACGTGCATTTGTTTTTGTCTATCTGTCTGTATCTTTTTTTTGCAAAAGCCGTATAAAAAAACGATTCGAATTTTGTAAGATAGTCGTTTGCCCTGCACACAACAACGTCAAAGCCATCTGACACAAGGTTGTCAAAATAGCAATCGAGCAAATGATCAAATGCAAAAAGCAATTTGCTGTTTGTGTTTTGCATATGGCTTTTGAGCACCTCGTACGGCACGAGCGGATGCACCATATTTGCAATTGCACCAATTTTGTTTACTGCATAAAACACGCTGACAGATGACGGAATGTTTGGCAAAGCAACCGTCACAACGTCACCCTTTTTTATACCACGAGAAACCAGAAAACACGCAACGTGGTCAATCTCGTCCTTTAAAAATTTGTAACTGAAGTTTTTGTATAAAAAGCAAATTGCAACGTCGTCTTTTTTGTCCTGATAGTTGTGCATGAGATAGTTGTACATGCTTGTGTTTATCATAGCAGGCCAACCTCCGTAAGTGCAAACAGCAACACAATGCCTATCGCCTGACTGAGCAGATAAAAAAGCAAAGAGTGTCTGCCAACAAAAGTAAAAGGACTGACGTATTTTTCGTTTACAAAAGCAAGTTTTGTCTTTTTGTTTTTATAAAGCAGGTTGCCGACAAGCACCCCTGCAAAAAACCAGCCAAGCCATGGCATCAATGGGAAAAAGTCGCCTGGTGACCAGCGCCTTGCCTGCTTGTTTTCGAACAGCCATATTGCCCCCACAAACTCAGTAAGGTTTTGCGCCTGAAAATAAAAACCTGCCACAAGGCAACAAACCGCAAGCACGCCAACCAGCCAGTCCGGGCAGTTGAAGCTTTTGAGCACAGCCCATATAAGACCACACATGCCAAGCATGTGCAACACGCCAAAGTTGATGATTATGCCACGTCCCATCTGCTCGGCAAAACCGTTTGTAACGATTGTGATGAGCAAACCCGCACCCAAAATTTTGAGTGATTTTTTAAAGTCGTTGCGACTGAACACACAGGATAAACCTGAAGTGACCACAAATGCGCCAACAAAATAGTCGTGAGTTGCCGCCCTGAGCCCACTCATCCAGTATGACATGGCAAAATCGCTGATAAAATCGCCCACCGGTGTAGAAAAGGAAAACAAAAAGGCAAAATCAAACATCAGGTGATCCCAAATGACAAACAACATGCAAAAGCCCCTGAGAAAGTCAACTTCCCAGACGCGGTTTGCTTTTGTTTTTGGTTGTGAATTTGCCAATACCTGTTCCATTATTTAATAACCTGCTGAATAATGCCACCGCCAAGGCAGTTGTGTTCGTCATAGAGCACAACGAATTGTCCTGGTGTTACGGCACGTTGTTTTTCTTTAAAATCAATATATACCTTGTCGCCATCTACCCTTACCTTTACGCCTTGTTCCGGCTGACGATAACGAAATTTTGCAAAACACTCAAATTCGTCCGCAGGTTTTGATGGTATAAAGTTGAAAGTATCGGCAACGAGCGCTTTGCTCATCAAAGGTTCTTCGTCACCCTGACTGACGTAAAGCACGTTGTTTGCAAGATCTTTTTCTACCACAAACCAACGGCCACCGTTGCTGCCGGATATGCCACCAAGGTTGAGGCCACGT
>JAFTHO010000186.1 GCA_017457385.1 Clostridia bacterium | reverse complement strand
TGGATAGCTGTGTTCAAACATAAGTTCTTTAAACAACAAGCCGGTATCAGCAAGTTTTTTGAGCACGAGTTTGTCTGCGTCTTTTACAAAAACGCCTTTCATGTCATAAACTTCGTCTGTCATTTTGCCGTCACTGCCAACAAGCTGAACAAATGGCAAATCATATTTGCGACCAACGTTTGCGTCGTCTTCACCAAATGCAGGTGCAATGTGAACGATACCAGTACCGTCTGTGAGTGTAACGTATCCGTCGCAAGTAACGATAAATGCCTTTTCGTTTGAAACGTAGTCAAACAATGGAATATATTTTGTATATTCGTAGTCGATACCTTTTTTAGTATCAATCACTTCAAAACTGCCTTCTTCAAAGTGAGCAGAAATGAGAGCATCTGCCAAAATATAATATTCGTCACCAACTTTGATTTTTGTGTAGTCTTCGTCCGGGTTCATACACAAAGCAACGTTTGATGGCAAAGTCCATGGTGTAGTTGTCCATGCAAGGAAGTATACGTTGTCTTCGCCTGCAACACGGAATTTTGCAATGCAAGATTTTTCTTTTACGTCTTTGTAGCCTTGTGCAACTTCGTGACTTGACAAAGCTGTGCCACAACGTGGGCAATAAGGCACAATTTTGTGACCTTTGTAAAGCAAACCTTTTTCTGCAATTTGTTTGAGACTCCACCATTCTGACTCGATATAGTTGTCTTCATAAGTGATGTATGGGTTTTCCATGTCAACCCAGTAACCAAGACGGTCTGACATTTTTTCCCATTCACTTTGATATTTCCAGACGCTTTCTTTACATTTTTTAATAAATGGCTCGATACCATAGTTTTCGATTTCTTTTTTGCCATCGATGCCCAAAACTTTTTCTACTTCGAGCTCAACCGGCAAACCGTGAGTATCCCAGCCTGCTTTGCGCAAAACTGTATAGCCTTTCATCTCTTTATATCTAGGAATAATGTCCTTCATAACACGAGTCAAAACGTGACCAATGTGTGGTTTGCCGTTTGCTGTTGGTGGACCATCATAAAAGGTAAACGCCTGTTTGCCTTCTGTGTTTTCCATAGTAGTTTCAAAAATTTTGTTTTCTTTCCAGAATTTGAGCACTTCGGTTTCTCTGCCGACAAAGTCCAAACCTGTTTCGACCTTTTTGTACATAGCCTGCAACTCCTTTTTACAAAAAAAGTGCCCGTTGTTTAGACCAACAGGCACCACTAAACATATACTGTCATATACTCCCCTGTGTTAACGGTGGGGCTCCGCAACAACCTACTCCTTTCGTTTGGGTTGTCGTGCTCGTGCAGTGATAATTTTTGTTTTGTTTGTGCAATCACACCAACCTTGCACTCTCTGAAAAACAATTTACAAAAACCTTGTCTGCATTGCAAACGCATTTTTATATTCAATACTAAATCATTTTACAAAAATTATCCAAAATTGTAAAGCATTTGAGATTATATCTCAAATCTCTTGTATACCTTTCCGTCAAGATCTTTCCATTCAAACACACCGTCACACAAAGTCATATAGCTGTGTTTGCTGTTTTGTTTTGGAATAGACACAGATCCGCAGTTGAGATAAGTTATGTTTTGCATTGGCACGCATGCAGGCACGTGAGTGTGACCTGTGAGAAGTATGTCACCCAAGCCAACGGGTGGCAGGTTGTCCATGCCAAATTTGTGTCCGTGTGTTGCAAAAATCATTTTGCCCTTTTCTACCACAATGATATATTCTGCCATGATAGGAAAGTCAAGCACCATCTGGTCAACCTCTGCATCGCAGTTGCCACGCACACACAAAATTTTGTCTTTGAGGCCATTGAGCATTTCGATAACTTCTTTTGGCATATATTCGTCTGGCAGTGCATTGCGTGGACCGTGATATAACAAATCGCCAAGCAACAAAAGTTTGTCTGCCTTTTCTCTTTCAAAGGCGTCAACAAGTTTTTTGCAAAACTGTGCAGAGCCGTGTATGTCAGATGCGATAACGTATTTCATAAAAAAATCTCCTTGATATAAAAAATATACCACAAAACGACAGTTTTAATCAAGTTGTTTGCTTTTGCAACAAAATATTAAGTTGCAAAAAACAAAAATCTAATGTATAATGCTTGTGCTGTGCTAAGTGGGGAGCTAGCGGTGCCCTGAACCTGCAATCCGCTACAGCAGGACTGAATGCCGTCCGAGGCCGTGCCTTGGGAGGTTTGGAACAGATAAGGAGTGTTGATAACAAGGTCCCGTGCAACGTTGCACTGTGAACCATGTCAGGACGGGAACGTAGCAGCATTAAGCGGACCGTAGCGTGTGCCACGGGGAAACTTTGCAGTAGCCACCTGTCTGGATACCGCTCCGGAGGTTTCTGTCGACGACGGATGCACAGTTTTAATAAGCATACTCAGCAATGGGTATGCTTTTTTTTATTTCCGTTACCTCCTCCGTTGCGCTGACGGACACTTAAAAAGTGTCCAAATGTAGGCACTATATAAAGCAATATCAAAACACAACATTTTGCAATACTTAATGAATTGCTTGTTCTTTTTATTATCGACTCCCTCCGTCAGGCAGTCGCCTGCCACCTCCCTCCTCCGATGGAGGCTTTTATTGTTTTGCTTTGTATTTTATTTCCTGTTTACACCTGCTTCATATTTTTACACATATACCCAATTTTTTAAAAAAATTTGCAAAAAAACAAAAAATATCCCTGCGTGAGGTGTTGCTTGTGACGCTGCGTGATATAATATAATGCAGGCAAGGAGGTGAAAAACTATGTCAAAATATACCACGGGAGAAATTGCAAAACTTTGCAACGTTTCTGTAAGAACTGTTCAATATTATGACGACAGAGGCTTGCTCTCGCCAAGTGAGCTGACCGAAGGTGGCAGAAGACTTTATACTGATAAAGACGTCAGTCAGTTGAAAATCATTTGCTATTTGCGTGACCTTGACTTTAGCATTAAACAAATTGAAATGCTTTTGAAAGAGCAAAACTCAAACAAAGTGTTAAACTGCCTGCTTGATGAACAAATAAACACTTTGACCTGTGAAGTCAAAGAAAAACAAGCACAACTTGACACACTTGAACAGATAAAAAGTTTTGTAAAAAAAGAAGATTTTTCTCTCAATTCTATCGGTGACGTAGTGACCATGATGAAAAACAAAAACAAACTCAAAAAAGTGTATGCAACAACTTTTGCAATAGGTCTTCCACTTTCGCTTTATCAGATTTTTTCTATCGTATTTTGGATTGTTACAGGCACTTGGTGGCCGTTTGTTGTATGGGCTGGCATTGCAATACCTTATGGCATAATAATATCAAAATATTACTGGAACAACGTTGCGTATATCTGCCCGGAATGCAACCACGTTTTCAAGCCAAAATTTAAAGAAGGATTTTTTGCAAATCACACACCAAAAACACGCAAACTCACTTGTCCACATTGCAACGTAAAAAGTTTTTGCATAGAAACAAGTGTTGACGAACTCAACAAATAAACACAATTTTAAAGACAGGCAAAACGCCTGTCTTTTTTATACCATTTTAGAAATTTCTTTTTTCAACCTGTTTACTATCTTTTTTTCAAGTCGGGAAATGTATGACTGAGATATCCCAAGCAGGTCGGCAACCTCTTTTTGAGTGACCTCCTGCCTGCCGTCAAGACCAAATCGAAGTGAAACAATTTGCTGTTCGCGTGCAGACAGTTTTTTTATTGCGTTTTTTAGCAGTTGTCTTTCTACGTTTTCTTCTGCATCGTTGTATACCATATCCGTCTCGGTGCCCAAAACGTCGCCAAGCAAAAGTTCGTTTCCGTCACTGTCCACGTTGAGTGGCTCGTCCAGACTGATTTCGTTTTTGCGACGCACCACTTTGCGCAGGTGCATTAAAATTTCGTTTTCGATACAACGGCTGGCGTACGTTGCAAGTTTTATTTTTTTGTCAGGGTCAAAACTGTTTACCGCTTTGATGAGGCCAATTGTGCCCACCGAAATGAGATCCTCTATGTCTATGCCCGTGTTGTCAAACTTTTTGGATATGTATACCACAAGACGCAGGTTGTGCTCTATCAGCAGATTTTTTGCATTGACGTCACCCTGCTTGTGCAAAAGCAAAGTCTGTGCCTCTTGCTCGGGCGACAACGGTTGTGGCAACACCTCTGCCCCACAGATATAGCAAACAACCTTTTCACTCACAAAATTTGCCTTTAAAAACCTTTTGAGAACTGACAAAAATTTCATATTACACCCCACTAAAAAAACGTTTTTGCATTGAGCAACAAGTCGCAGTCAAATGCCGTTTTGTTGCCAAGCCCTATCATCACGTCACATTGTTTGTCATCCACAAAAAAACCGTCTATGCCAAACACCATCATTTTTTGCATGCCACCTGACAGGGTGGCAAATTTTGTATAATGCGGATTTTTTAGCAATCCACCTTTTGACAACAACTGATCTGCAATTTTGTCGCCAAAAAATTTTTGCAGTTTTTGGCTTGTGACGATAACGACAGGCAATCCACTCTGGTCGTCGCAAAGCTGATTGCCACTGTCTAAAAAACCTTTTGCAACAAAAACCTCTTTGCCCACCTGCAAAGTCACGTCATATTCAAACCTGGCGTTTGTTTTTTTTGATTTTAAAAAATCCACAAGTGTTTTTGTGACAAAACCAAACACCAAAATGCCCGCAACGTATATCAAAAAAGGGCTGTCTGACACAAGTGACAAATCGTTTTGCAATGCAAAATTTTGCCCTGCACAAAAATATATGCAAACAAGCACCCCACCCATACCAAAAGTGAGCGACCAAAACAAAATGACAATGGCAAAAAAATGTTTTTTGCTTTTTGTTCCGCCAAGCACCCACACGATGCCAAGCGACAGACACAGTTTTGACAAAACAGAAAGCAAAATGCCAAAACCGCACAAAGGCAAAATGATTGCCACAACCGTGCCTGACAACACGGCACAAAAAAACCTTGTTTTGCTTGTTTTTAGTTTTGCAATTTTTACTGTCGACCAAAGCAAGACAAAATCAAACGCAAAATTGTTTGCAAAAACGTATTCGATATACACCGTCATGGTTACAAAAGCATATATCACGCAGTTTGCACCAAAAACCGTTTTTTTGTTTTTTTGAGAGTGTTTTTGTCAAAAGCACAAACACAAAACAAAAAGAGCATACGCACACAAACCAGGGTACGATTGCTCTTTTTTGATCATTTAACGTTGAGATATTGTTTTGGACATACGTGCCTGGGACTTTTGTCATTTCAAAAGACCAGTCAGCACAAATTATTTGATATTCAAATATTGTTTTGGACACACGTGCTTTCCGTCTTTTGTCATTTCAAAATGCACGTGAGGGCCGTGTTTAAACTCGAGATAGCCCACGTCGCTTGCCTGACCAATGACGTCGCCTTTTTTGACTTTGTCACCCTTTTTGACTTTTGGGTTTTCTGCCAAAGATGCATAGATTGATTTGAGACCATCGCCATGGTCAATTACGATTTTTGTGCCGTGTTCGTCGTCGAAAGACACGCTTTCAACAGTGCCGTCTGCAACTGCCTTTACGTCTTTGCCGTTTGTTGCAACAAAGTCGATGCCACGATGGGTTGTCCACTCGTTTAGTGTAGAAGAATATACAAACTCGTCACCCTCGGTATAATCCATTGCAATGGTATACTCTGCAAGAGGCAGGTCAAAAGTGACGGGCTCGTTGTCAACGATTGTGTCCCCACCGCCAGGGATATCCGGCGAAGAGTTTGTGATGCCACCGCCACCAATAATGACGTCAGGCAAAGTTGACGCTTGTTTTTGATTTGTTTCTGCAATGACGATTGCCACGATTGCCACCATGCAACCAACGATAACCAGCAATGCAAAATTTCTTTTGACAAAAGATATAATTTTGTTTTGTTTTTTAACTTGTTGTGCCATAAAATTCCTCCAGCAAAAATTTGTGTATAGAGTTTTTACACCAAAAATTTTTTTATACCTGCAACTTTAAAATCCCGTTGATATTGTGGGTGTGCCAACTGTGACGTACTCTCCGTCAAAAGACACCTGAAAGTTGATTTTGCCATTTTTTGTATCAACCCCGCCAGGCAACCTCTGGCAAAACCCCTCTGCCACAATCAACCCGTCCACCTGATATACCCTTGTTTTGCCAAGTTGTTTGCAGGTGGACTCAAAAACTTTTTTGTCACCGCAAAACCTTGTGCTTTCGCCCACTATTTTGCTTTTGTCAAGGCAAAGTTTTTGTGCATAACTGCTGTCGCAACAAACCAGAAACAAACTCCCGTTTTTTGTCACTTTGCAGTTTTTGTCTTCGACCTGCTCAAAGGTGCAAAAGGTATATTCTCCGTCAAAGCACAGCAAGGTTGTTTTTTGTGGCATATGTAAAAACAAAACTGTCACAACAAAAACAACCAGCAAAAATTTTTGCATAAAAAAACTCCCTGCATGTTGTTGCAGAGAGTTTTGACAACTATTTTGTTTTTTATACCAAAAAAAGAGAGCAGAAATTTCTGCTCTCTAAAATATCATTATTCATAAAGTTTGCTTACTGGCAAGTCGCTGTATACTCTTTCGATAGCATCTGCGAACAAATCTGCAACAGTAACAACTTTGATTTTGTCGATAAGTTTTTCTTCTGGCAATTCGATAGTATCCAAAACAACAACTTCTTTAAGTGGAGATTTTTGAATACGTTCGATAGCCGGGCCACTCAATACGCCGTGTGAGCAACAAGCGAAAACTTCGCTTGCACCACCAATTTCTACAATAGCGCTTGCGCCTTGTGTGATTGTGCCGGCTGTATCGATCATATCGTCAATCATGAGTGCACGTTTGCCTTTTGCATCACCGATGATGTTCATAACTTCCATAACGTTGGCACGTGGACGACGTTTGTCAACGATTGCAAGTGTTGCATCAAATTTGCTTGCCATTTTTCTGCTGCGGGCAACACTGCCTACGTCTGGTGATACGATAACTACGTCGTCACCACGGAAGCCCTGTCTTGAAAAATATTTTGCAAGTACAGGCATGCCCATGAGGTTGTCAACAGGGATATCAAAAAAGCCTTGAACCTGGCTTGAGTGCAAGTCCATTGTCAAAACTCTGTCCGCACCTGCTTTTTCAAGAAGGTTTGCAACGAGTTTTGCTGTGATTGGGTCACGTGCTCTTGCTTTTCTGTCTTGTCTTGCATATCCAAAATATGGGATAACTGCAGTGATACGAGAAGCTGATGCGCGTTTGCAAGCATCGATCATAACGAGCAATTCCATAAGGTTGTCGTTAACTGGTGAAGAAGTAGATTGAATAAGAAATACGTCGCAACCACGAACAGTTTCTTTAATGTTGATTGCTACTTCGCCATCGCTGAATTTGCCAACTTCCATATTGCCGAGTGGCAAACCAAGTTTGTCAGCAATTTTTTTTGCCAATGATTTGTTTGAGTTGCCTGAAAAGATTTTTACTTGACCATGCATACCGTGTCCAATCATTTTTTTTGTACCCCCAAGGTTTTTTACAATATTTACCGTTTAATTTTACACTTTTTGACAAAAACAGTCAATAGAATAATGCTTGCATTGACAAAAGAAAAACAAAAAACGGCACAAGGCCGTTTTTTGTTTTAGTCGAATATATCGTTTTGATAGTCTTCGCAATAATGTGCAGTTGGCGATGCCATTGTGTTGACCACCGTGATGCTGTCCAAAATGCACTTTCCGTTGTGATTGTTGTGTCTGCAGTTTTCTACGTTGCAGTTGATTCGTTGATTTTTTTCCATAAAATCACCTCCTGTGGTTATTTTTGGCAAATGGCAAAAATAATATACATCTGTTGACAAAAGCGCCGTTGTATTTTAAAATGCAGTCAGGAGATGATATTATGAAAGTAATTTTGTTGAAAGACGTAAAAGCACAAGGCAAAAAAGGTGACGTAATTGACGTTAACGACGGTTTTGCAAAAAACTTTTTGATCAAACAAGGTCTTGCACAACCTGCAACGACAGACAGCATCAACAGCCTCAACATCAAAAATGCTGCTATCGCCAGACAAAAAGAACTTGAAAAGCAAGCGGCAATAAAACTTGCAGGCGAACTCAAAGGCAAAGAAGTGACTGTAAGCATAAAAATGGGTGACAACGGCAAAATTTTTGGCAGTGTGACTGCAAAAGAAATTGCAGATGCCTTTGTAAAAGCAGGCAAACAGATTGACAAAAAACAAATCGTGCTTAAAGACCCTATCAAAAACGTTGGTCAGTTTAAAATCGTGATAAAAGTTTATCCGGAGATTTCTGCCGACTGTTTTGTAAACGTAGTGCCAGCAAAATAATATTGCCCCATTTTTGGGGCAATTTTTTTGTATAATCCCCTTTTTGTTTGACAATATTTTTTGTATGTGGCAAAATGATTGCAACAAAAGGGAGTAGTCAGCGCTATTTAGCGCGGTTTGTTCGTCATCACGTGGAAACACCGGGCAAACCTTAAACGACAAGACTTTTATTGCACAGGCAATAAAAGTCGTTTTTTTTTGCAAAAAACTCCCAAAGAGAGGAAAACTTGTGGAATATTTACTTTTGATTGTAGGTTTTGTACTGCTCATCAAAGGTGCAGACTTTTTTGTTGATGGCAGCAGTGATATTGCAAGACTTTTTAAAATTCCATCCGTGGTAATTGGTCTCACTATCGTTGCGGCAGGCACAAGCGCACCAGAGGCAGCAGTAAGCATAACGGCAGGTCTTGCAGGCAGCAACGACATTGCCCTCAACAACGTAATTGGCTCAAACCTTTTTAACCTTTTGGTGGTTGTTGGCGTTTGTGCAACAATAAAAGTCTTTACTGCAGACGAAGTAATTTTCAAGCGTGATTCGCCAATCTGCATTGCACTCACAGCGCTTTTGGCAATATTTTTGTTTGACGGAGCGCTTGGTCTTGTGGATGGCATAATTTTGCTTGTTTTGTTTGTGGCATACATTACAATGACGGTTGTGCATGCACTCAAACACCGCACGCACGAAAAAGAAGAGCAAAAACAACGCAAATGGTATTTGAGCCTTTTGTTTATTGCGGGTGGTCTTGCAGGTGTTATTTTTGGTGGCGACCTTGTTGTTGATAGTGCAAGCAAAATTGCAGTAAACCTTGGCATGAGCGAAGCACTCGTTGGTTTGACAATAGTTGCGGTTGGCACAAGTCTGCCAGAGCTTGTCACTTCTATCACAGCGGCACGCAAAGGCGACAGCGGTATGGCACTGGGCAACGTTGTAGGCTCAAGCATATTCAACATTGTATTTATACTTGGTGCATCATCTGTGCTCAGCACAATTGGCACAAACCCAGACACGATGTTTGACATTTTGTTCTGCCTGGGCATAACGATATTCACTTTTGTGGCAATCGCTTTGTGCAAAAAGAAAGTCAACCGTCCGGTTGGCATAGCAATGGTATTGCTTTATATCGCATATATGGCATTTATCATTTTGAGATGACAGTTACTTTTTCATAGGTGACGATATAATGACGGAATACTGCTCAAAAAACTCCCGTCAAAAAATAAAGACAGGCTAACAAGCCTGTCTTGTTTTTTTTTCTTTTTACCAGATAAATGGTATCAGTCTGTATTTTACTTTTTGTTTATATTCTTTATATCCATCCAGTTCGTTTTCAAGCAGTTTTTCTTCGTTTTTTATCCTTGCCGCAATGATAAACGGATATGCAAAAAATGCTATCAATGCATAAAGCGAACCTAAAATAATTGGCATTGTCAAAAACAAAATCAAAGTTGCACTGTACATTGGGTGTCGCACCACGCCATAAAGCCCACTGTCCACCACCGTCTGATTTTTTTCTACCTTTATCGTGCGGGCAAGAAAAGTGTTTTGTTTGAACACAAATGCAAGCATAACGTATCCGAGCAAAAACAATACGCACCCAACTGCCGACACCCACAAAGGCAAAATATGCCAGCCAAAACGAAAGTTTAGCCCTGCAACCACAAAACCTGCCAAAAACATAAGACCACTCAGTTTGACAACAGTTTGTTGTGCACCTTGTTTTTCTTTGGCATCAAGACGGCTTTTTAGCAAAGCAGGGTTTTTGGCCATCATGACAACACCTGCAAAAAACATTGGCACAAACAAAATGCCAACAAGCAACCACCCTTGCAAAAAATTTAAAGTACCTGCCGGCAAAAACACCAGCACACCAACGAGAACAACTCCCAAAGCAAATTTGCAAATTGCCTCTGCAAACAATTTTTTAGTCATATTCTTTCCTCTCAGTCTGGTATGGCATCTTGTTTTGACACCACGTATGCACTGTATTCGCTTGCCATTTTTAAGCAAACCTGCAAGTCTGTGCCAGACAAATATTGTGCCACAAACACAGCACCAAAACTGTCGCCAGCACCAACTGTAGACACAACGTCCACCTCTTTTGCAGGCTCAAAATATATTTTATCCTGATTTTGCATATATGCGTATGCACCCTTGTCGCCACAGGTGAAAAGCACCGTCTCGAGGTTTTTAAAGACTTGTGACAGACGTTTTGCAAAATCGTGAGCATTTGCATATTTGACACCCAAGACCTCGTTGCAAACAAAATCCGCCTCGTTGTCACTGATTTTGACTATATCGCAGTTTTGCAGACAAAACTCCACCACCTGTTTGTCAAAAAACGGTGTACGCAAATTGAGGTCGCAATAAACCTTGTCGAAACAACATTTCTCAAGCAATTGTTTTATCGTTTGTCTGTTGTTTTTGCTACGCAAAGCAAGTGTGCCAAAACAAAACAAGTCGAATTTTTCTTTTGTTATATATTCGTCAAAAGGCAGGTTGTCATAAGACACGTCATCCTGTATTTTATACGTTGGCACTCCATTGTTGTCAAGCGTGACGTTGCACACACCAGTCGGTTTGTCGCAGGTATACAGATATTTGTCATTAACCCCAAACTTTGCAAGATATTGTTTTGCCTGTTTGCCAAGGTCGTCGTTGCCCACGCACGAAAGCAAAAAAGACTGCACACCTTGTTTTGCAACGTGAGCAGAAAAGTTGAAAGGTGCACCACCTATGCATTTTTTGTCAGGATATACGTCCCATATTATTTCGCCAAAAGACAAAATTTTTGTTTTATTCATTTTTTAAATGCCCCATTGCAAACTCGCATCCGCAATATTCCTGACGATAAAGGTCATATTGTTTAGAAAGTTCTATCGATTGTTTATATCCCTCTTTCTTTTTAAAGTCTGACGGCAAAAATCTCACGCCATATTTTTGTTGCAGTTGCAAGCCAATGTTGTTGAGCACCTGTGCATTTTTGTGAGGGCTTACTGTGAGTGTTGTTCCAAAAAAGTCGCAACCCATTTCTTTTGCTTTTTGTGCGGTTTTTTCAAGACGGAGCATAAAGCATTTTGCACATCTTGCCCCACCTTCTTTTTCATCTTCATATCCCTTTGCAACAGCCAAAAACTCGTCGTGATCATAGTTGCACTCCACAAGCTGTATCACGTTTTCACGTGGCATTGCATCAAGCAGTTGCTTTTGGGTATCCAGCCTTTTTGCATATTCCTCTGCAGGGTATACGTTTGGGTTGTAATAGTATACAAAAATGTCAAAATGATCCGTGAGGTATTTGAGCACGTAACTGCTGCAAGGACCACAACAACTTTGCAACAAAAGTTTTGGTTTTGGTTGTTTTTCTTTTATTTCGTCAAACACCTTTTCTGTAAGGAGCGAATAGTTTGTTTTCATAATGATATTATAACACTCACTGCAAATGTGAGCAAGAGTAGTTTTAAGCAATTGTCCTGTATGAGTGAGGATAGCAACCAGGTTTTCATTATCGACTCCCTCCGTCGCTTGGTCAAGCGACAAGTCCCTAAGGGACACCCTTCGCAATTATAAATTGCTAAGCACTTTGGCTAGCAATAGTCCACTGGACTATTGCCTTAACGCGTCGCGCCCTCCTCCGATGGAGGCTTTAATGGGACAAAAACAAAAGACACCGTCTTGCGACAGTGTCTTTTTGTTTTTGTAAGTTAATTCGTTGTTTAAAATAATTGACCTATGGTCGATTATTTCATTTCTACGTCTGCGTCATCAGGCAAACTTCGTTTTTCTGATGCAGACTCAATGCAAAACAAAAAAGGTGCTGCATAATCAGCACCTTTTTAATACAAGTTAATTGCGTTGAATAATGTCTTATAGACAATTATTTCATTTCTACGTCTGCACCAGCAGCTTTGAGTTTTTCAACGATTTCAGTTGCAGTTTCTTTAGAAACGCCTTCTTTAACTTTGCTTGGAGTTTTGTCAGCCATAGTTTTA
>JAFTHO010000185.1 GCA_017457385.1 Clostridia bacterium | reverse complement strand
CATTGTGGTGCACCTTTGCGAGTTTGCATACGGCGTGCCTGACGGCAGATTTTTGCCAACGAGAAAAGAACTTGAAAAACAACTTGAAATTTATACAAAATGACAAGAGGGCTTTTGCCCTCTTTTTGTTTGCCCAAAAAAGTTTTAATATAGCAAAAAAATGAGATAATTTTTGATAATCTCTTGAAAAATTGGCAAGATAGTGGTATAAATAAGGTGGTGTAAATTGAACAGTAACACTGACTTGATTTGCGTTAAAAATCTCTGCAAAAAAGGAGTTGTTTGTATGAGTAGAACTATAGGTACTGTAACACGTGGCGTAAGAGCGCCAATCATCAGACAGGGTGACGACATTGTTGAAATCGTTACTAAATGCATACTTGACGCACAACAGGACGTTGGCTTTGAGTTTCATGACCGTGACATCGTTGCTATGACAGAAGCAATCGTTGCAAGAGCACAGGGCAACTATGCAAACGTTGACCAGATTGCAACTGACGTAAAAGCAAAATTTGGTGGCGACACAATCGGCGTAATCTTCCCTATTCTCAGCAGAAACAGATTTGCCATCTGTTTGCGTGGCATTGCAAAAGGCGCAAAAAAAGTTGTGCTTATGCTTTCTTATCCATCAGACGAAGTGGGCAACCACCTCATCAGTCTTGATGCACTTGACGAAAAAGGCGTAAACCCATATACAGACGTGCTTGATCTTGCAAAATACCGTGAACTTTTTGGATACGAAAAGCACAGATTTACAGGCATCGACTACGTAGAATATTATCAACAACTCATAGAAGAAGCCGGCGCACAATGCGAAATCATTTTTGCAAACAATGCAAAAGCTATCCTCAACTATACTAAAAAAGTGCTTTGCTGTGACATCCACTCTCGTGCACGCACAAAACGTTTGCTCAAAGCAGCAGGTGCAGAAATCGTGCTTGGTCTTGACGACATTTTGACAAGCCCGGTTGACGGCAGTGGTTATAACGAAAACTATGGTTTGCTTGGCACAAACAAAGCGACAGAAGACACAGTAAAACTCTTCCCTCGTGACTGCCAGCCTATCGTAGATGCCATCCACGACAAACTTTTGGCCGCAACAGGCAAAAACATTGAAGTTATGGTTTATGGCGACGGCGCATTTAAAGATCCTGTTGGCAAAATCTGGGAACTTGCAGACCCTGTGGTTTCTCCTGCTTATACACAAGGTCTTGACGGCACACCAAACGAACTCAAACTCAAATATCTTGCAGACAACGAATTTGCAAACCTTTCTGGTGAGGCCCTCAAACAAGCCATCAAAGAAAAAATCAGTGCAAAAGACGGCAGTCTTGTTGGCAAAATGGCAAGCGAAGGCACAACACCTCGTCAGTTGACAGACCTCATCGGTTCACTTTGCGACCTCACATCTGGCTCTGGCGACAAAGGCACACCAATCGTATTTATCCAAGGTTATTTTGACAACTATACAGCAGAATAAAACAACAAAAACAAAAGCCTTTCCCAACACGGGAAAGGCTTTTTTGATTTGCTTTATAACAAATCTTTAAACAGATTTATATTTTCTTTTTTGAGCTGAACTCCACCAGCCTGCGCCTTTTTGACAATTGCAACAATGCGGTCGTTGATTGGTGTTTTGATGCCATATTTTTTGCCCCATTCGCAGACAACGCCATTGATAGACTCTATCTCGCATTGTTTGCCCTTTTTGAGATCCTGCAACATAGACGGCTCGATGTCTTTGTGCTTTTTCATGGCAATTGGTATTATCATTGTGGCAATTGCACGTTTGACAGGGTTTTTATAATAAAACAGTTTTGTGATGTTTTTGCCCTGAACAGGCGCAAACGTAACACCCGTTGCACGGCCAACGTCGATAACCTCTTTAATGCACCTGATGGCAACCTTGCGTGCTTTTTTGTCACCGGCAACGTCACCAAACGTGCCACCCACAACTGTTCCCAGACCAGAAAAAGTTGCGTTGATGAGCAGTTTTGACCATCTTGCACCCAAAAGATTTTCTTCGGTATGCACAGGACACATAAGTTCGAGCAGATTTTTTACCTTGTCAAACTGTTCGTCACTGATGCCCTCCATTTTGCCCATATGGAAAGACAGGCTGTCAGGATGGCTTGTGAGCGTGCATACACCAGGTGCAGACAAAGTTGCACCCCACTCTACAACACAGCCCATAGTGCGGTTTTTGCCCACGATATCGGCAATCAAAGGCTCTGGCAAACCGTTTTGCAACGTGACCACAACGCCGTCGTCTGCAAGATAGTCTTTAAGGCTTGTTACAACCTCTGCATTTTTGAGTTGTTTTGTCAAAAGCAAAATCACGTCGTATTTTCCCTCAAGTTCGTCAGGCGTGATTGCTTTTACCGGCACACAAAAATCTGCAAGGCCAGTTATCTTTGCGCCTTTTTTGTTGAGTGCATCTACGTGCGCTTTGTTTCGGTTTACAAGATCAATCTGTCCACCGTTTTTTGTGATATAAGCACCAAGCACAGTGCCAAGCGAACCGGCACCATAAATCATTGCTCTCATAATCAAACCCCTTTTTCAAGTGTTTTTTTAATTATAGCACTACAAAAAACAAAAGTGAATAGTTTTGCAAAAATTTCATTAATAAACTATAAAAAAGACACGGCAAAACCGTGTCTTTTTGTTTATATCAGTTTTAAATTATTCCTGCCAGAAGTCAACTTTGTCAGGCAAGCCGATGTCTTTTGCCAAAAAGACAGGTTCTTTGCCTGCTTTGCGTTGTTCGTCATAGTTTTTGAGCGCCCTGAAAGCATATTTGCCAAGACAGCAGATGACAGGCACGTTGATGACAACCATAAGACCCATAAAGATATCTGCAAGATCCCACAACAAACCAGCACTGAGACCTGCACCCACAAAGATGAGGAGTGATGCCACAACGTTGTATACCGCCTTGAATTTTTTGCCAGGCTCGTGACCAACAATGTGTATAAGGGCTTTGTCGACGTAAAACAGGTTGCCGATGAGTGTTGTAAAGGCAAACAATACCATTGCCACAACAATAAAGATCGGACCAAACGCACCAAGTGTTGCCTGAAGTGATTGCTGAACGTATGGCGCACCAGAAATTGATGCATCAGGTGTCACGCCAGAAGTCATGCACATAAAGGCTGTTGCCGTGCATACCAGCAAAGTGTCGATAAACACAGACAAAACCTGCACAAGGCCTTGCTTTGCAGGGTGAGAAACCTCGGCAGATGCAGAGGCGTTTGGAGCAGAGCCAACACCTGCCTCGTTGCTGAACAAACCGCGTTTGATGCCATACATTATGCAAGAGCCGGCAAAACCGCCAAAGATTGCATTAAAGTCAAATGCACTGCGGAAAATTTCGCCAAACACAGCAGGCAGACTTGTTATGTTGAGCACAACCACAAGCACAGCCACAAGAATGTATGCAACACCCATAAAAGGCACAAGTAAACTTGAAGTTTTGATGATGCGCTTGCCACCGCCAAAAAGACAAGTGCCAACAAGCAATGCGGCAATGCCACCAACGATCCATGGCGTTACGTCTGGGTTGTAAAAATTGAAAGCCTCAAAAGTAGATTGCAGGTTGTAAGATGCAAGCATGTTGAAGCCAACGCCATACGTCAAAATAAGAAAAACAGAAAAAACAATTGCAACAGGTCTTGCCCATTTGTGCTTTTTAAAGGCTGTTTCGATATAATATGCAGGACCGCCATAGCAACCACCGTCTTTGCCTTTGCGTTTGTAAATTTGTGCAAGAGTGCTTTCTACAAAGGCAGATGCGCCACCAATGATGGCAATGATCCACATCCACAAAACAGAGCCAAAACCACCAAGACAAATTGCAGTAGACACACCAATGATGTTGCCTGTGCCTACACGTGACGCAGTTGACACCATGAGTGCCTGAAATGACGAAACTTTGCCGTCTTTTGATTTTTCTGTAACAGATTTAAATTGCTCGCCCAACAGTCTGAACTGAGCAAATTTTGTGCGACAAGTAAAATACAAACCGCCCAAAATCAACAATATGATAACCACGTAATTATACAAATTAGCGCTTATCCACGAAACAATTGCTTCCATAAAAATCCCCTTTTGTAAAATACCAAAAGATTTTATCATATTTTTTTAAATAATGCAACCGAGCCAAAATCCGTTCATTTTTGACACAAGGTGCAGGTTGAAACGTCACCCCCCCCAGGGTAAAAATCTTTCGTACAAAAACAAAAAGGACTAAGCTTTTGCTTAGTCCAAAATGTGGCGGAGCGTGTGAAACGTAAAACTGTTTGTGAAAGATAATGAAAATTAGCCAACACTAAAAAATTAAGCTATTTAGATTTACACAACTCTCTCTCAATAGAATTTTATCATCAATTCTACACAACAAAGTGAAATAATATAAAAAATTTCATTTATAGTTTTAGTCATACGCAGGACAAATTGAATGTTTAGTCACAAAGTTGTTGTCTATAGAGTCATATTCTAACAAATTGCAAAAACAACAAAACCCGTTGTCAAAATTTTTTTTCAAAGCTTGTACTTATCAGCAATAGCAGCTGATATCAAAAGCAATTCATCTTTTAGCCATTGTGGTTCGAGAACTGTGCAGTTTTTACCAAAGCCCAACACAAACTTGATAATTTCACTTTTGTTTTGCATTTTGCAAGACAAAATTGTCGTTGATTCGTCAGAAAACTCCACCTTTTGGCTTTTGCCATATATCCTTTCTTTGGCGAGCATAGCATAGTTTCCTGTGAGCTTTAGCTTGATAGGGTGCCATTCTCCGTTTTGTTTCATACCATATTCGTCAAGATAGTCACTTTCTTTATATGCAAGCAATACTCTGAATTTTTCTGTGAGAATTTCAAACTTTTCTATTCTGTTGAGTTTGAAGTATCTGATTTCTTCAGAATTTTCGTCAAAAGCCAAAACAAACCATGCATTGTTATACATAAACAATTTGTAAGGATGAATTTTTCGTTTGGAAACGTGATTGTCCAATGAAAGATAATATATCTCCATTGTCGTTTTGTTTGACAAACATTGTTGAATTGACAAATATCTGTCTGCAATTTCTTCCTGTGGCATAGCCAGTGGAAACCTATTTGCAATAAGAGTATCGTCTTGCATTGCATCTTTGCTCATAATAGCAGACGCAATTTTGATCATTGCTTTGCTATAATCATTTTTTTGCATAAAATCATTGCGGGCAATAAGATATTCATGCCCTGCCATGAGCCCATCTTTTTCATAGTCGTTGAGCTTTACTGATGGAAAAGTGGATTTTCGTTCAAGAAGATAGCCACCATATCTGCCTGCAATGGTTTTTATTTCATAACCCACTTCTCTCAATTCTTTTACATATTCTGGAATATTGCGCTCATTTGTTTCCAGAATATCTGCCAACTCTTTTACGCTAACTTTTCTGCTACGACTATATAAAATTTTTAATAATTGAATACATTGTGACGTTTTACTCATATCTGCATCTATTTTACACTTTTTTTAGTTTGTTTTCAATATGTTTTTTATTATTTATACACTTGCCACTACCCACACAAAACCTGCAAGGCAACCCAAAAGTGCTATGACAAAAAATATACCATAGCCCATGTCGTGCTCATAAAAAGAAACGAATGCAAGCATGGCAAGACAGAAAATCGTTTGTGCAAGCACACACAAAAAAATCACCTTGTAAAAAGCTCCAAAAAAGCACAACAAAACCACGTTGATTGACATGACCGTCAAAAAATAAATCACCCCGCCGTTTGTAGCAAAACAATCATTGTCTATCATAAAGGCAATCAAAAACAAAAGTATTGCAATCACGGTAACACCAATCACCCATTGCCATGTCACCCAGGGAATTTCTATTTTAAAAATCAGCACCACAACTGAAAACAGCACTGCCAGCAAAGGGGCAAACTTTACGTATGCCGCCAGCAGATTTAGCAAAAAGTCGACGACGTCAAAACCATGACTTGGGGCTGACACAGCAAACTGATTGACCGGCTGTATTCTGTTTTGCCGTGCATTTGCCTTTGCATGATGATTGTTTTTGCATGGTTTGTGTGGTTTTTTGTTAGCAACTTGTGGTTGCTTTTTTGCACGTTGCTGTTGTTCCACTTTTTGAAGCTGACTTTCGCTTGCATCAAACAAAAACACAATTGTATTTAACAGAGAAGCAAATTTTTGTTTTGACATTTCATTTTGCTGTTCTTCAAACTCAGCAAGCAATACGTCAACCTCACTTTTTCCTTTTTGATACAATCTGCAAAAGACGTTATATTGTTTATCCACCTGATAAAATAGTTTTACTTTTGCTTTTTGTTCCAATGACCAGTTGCATTTGTCCTCAAGAAAGCACCTCAAGGCAAACGGATCACACATTTGCCCTGAAAGATTGCTGTCTTTGCAGACAATATGCAAAGCCTGCTTAAAATCCATCATTTTTGTTTATCCTTGTACGACCTCAAAGAACAGTTTTGTTTTATCATAACGGCAAGAGATACGTCATCGCCAAACCCATTTTTTTGAGCCATATCCGTGACAAATCTGTCTATTTTGTCTATCTCGCCTTGCCTTAATGCAACAAACAAAGGCTTTGCAAAAGACTGATTAAAGTTAGACAGGTTTTGATAAGGGTTGACGAGTCCGTCTGTGCAAACGATAACGCCGTCAACGTTGCTGGCATCAAACAGTGCCACGTTGAGGTGTTGATATGCGTCATCCTGACAAATTGAATAAGTAAAGTTTGCAACAGGGTCGTCTTCGTCATTAAATGCCAAAAACATATTGCCCTTGCTCAAAATAAAAACCCCACCGTCACCCAATGAAACACAAATCAGCTTGTTGCCAAACCACATTGCCGCACCAAGTGTTGTGCCATACATTTTTGCCGAATTTTGTTGTATGCCTTTAATTTGTTTTTCATTAAGATGAGCCACTTCTTTTTTATGCAACCGCCTTGTCTTCAAATCTTTTTCCACAAGGGCATTCCACTCGCAAAGAATGCCCAGTTTTATATAGTCTTCTATCTCTTGCCTTGTGTGCCTGTAAAACAAATTTTTTTCTATATTGCCAAGCACCTTTATGATAGCTTTTGTTGCAAATTTGCTGCCAAGATGACTCCTGATATACACCTCGCCACCATGACCATCACATGCAGAAACTATTGTTCGTTCGTTGTCGTGATAGCAACAAGAAAAATCCTGACACCTGGCACCATTTTTTAAATGGCTGAACCCCGTTGCCGATTTTGCAAAATATTTTGTCATCTCTACCACTCCCAATCATCAACTTCCTGCAGGCATTGTTGCACGTGTTGCCTTATTTGTTGCTTTTTGCTTTGTTGTTTTACACCAGTTGATTGAGACTGCACCTTTGACGCTGTAAGAACAACTATCTTAATGATTTTTTTGAGAGTGTTTGCATCAAGACACTCAATCACGTCACCCTCGTTGCCAACAAAATCCTGCAATACCCTCAGGGTTTTTTCGTCTTTTAGTTCTATTGCCACACCATAGCGCAAAGCCACCTTAAACCAAGGTAAACCGTTAAGCAACTCCATCTCTTGTTTAAGTGGATATTTTGTAGGGTGACCATCTGTCATAAGCAAAATAATGGGTGCTATGCCACCAAAATCTGCCATAATTCCACCCTGACTTTGCTTTTTGAGAACTTCTGCAAGTTTTTGATATGCAAGATGCAAATTACTCCAGCCGCCACCCTTGATATCAGCAAAATCAAACTCTGTAACGTCTTTTGTTTTTTCGTTGTTTAAAAACTCTGCCTCGGTAGAAAATGAAATTATTGTAAGCGCAAAATCCACATTTGTGTTTTCGTCCTGCATTTGTATCAGTTGCTTTTTAACGTCTTTAAGCGCCTGATTGACCTGTTCAATCCGTTTGCCCTGCATGCTTTTGGATTTGTCAATAAGCATAATAACGTTCAATTTTTGTTTAGCAATTTTATCCATAACAACCTCTTTTACAAAAGCGTCACCACTCTACGTCCTGAATTTCATCAAGTTTGTTTGTGATTTGTTCCTGCGCAACCTGATTTGCCTGTTGCCCAAAACCACCCGCAGTTGTTGCCGAGCTTGATTTGACTTTTGATGCAGTGATTGCAATCACCTTGATCACTTTGCGCAATGCTTCTGCAGAGTATACTTTAAGCACTGTTTCCGGGTTGCCTGTAAACTTGTTAAGCACGTTCATTGCCTCGTCGGTATCAATGCCAATTGCAAGGGCATATTTGAGAGCAACTTTAAACCAGCCTTTCTTTTTGAGGTCATCAAGCTTATCTTTCCAGTTGTAGCTTGTTGGCATGCCGTCTGTCATGAGAATAATGATAGGCGCAACACCACCGATATCTGGCATTTGACCACCTTTTTCTTTTTTGCAAAGCCATTTTGCAAGTTTTTCATATGCATCAGACAAATTCGTGCCACCGTCAGCAGACAAATCTTTCCACCTGAACTCTGAAACACTCTGTGGTTCTGAATAGATCCATTTTGCCTCGTCACTGAATTTAAGTGCAGAAATTTTGATTACGGCATCTGCAGTGTCTTCCTGAATTTCAGGCATAATGCTCATTACGTCACGAATTGCGTTGTTTACAGAACCTATTCTTTCGCCTGCCATTGATCCTGAGTTGTCAATCACAAACAACACGTTGAGTTCTTGTCTTGCAATGCCTTCGCCAAACATTCTTTCTTTGTTTTCCATTTTTTCAACCCTCCCAAATAAAGCTGATACTTTTCAGTT
>JAFTHO010000184.1 GCA_017457385.1 Clostridia bacterium | reverse complement strand
CTTGTTTTTTTCTGCCTCGTTGACAAAGTTTTGCAGTTTTTGTCTGAGTGCATTTTGTTTTTGAGCATATTCGTCTGCCACGGCAATTTTTTTGTCTTCGATCTCTTGTATAAATGTTTCGCTTTCGACAATTTTTGCCTTTGTAAAGGTTACAAAATCTTTTTCGAACTGTCTGACGGCAGAGTCGCACTCTGTGTTGAAATTGTCGTTTGTTTGTTCGTGAACGGCAAGCAGATTTACAACGGCATCTTTTTTGGCCTCGTCTGTTTTTGTACGCAGTTCGTCGGCACCGTCGTTGTATTTTTCTGTCATATCGCCAAATTCTTTAATAAAAAGTTCCAGTGCGTCAAGTTCTTTTTGAGCCTGTTCTTTTATGCGGTTTTCTTCTGCAACAATCATATCGTCAATAAACTTTGCCTGTGCAGAAAGTTGATCAAATGCAGATTGTCTGTCTGCCTGGATGTCGTCAAGTGACTTTTGAAAGATTGATGACTCTGATGTTTTTTCCTGCGCAACAGCCTCGTCAAACAATTTTTGGATTGCCTGCTTTTGTTTGTCATAAAAATCTGCAGTTGTTTTGCAGATGGCCTCATACTCTGCCTGCTGATATTGTTTGAGTGAGTCTATCCTTTCGAGATCTTTTTGCAAACGTTGTTTTACCTGATCAATCTGCTCGTTGAGAGTGTTTACGTTTCGGTTCCACTTGATGCAGTTGATGAGTTTTTGGTTTTTGTTTGCATGTTTGAAAGAAAGTGAATATACGTTTACGTCACGCACCTGTTTTTCGTGATGAGTGCGCTCTTTTCTTTTGTTGATTTCGTTTACTGTTTTTGTTTCGTTTTGAGCAAGATATTTTTGTTGTTCGCCGTCGAGTATGAGTTTGTCTGTCTCGATTTCTTTTTGGCGGATTTCAAAATTGAGTTTTTCTACGTCGATGTTTTTATATTCTTCTTCCAGAGCAACGTCCAGCGCAAGCTGTGCCTCTTTTTCGCAAATATCCATATCATAGTTGTTGCAAAAATTGAGAGAATATTGTTTGTTGAGCTCGTCCTGACGCCACAAGTCGATTTCCATGAGAGCCTCGTTGTGAGACACCTCTTCTTCTCTGATGCGATGAGCGTTTTCGGCATCGGCAATCTTTTTTTCGTAGTCGATTTCTATCTTGTCAAGAGTATAACTTGCCTCAAGCGTGCGAAGTTGTTTTTGATACTCGGTAACGTCTTTTACCAGTTGAGAAAAACAGTCGTTGTGCTGTATGTTATAAATTTTTTGTGCAGTTGCAAGTTCGCCTTTTTTTGCAGCCATGCCAGACTCGTATGAGCTTTTTGCAAGGGCAAGCTGTGTGCGCAAGGTTTTTATCCTTTGTTTGTCGGTAGTGTTTTTCATCTGCTCGTTAAATTCGTTTTGAGCAGTTGCAAACTGTTCCTGCAATTCCTGCATGCTTTGCTCGCAGGCAACCTTTACGTTTTCAAAAGCACTGACGCTTGCGTCCTCCTGCTTTTTGTAATAGTCGTGAGATTTTTTGATTTTTGCATTGATGTTTGTAACGCTGTGTTCGTATACGTTTTTTGCTTCTTCAAGCCTTTTTGCCATTATGTCGGCTTGTTCTTTAAAATCTTTTTCTCTTTTTTTGACGACTTCTTTTTGCTTTTTTTCTGCAGCAGTTGTGTCTGCCTTGTACTTTTTTTCTATCTCTGCAATTGCCTTTGTGTTGGCATTTTGCATTTTTGTCTTTTTTGTGTTGTTTTCTTTAGAGGCTTTTGCAAAATGCTTTTGAGCAACGTTCATGCGGTTTTCGCACTGTTTTACGTCTGCAAGGTGTTTTTCTTTTGCACACTCAAGCTCTTCGTTTGTTTTTTGCTCGATAACCTGCAACTTTTCCATCACGATGAGTTTAAAGGTTTCCATCGTGTTGGTAATGTTTGCAACCTCCTGCTCGCAAAGTTCGTCACTGGCAATTGTATCTGCAACCGCCTTTTCTTCTGCAAGGCCAATCTGTGCATATTTTTGTTCATAATCAGCCACAAAGTCGGCATTTACCAAATTGTTAAAAACTTTTTCGTCCATATCAACCCTCACTGATTATCATTGTTTTGCAAATTTGCTCTGTTTTGTTCTGCCTGAGCCTGCCTTTCTGCCTCTTGCTTTTCGATAGCGGCAAAATACTCTTCGGTATAAGTTGGTATAGGCTCAAAAGGTGGCAACTCGCTTGCAAGCTGATGCATATTGTCACGAAGATACTCTGCAACACGCCTGCGTTCATCCTTGACGGGAGCAGTGCCGTCAAACACTGTTGGCTCACCAACCGTTATGTACTTTGGTGCTGTATACACCGGATAAAATTTGAGATTTTTGCCGGTTTTTTTATAATAACTGTTTGCAACCTGCACACAACCGTCGCTGATTTCTGCCACGAATTTTGAAAACCTTTTTGGTGTTTCGCCAAAAATAACGATGTTTTCGCCACCGGCAAGAATATCTGCACTTTGTGACAGGGTTTTTACAAGTCGTCTGTCAAAATATACCGGTATGCCACCTACGTTGCTGAAAATGTTTACCAATATTTTTGCAACTAATTTTGACTTGAACATATTCCATCGTTTGTGCTTTTTGATATTGCCTGAAAAAAACTGAACGAACACAAAGTCTGGTGCAGTCTCTTTAAACATAACGTCTGCGGCAATCCATGGGCGAACTTTTTGATCAAAGTTGAGCACTATTGACATTGGGCCAAATGCCTGCGCATGATTGCACACAAACACAACCGGCTCGTCTTGCGGAACAGGTTGTTTATACAATATAGTCTGTTTTTTGAAAAACAATCTCACCAAAGGATATAACAATCTGTAAGTGAGCGTCTTTTTTTGCTTTTTTTGTTTTTTGCTTTCCATACAAATTTATTGTACAACAAAACGGTTGCAATGTAAACACCCGTGACAAATTTTGCAGAGTCAACAATTTTTTGCAAACAAAAAAGCCCGTCATAACGACGGGCTTTGATTTAACTTTATCAGATAACTTTTGTCCAGGTAAGGATACCCATAACAAGGATAAATGCGATAAGCACAGGAACTACGTATTTGATTGCAACCTCCCACACTTTGCCAAGTTTTTGTGATTTGCAGTTGAGCAAAAGTTCTTCCTTAGCGTTTTTCATACCGATAACTTTAACAAGGAAGAAGCACATCAAAAGACCTGTGAGTGGCAACATTACATAAGTTGTAAGGCTGTCGAACAAGTCAAGCAGGTTGACTCCAAACAAACCTTCTGGTTGCATTGAAATTGCAACGAGAATGCTTGTAACTGTGATAACTGCAGCAACAACCAAAGTTGCACCCTTGCGTGAAAGTTTTGTTTTTTCTTCCAATGCAGAAATCAAAACCTCGAGCAATGAGATGGCGCTTGTCCATGCTGCAAACAACACGAGCAAAAAGAAGATAACGCCAACAACAATACCAAAACCACCAAGTGCCTCGAATACTGCAGGGAAAGAAATGAACACAAGACCAGGACCTGCTGATGGAGTGATGCCAACTGAAAAGATTGCAGGCAAAACTGCAAGACCTGAGAAGATTGCAACCATTGTGTCAAGACCACATACGCTCAATGCATTTTGTGGGATGCTTTGGTCTTTTTTGAGATAACTGCCATAAGTTACGGCAATACCCATACCAACTGACAAACTGTAGAAAGCCTGACCTGTTGCAGCAGAAAGCATTTGAAGGAAGCCACCGTTTTCGGCAATGCTCTCAAAGTTTGGCACGAACATAAATTTGAGTCCTTCGATTGCACCAGGCATTGTGAGTGATACAACTGCCATAAACACCAACATAACAAAGAGTGCTGGCATCATGATTTTTGATACCTTTTCGATACCTTTTTGTACACCAAAGATCAAAACGATAATGCAAAGTGCAAGGAAGATAACTGTAAATACGCCTGAAGCCACTGGGTCAGAAGTAAACTCACCAAAAGTGCCTTCGTAACCGGCAGAACCAAAATCGCCACCTGTTACAAAAATTGTGAGATATTTGATAATCCAGCCACCGATAACGTTGTAATAAGATACGATCAAAAACGGAATGAGAATGCACAACCAGCCGATGTAACTGCGTTTCTTTTTGCCAACGGCAAATGCATCAAGCACGTTTGCATTTTTGTGACGACCAATTGTAAACTCAAGTGTAAGCATGCTGAAGCCAAGAATTGCAACGATTGCAATATACAACAGCAAAAACAAACCACCACCATAAGTGCCCGCAATGTATGGGAAACGCCAGATGTTGCCCAAACCAACTGCAGAACCTACGGCAGCCATAATGAAACCAAATTTAGAGCCGAAACTGCTTCTGCCCTTTTTTTCCATCAAATCTGACATAAGTAAAAATTTTCCTTTTTAATTTTTAGAATACCCGATTATTTTAACAAAATTATCAAATCAAGTCAAAGAAAAACGAGCCGAAAGGACTCGTTTAATAATTAACTTTTGCATTTTTTACCGTTTTTTTACCAATAAACACAAAAATTTTGTTTTTTTGTCGACAAATACAATTTTATTTTTGACTTTGCACCAGCAAATGCAAAAACTTCTCAAAATTAACACCGTCGTTTTTGTCCACTCCTGCCTCAAAGGCATCTTTTACGGCAACGGCAACAAAATCCGCCGCAGTTTTGGTTGCAAAAAACAAATCTTTGCCTGATGCAAGTTCGCCTGCGATGATTGATGCCATTATGTCACCCGTGCCGGAATAGTGCCCGCCATACATTTGGTTTTGAGTATAACCAAAATTGCCGTTGTCGTATACAAAGTTGTACACTTTGTTTTGTCTTTCGCATCCTGTGACGACAACTTTTTGAGGGCCAAGTGCAGACACCTTTTTTGCAAGTGACAAAAACTGGATTTGCAGATTGTCATCTGTGAGTGACAGCACAAAATCGTTGTAATTTGTGTTTGTGAGCATACATGCCTCCGTCACGTTTGGAGTGACCACGTCTGCAACGCACGCAAGATTTGTCACCTGTTTGCAAAGGTTGTCGTCAAAAGTGGCATATTTTTGTCCACCATCACCCATAACGGGGTCAACCACAAACAAAGTGTTTTTGTGACTCATATTTGCGTGCATATCCTTGATTTTTTGCACCTGACTCTGGTTTGACAAAAATCCGCTGTAAATCACGTCAAACACAACGCCCATATCCTGCCAGTTGGCGATATATTCGTCCATATGACCGGTAAAATCCACAAAAGAAAATTTTGGATATCCCGTCTGATTGCTGAGTATTGCCGTTGGCACAGGAAACACCTGATGTCCCATAGCACCCAGCATAGATATTGATGCCACAAGCGAGCACCTGCCCATGCCTGACAAGTCGTTTATAACTGCTATCTTCATAATCAATCCTTTTTGTCCATATCAAACAAATTG
>JAFTHO010000183.1 GCA_017457385.1 Clostridia bacterium | reverse complement strand
GTTTTGTGCGGTGAAGACAAAGACCTTCGCAAATTTTCTAAAATTATTTAATTTACATAACAAAAAACAGTTGCCAAAATTGCCATGGTTTGCTAAAATACTATGGCAATTTTTATTGCTGAAAATATCCCTTGCTCATCTTTCGGATGGGCCAGAACGACCAAAAGGAGGTAAATCACATGAACAAGTATGAAATTCTTTTCATCATCGACAACGCTGCAGCAGACGAAGCTAAAGAAGCTGTTATTGCAAAAATGTCAGAACTCATCACTTCAAACGGTGGCAGTGTTGAAAAAGTTGACAAATGGGGTGCTAAAAAACTTGCATATCCAATCAACTACAAAACAGAAGGTTATTACGTTTTGATGAACTACGAATGTGCACCAGAACTTATTTCTGAAATGGAAAGACAACTTCGTATCAACGATATGGTAATGCGTCACATGGTTATTAAAAAATAAGGAGCCACTATGAACAAAGCTATATTGATAGGAAGACTCACTGCAGATCCAGAACTGCAAACAACAAGCTCTGGCGTAGACGTATGTCGTTTTTCGCTTGCAATCAACAGACCTTTCAAAAGTCAAAACGGCGAAACTCAGGCAGACTTTTTGAACATCGTGGTTTGGCGTGCAGCCGCACAAAACTGCTACAAATATCTCAAAAAAGGTAGCCAATGTGCAGTTGTAGGCAGCATTCAAACTCGCAGCTACGAAGACAACAACGGCATCAAAAGATACGTTACAGAAATCGTGGCAGAAAACGTAGAGTTTTTGGGCAGAGCAAACTCATCATCTAACGACGATGACTACAGCGCACCTGCACCACAACCAAAAACTACAAAACCAGCAATCGACAAACTCGAACCAATCGAAGACGACGAATTGCCATTTTAATTTTTAAAGGAGAGTAATACAATGAGTGAAGAAAGAGTTGTAAAACGTAATATCAAAAGACCTTCACGTAAAAAGGTTTGCAATTTCTGCGTAGACAAAGTTGCAGAAATCGATTACAAAGATACAAACAAACTTAAAAAATACATCACAGAAAAAGGTAAAATTGTTCCACGCCGTATGAGCGGTGTGTGCGCAAAACACCAACGTGAACTTGCTGTTGCTATCAAACGTGCAAGATACATGGCACTCCTCCCATACGTAGGAGACTAATCACAAAACACAAAGCATCTCAAAAGAGATGCTTTTTTTTGTTGCTCAAAAGCAAACAAATGTTTTTATTTTGTGTGTTTGATACTTTCAAACCGTTGACACATCAAACAAAAATAATATATAATTTTGTGTACTAAAATATATATTATATTTTAACCATCAAGAGTGCACGAGGGACGGACCCAACGAAGGCACAGCAACCGTTCGGCAAACAAACGAAAAAGGTGCTAATTTCCGCAAGAAAGACTTGAGAGATGGGATAGCAAAAAAGACATTTTCGTTATCCTGCCTGCAAGCAGGATTTTTTTATACGGAGGAACAAACAAATGGCTGACAAAAAAATCAGACTTTTCACTTCAGAAAGTGTAACAGAAGGTCACCCTGACAAAATGTGTGACCAGATCAGCGATGCTATACTTGATGCAATCCTTGCAAAAGACAAAACTGCACGTGTTGCGTGCGAAACTGCGGTTTGCACAGGCATGGTAATGGTTATGGGCGAAATTTCTACTACCTGCTACGTGGACATCCCATCAATCGTTCGCAAAACAGTAAAAGAAATTGGCTACACTCGTGCAAAATATGGCTTTGATGCCGACACTTGCGCAGTGCTCACTTCTATCAACGAGCAATCTGCAGACATTGCATTGGGTGTTGACAACAGCAGTGAATACAAAGCAGACGACACTTGTGCCGAAGACAAAATCGGTGCGGGCGACCAGGGTATGATGTTTGGCTATGCATGCAACGAAACCAAAGAACTCATGCCATTGCCAATTATGCTTGCACACAAACTCACTAAAAAGTTGACAGACGTGCGCAAATCTGGCGAAATCGACTATCTCTTGCCAGACGGCAAAAGTCAGGTCACTGTTGAATATCACGACGGCACACCTGTGCGCATTGACACAGTTGTAGTTTCAACTCAACACAATGCAAACGTAACAACAGGCAAACTTCGTGAGGACGTAAAAGCAAAAGTTATTTTGCCAACACTCCCTGCCGAACTGGTTGACGAAAAGACAAAATTCTTTATCAACCCAACAGGTAGGTTCGAAATTGGTGGCCCTCACGGTGACAGTGGTCTTACTGGTCGCAAAATCATCGTAGACACATACGGTGGCTATTGCCCACATGGTGGTGGTGCGTTCAGTGGCAAAGATCCTACAAAAGTTGACAGAAGTGCCGCTTATATGACACGTTATATATGCAAAAATATCGTTGCGGCAGGTCTTGCAGACAAAATTGAAATGGAAGTAAGCTATGCAATCGGTGTGGCAAAACCTGTTTCTATCTGTGTGGATACTTTTGGCACAGGCAAACTCAGCAACAACGATATGGAAAAACTCATTGCCGAAACTTTTGATATGCGTCCAAAAGCAATCATTGACAAACTTGGCTTGCAAAACCCAATTTATGGCAAAACAGCCGCATACGGTCACTTTGGCAGAGAAGAATTCCCTTGGGAACAAACAGACATGACAGATGCTCTCAAGGCAAACGCACAAAAATATTTTAACTGATTAAACAAGCCCCCTTGCACAAAGGGGGCTGTCGCAACAGTGGCAAAAACTGCCACTATACAAAAGGACAGATGAAAATAAAAGGTACGGTTTTGGACATAGTTTTTTGCAATGCAGAAAACGGATATACAGTTGTCAGTCTTGAGGTCGATGGTTGTCAGGTGACTGCCGTCGGCACTTTGCCACTGCTCACAAGTGGCGAGGTGCTTTCTCTCGAAGGCAAATATATCATGCACCCAAAATTTGGTTGCCAGTTTGAAATTTCATCTTATCGCTTTGACACGCCAGACTCACTTGACGGCATTGCAAAATATCTTTCAAGCGGTCTCATCAAGGGTGTGGGCGAAAAAACTGCCGAAAAAATAGTAAAGCATTTTGGCAAAGACACGCTTGCCGTTATCGAAAAAGATCCAAACAAACTTGCCGAGATAAAGGGCATTTCAAAATCAAAGGCTCTGGATATTTACAACGGCTATTGCGAACTCAAAAAAATACAAAGACAAATTATGTTTTTGCAAAGCTATGGCATAACGGTCAACCTTGCCATAAAAATTTATAACGTATACAAAGAAAATACAGAAGAAGTCGTTACAAACAACCCATACAAACTCATTGACGACATTGACGGTGTGGGTTTTGCAACGGCAGACCGTGTTGCAAACAGTCTTGGCATTGCAAAAGACAGCGTTTTTCGCATCCGTGCGGGTGTGGTATATACCCTCAAAGAAAGTGGCGAAAAACAAGGCAACACCTTTTTGCATCTCGAGGATCTAAAATCAAAAGTGCAGGCACTTTTGGGTATAGATCTCGTCACGCTCGAACAAAATTTCGACGAGGTTTTGTCATCACTTCAACTCGACTTGCACGTCAGTCTGTTGTTTGTTGCAGGACGACAGGTTGTTGCACTCAGCAAATATCTCAACATCGAAAAGGCAATTGCATCACGACTTGTCAAACTTAAAAACGAGGTGTATGCCATCGAGCAGGATTTTGACAAACTGGTTGACGGTTTTGAAAGAGGCAACAAACTCAAATTTCACGAAAGTCAGCGTCAGGCAATCGTCAATGCATCAAAAAGTGGCGTGACAGTCATCACGGGTGGCCCTGGCACAGGCAAAACCACAATCATCAACTGCATTTGTCAGTTGTTTGGTCTGCACGGCATGAAGGTTGCTCTTGCGGCACCAACGGGCAGGGCAAGCAAAAGGCTAAGCGAATCAACAGGTCGACACGCACAAACGATACATCGTCTGCTTGGTTGCGAGTTTGTGGGTGGCAAAGTGCAGTTTTTGTACAACGAATACAACACTCTTGACACAGACGTGCTCATCGTGGACGAAACCTCTATGGTGGACTGCGTTGTGTTCAACAGTCTGCTTAAAGCATTGCGAAAAGGTTGCAGACTTGTGCTTGTTGGCGACAAAGATCAGTTGCCGTCAGTTGGCGCAGGCAACGTGCTTGGCGACATCATTGCAAGTGGTCTGTTTGAAATAAACTATCTCACGCACATTTATCGTCAGGCAAGCGACAGCCTCATCATCTCAAATGCCCACCTTATCAATCAGGGCAAAATGCCTGTTTTCAACAACAAAAGTCAGGACTTTTTTCATTTGCAGACAACCTGTCCGGAGGACACTGCAAACAACGTTGTGTCACTTGTGACGACAAGGTTGCCGGGGTATACAAAAACGGATATGCGTGACATACAGGTTTTGTCCCCAATGAAAAACGGCCCTGCCGGTGTAGAAAACCTCAACAAACTTTTGCAACAGCAAATCAATCCACCGCAAAAGGGCAAAGGTCAGTTTGTGGTTGGCAACGTGACTTTCCGTCAGGGCGACAAAGTCATGCAGACGCAAAACGATTATGAAATCGAGTGGATGCGCAAAAACGAAGGGGTGGTAGAGTTTGGACAGGGTGTGTTCAACGGCGATATCGGTTACGTCACCCAGGTCAACCCTCAGGAAGGTTTTGTGCAGGTCACCTTTGAAGACGGACGCATTACCGAATATGGTCACGGCGAGGTATCAAACCTTATGCTGGCTTATGCAATCACAGTGCACAAAAGTCAGGGCAGTGAGTTTGACGTTGTTGTAATACCATTGTATGGCGGTGCACCGACAATTCTCAACAAAAATTTGCTCTATACGGCAGTCACTCGTGCAAAAAAATACGTGGTGCTTGTCGGAGCAAAAAAATATATCGCAATGATGATACACAACAACTTTATCATCACACGCAACACTATGCTCAAACACTTTTTAAAAAAAGAAGAAGCAAAATACAACAGTTTGTTTGGGGATATTGACTGATGAAGTTGTTTGACAAAATATTGGAATTTTTTAATCCACAGGGCATAAAGTGCGTTGTATGTGGCACAGACGTGCAAAAAAGTCAGCACGGCTTTTGTGACAAATGCAAAAAGGCATTGCCTGCAAACGACCACGTATGCCAAAAGTGTGGTGTTGATATACGCACGATGAACGATTTTTGCGATATGTGTGGCAAAAATCAGCTCGTGTTTGACGAGGCAAGGTCTGTGTGCCGTTATGAAGGCGAGGCACAGCATCTTGTTTTGAGACTCAAGTTTTCTGGCCAAAAATATCTTTCAAAACCAATTGCGCATCTGATGGCACAGGTTTTGCAAAAACAAAACTGGCAGTTTGATGCAGTCACCTTTATTCCTGCAAGCAAAGATACGGTAAAAAAAAGAGGATATAATCAGGCACAGTTGATTGCAAACGATATTTGTGATATAATAAACGCTAAGGTTGTGGATCTTGCCGAAAAGGTAAAAGATTTGCCACCTCAGGAAAAGATGGATTATCTTGGCAGATTTGACAATATGAAAGGTGCTTTCAAACTAAAACAAAAACCACCAAAAAGTCTGCTTGTTATAGACGACGTAAAAACGACGGGTGCAACTCTCAACGAATTTGCAAAACTCGTCAAAAGGCACGGGTGCAAACAGGTATATTGCCTGACGTTTGCATCAAGAGTAAAACAAGTGCCAGCGTCACAACTTTAAAACACGCCATTTTTGGCTATCATAAAAACAGTTGACCAAACGGTCAAAATGGAGAGTATCTTATGGGTATTTTTGGAGGCATTTTCAAAAGCCAAAACGAAAAAGAACTTATCGAACTTAAAAAGACTGCCGACAAGGTCGTTGCACTTGCAGACAAATATGCAGAGATGAGCGACAGCGAACTTAAAAATCAAACGGTTGTCCTCAAACAACGTCTTGCTGACGGCGAAACTACAGACGACATTTTGCCGGATGCATTTGCAGTTGTTCGTGAGGCAGGTGCACGTGTGCTCAACATGCGTCACTTTTACGTACAGATTATCGGTGGCATAGTATTGCACCAGGGTCGTATTGCACAGATGAACACAGGTGAAGGCAAAACTTTGGTTGCAACTTTGCCTGCATATCTCAATGCGCTCACAGGCAAAGGCGTGCACGTCGTTACTGTAAACGACTATCTCGCACAACGTGACGCAGAGTGGATGGGCAAAATTTACAAATTTTTGGGCTTGACTGTTGGCGTAATTATTCACAACCAGTCACGTCAGGCAAAAAAAGATGCATACAACTGTGACATCACGTACGGCACAAACAACGAATTTGGTTTTGACTATCTTCGTGACAACATGGCAACAAACAAGGGCGACCTTGTTATGCGTTCGCTCGAGTTTGCCCTCATCGACGAGGTGGACAGCATTTTGGTGGACGAAGCAAGAACACCACTCATCATCTCTGGCAGAGGCAACAAATCAAGCGAGATGTATCTCAGTGCAAACAAATTTGCAAAATCACTTTCTCCTGTTGACTACGAAGTTGACGAAAAAGACAAAGCCGTTCGCCTTAACGACAGCGGTGTAATGAAGGCAGAAAGATTTTTTAACGTAGACAACCTTGCAGATATCGACAACTCAGAACTCAACCACTATATTTTGCAGGCCATCAAAGCAAACTTCATCATGAAGCGTGACAGCGATTATATCGTAGAAAAAGGCGAAATCATGATTGTCGACGAATTTACAGGTCGCAAAATGGAAGGCAGACGTTATAGCCAGGGCTTGCACCAGGCTATCGAAGCAAAAGAGGGCTTGCGCATTAAAGAAGAAAGCAAAACTCTTGCTACAATCACTTTCCAAAACCTTTTCCGTCTTTACAAAAAACTCAGCGGTATGACTGGTACTGCCAAGACAGAAGAGGCGGAGTTTAACTCAATTTACAAACTTGACGTAGTTGAAATCCCAACAAACAGACCTGTTGCCCGCATCGATTACAACGACGTTATCTTTAAAACAGCAAACGGCAAACTCAAAGCCATTGCAGAAGACGTTGCAGAAAGACACAAATCTGGTCAGCCAATGCTTATTGGTACGCTCACTGTCGAAAAGTCAGAGGAACTCAGCAAAATTCTCAACTCAAAAGGCATCCGTCACAACGTGCTCAACGCAAAAAATCACGAGCGTGAGGCAGAAATCGTTGCACAGGCAGGTCGTATCGGCTCTGTCACAATTGCAACAAACATGGCTGGTCGTGGTACGGATATTCTGCTTGGTGGCAACCCAGAGTTTTTGGCTAAAAAAGAAATGTCAGCACTTGGCTTTGGCGAAGAACTCATTGACAGTGCTTTGAGTTACAAGGCAGACAAAACTGCAGAAGAAGTTGCTGCAACTAAAAAATATCAGGAGCTTTATGCAAAACACAAACAACAGACAGATGCCGAAAGAGAAAAAGTTTTGGCAACTGGTGGTTTGCATATCATCGGCACAGAAAGACACGAATCTCGTCGTATCGACAATCAGCTTCGTGGTCGTGCAGG
>JAFTHO010000182.1 GCA_017457385.1 Clostridia bacterium | reverse complement strand
GGCAACGTGATAGAAGGCGTTTTGATGAATTATAAATATGGCAACACTTTGTGTGTTTCTACACAGATTGGTTGCAGAATGGGTTGCAGGTTTTGTGCGTCAACTCTCAACGGTTTGCAAAGAAATTTGACTGCCGGTGAGATTTTATCTCCGGTGATCACTGCCAATGCAGAAAATGGTGGCACACTTGACAAAAGACAGGTTACAAACATTGTTTTGATGGGCAGTGGCGAACCTTTTGACAACTATGACAACGTTGTAAAGTTTTTAAATCTTGTCAACAGTCCGGATGGTCTCAACGTGTCTTATCGCAACATTTCTCTTTCTACATGTGGTCTTGTGCCAGAGATGAAAAAGTTTGCAGATCTTGAAATTCCTGTAAACCTTACAATTTCGTTGCACTCACCGGTAAACGAAAGAAGAAAAGAAATTATGCCTATTGCAAACAAATATTCGGTAGAAGAAATCATTTCTGCCGCAAAATATTATTTTGAAAAGACAAAACGCAGGGTTATTTTTGAATATACGCTGATAGAAGGTCAAAACGACACACGCAAAGATGCAGAAAATCTTGCAAAAGTTTTGAGAGGGTTTTCTAATCATCTCAATCTTATCAGACTCAACCCTGTAAAAGAAAGAAGCTTCAGGGCGACAAAAAACGACAAAGCACAAGAATTTTTAAAAATGCTTGAAGACATGAACGTTTCTGCAACAATACGAAGACAAATGGGTGTTGACATAAACGGTGCATGTGGACAATTGAGGAACAATTATCTTGAAAACGAAAATGCAACAAGGTAAAATAATAAAGGCAGTTGGTGGTTTTTTTTATATCTCACACAATGGCAAAACAATTGCGTCAAAGGTGAGAAAAAAACTTTCTTACAACAATCTTGAAATATCTGTTGGCGACAACGTAGAGTTTTTCTTTAACGAGTATAAAAAAGCCGTTATCGAAGACGTTTTGCCACGCAAAAACGAATTGATCAGACCAAACGTTGCCAACGTTGACGTTGCGGCGATAGTGGTTGCATCCGTTCCGCAACCGGATTTTGTTTTGGTGGACAAAATTATACTCAACTGCTATATTCAGGATATAAAACCTGTTTTGATAGTCAACAAAAGCGATATCAACGGTCAGGACTTTTTTGATCAGATTTCAAAAGAATATGGTGATGCGGTTTCGCAAATCATTTGCGTGAGTGCAGAGCAGGATCTGAATCTTGACGAGATAAAACAAGCGTTAAAGGGACAGACAACTGTTTTTTGTGGTCAGTCTGCTGTTGGCAAAACCTCTTTGCTCAACAAAATTGCAGAAAAAAATCAGGCAACGGGCGATATATCAGAAAAAAGTGGACGTGGCAAACATACAACACGTCACAGTCAGATTTTTGATTTGGGAGACGATACCTTTATTGTAGATACACCGGGCTTTTCGTTGCTTGAGTTGAAAGACATAAAATCAGGCGAATTGCATTTGTATTACAGCGATATGGTAGAAATGCAAAGTGGTTGCAAATATCATATGTGCACACACACGACTGAGCCTGATTGTCAGGTTAAACAGGCTTTGGAAAATGGCACTTTTGACAAAAACAGATATCAAAGGTATCTTGCCATTTTTGAAGAAATAAAAGAAGCAGAAAAAAATAAATTTTAGGAGAATACAAATGAATAACGTAATAGTTTCGCCATCAATTTTGTCAGCTGACTTTACAGAAATGAAAAGTGCAATTGCAGAAATCAAAAATGCAGGTGCTCAATGGGTTCATTGCGACGTTATGGACGGCGTTTTTGTGCCAAATATCTCTTTTGGTCAAAAAATGGTTGGTGACATACGAAAAATCACAGATCTTGTGCTTGACGTGCATCTTATGATTGTAAATCCAGAAAAATACATAGAAGAATTTGCAAAAAATGGTGCGGACTATATCACTATTCATTACGAAGCAACAGAAAATCTCGAAGAAGCACTCAAACTTATTCGTCAGTGTGGTTGCAAAGCAGGTCTTGCATTGAAACCTGGCACAGACGTAAAGGTTGTTGAAAAATATCTTGACCTTATTGATATGATGCTCATCATGAGTGTAGAACCTGGCTTTAGCGGTCAAAAATTCAAACCGGAAACTCTCGACAAAATGAAATTGTTTGGCGAAATGGCAAAAGGCAAAAACATTTTGTTGCAAGGTGACGGTGGCATCAATATGGACAATGCGTCAACACTTGTTTCTTGTGGTTGCACTTGTCTTGTTGCAGGCAATGCTTTCTTTAAGGCAGAAAACAAAGCAGAAGTTGTAAAAAAACTCAAGGGTATATAATGATTGGTATAATGTTGCTCAATGGACAACCACCAAAACAAGTTGACCTTTTTGACGATTGTTTTGTTGTGTGTTGTGACGGTGCGTACAACTGGGCCAAACAACTAGGGATCAGATTTGATCTTGTTGCGGGCGATTTTGACAGCCTTGGATACGTGCCAACCGATTGTGATACAATAAAATATCCGGTGGAAAAAAACGAAACTGACGGCGAAATAGCCCTCAAATTGCTGAAAGAAAAGGGATGTGACCAAGTTTTTGTATACGGCGCTTTTGGCAAACGCACCGACCATTTTTTGGGCAACCTTGCATTGCTTGGTCTTGGCAAACAAATGGGTGTTAAAGTAGTGCTGATGGGCGACGAAGAAAAAATTTCGCTTGGATATGGTTTGACGAAGTTTGTTCCGCAAAAAAAAGGTACAATCTCACTGGTGCCATATGGCGACAGCGTGCATATAATAAACTCAAAAGGGCTTGAATATCCTTTGGATGATCTTGTGCTTAAAAGAAACGACACAAGAGGAATATCCAACCTGTCTTTTGCAGAAGAAGTAGAGTTTTTTGTAAAAGAAGGAGACGTTTTGATATTGGAGTCCTGGAGGGAAGAATGAAAAAAATTGTGTGTGTAAATCCACCAAAAATCATCAAAATGATTTTAAAACTGTTTTTTTCACGCAAGATAGCAAAATAAAACTCTTTGGCTTTTGCCAAAGAGTTTTTTGTTTTTTATATAATTGCCAGAACTAAAGCCGTTGCAAGAATGCTGCCAACTGCAGTGACAATGAGGCGTTTTTGTGTGAGTGCCAAAACGATTGCAACCACAGCACCTGTTATTGATGCAATTGTGCTTGACGTTGCAAAAAATATTGCCGGAAAGATCATTGCACCCAAAACAGAATAAGGGATGTAGTTTAAAAAAGAATTTAAAAACTGAGATTTGATTTTTCCTTTAGGCAATAAAAATGGTATCACACGTGGCAAAAATGATGCAATGCAAATGAGGGCAAGCGCAAGGATAATATAAGTAGTATTATTCATTGTTTGCCTCCTTTGTTTCGTCATGATCGTTTTTGATAGGGAACAACCATGCGCCAACAGCGGCTGCAATGACGGTAGGCACGATGATGTTTATGCCTGATGGCAAAGTTGTGAGCACTGGTATAAACCAGAACATGCATGAAATTGCAACTGAAATGACTGCAATTATCGCAACTGCTTTGTCTTTTTTTACTGATGGCAACAACAAACCGCAAAACATTGCATAAATTGTGATTGACAATGCTTCTTGAATGATTGGTGGCATAATTTGCATCAAAACTGCACCAACAAGTGTGCCAAGCACCCATCCTGTATAAGAGGTGAGCATCAATCCCGCAAAAAAGCCAAAAGACAATCTGCCGTGATATAATGATGCGACCGAAAAGTTTTCGTCCGTCATGCCAAATGCAATAAACATACGCTTGCCAAAAGACATTTTTTCTGTGATGCGATTGTTCATTGAAAGTGACATTACCAGATATCTGGCATTGATGACAAGGTTTACCAAAAAGATAGACACAAGGCTTGCCGCCTGAATCATCATTTGTATGCCTGCCATTTGTCCTGCACCGGTAAAAGAAAGCATTGACATAATTGTTGGCACTATAAAGTTGTAACCGCCTGATATTGCAATTGTACCAAAAGAAAAAGCAAGAGGGATATACCCCAATGCAACAGGCAATCCGTTGCAAACTCCTTTTGAAAAATCAGACTGACCACGTTTTTTCATAATGAAAGAATTATAGCACTGTGATAATTAAAAAACAACCAAAAACATTGTTTTTATGGCAAAATGACAATAAAAAAACCGTCCTGCAAAGGACGGTTAGTTATTTTAAAAATTGAATTTTTTAAACAGCATTGGATAAAGTCCCAAGCCACAAAAAGAGGCGATTGCATATCTCAATGCTCTGAGATAAAGGTTGCCGTCGGCAATCATATTGAAAGGAATTTTGAGACCTTCTTTAAGGGCAAGAATGATTAGCAGACCGAAAAACAGGCGCAAACCTTTTTTGAACCATGATACGTCGAGAGTAAAGTTGACGTATTTTTCTTCAAACAAAAATGCACCAAGCACACCAACGAGCAAGCCATATGCTGTAAAAAAGTCTTCGGTCGTGCAAAAAAACAAACCGATTGTGGCAATCAAAATTGTCACGAGATAAAGTTTGAGTTTGTTTTGTATTTTTTGGTGCAGATAGCAACACAAAAAAGAAAACAAAATGCCAAGTGCAAAACCTGCAATTACGTCAGTAGGAAAGTGCACGCCAAGATAAAGACGAGAAAAAGCAACAAGGACCGAAATTGTTATTGCAAAAACCCACATCCAGCGTTTTTTGATCCATATTGCCATAGATACAAAAAGAGAGGTGCAAACCTGAGTGTGACCACTAGGGAAAGAAAACCCATCTGCTGTGTCTGGGCGTTTGTTTTCTATATTCCAGTCTGTGTTTTGAAAAGGTCTGTCACGGCTGACAATGTTTTTTGTTATGCAGTTTGCCGTGATTGACGTCAATACCGAATATCCAAGACATTTTGCAAAGCTTTTGTTAAAACACCAATACAAAAAGCTGACTATTGCAACGAGAATGACTTCTTCGCCAAACATTGTGACAAGCGTCCAGAACAAGTCGAAAAAGGGGCTTGCCGTTTTTTGAAGAAATGTCAAAAATTGAAATTCCCAATACATATTTTCTCCTGAGTATAAGAAAAAAAGCCCACGAAAGTGTGGGCTTATACTACATCCGTTTTGATTAGTCTACGTTTTTGTTAGCTGTACGCAAGCAACGAGTGCAAACGTATTGTTTAGATTCTTTACCGTTGATTTCGATTGAAACTTTTTGTACGTTAACGTTCCATGAACGGTTTGATTTTCTATTTGAGTGGCTAACTTTGTGACCTGTCATTTTACCTTTACCGCAAACAGCGCATACTCTTGACATAATGTCACCTCCCGAACTTAATAATTCAACCATTGAATAATAGCACTAAATTCGTTTTTTTGCAACAATTTTTTTGTTGTTTTGTGTTTATTTTGAAAAAAATATCGCAAAGTTTGATATATTTAAAACGAAAAACAACAAACTAGTTGTAAAAAAGTTGAAAATATTGTAAAATACATAGGTAAATCACATCATGGGGAGGAATACAATGGCTCTCAGAACATCAAATGGCTATGGTGCTATAACTGTATCTGACGAAGTAGTTGCAACAATTGTTGGCAAACTTGCTTTGGAGTGTTATGGCGTTGTAGACAAAGTTCCACAAAAATTTGCAGACTCTGTTGCAGATTTGTTCCGTAAAAAAAATGACGGCAGAGGGGTTCGTGTGACAACTAAAAATGGCAGAATCAACATTGACGTTTTTGTTATTTTGAAGTTTGGTCTTTCTATTGAGGCAGTCAGCGAATCTTTGAGAAGCACTATTAAATACGGTGTAGAAAACTTTACCGGTATGGTAGTAAACACTGTAAACGTGCATGTGGTTGGTATAAGGATTTAGTTAATCATTTCAGGAGTATATATGGCAGCACGAATACAAGCAGATAAGAATATTTCTGCACCAATGTTTAAGCGTATGCTTATATCGGGTGCAAAAATGCTCGATGTCAACAAAGCGACAGTAGACGCACTTAACGTCTTTCCTGTTCCGGATGGCGACACCGGTACAAATATGTCGTTGACGATGAATTCAGCTATTAAAGAAATCAATCTGGCTTCTTCTAACTCGATGGAAGCTATCACAAACGCACTTGCAAAAGGTGCATTGAGAGGCGCAAGAGGCAACTCTGGTGTTATTCTCTCACAAATTATGAAAGGTATTGCAACAACTGTTTCTGGCAGTGAATATATCGACGCAAAATTGTTTGCAAAAGCACTCAAAGCTGGTGTGGAAATTGCTTATGGCGCAGTTGTAAAACCAAAAGAAGGCACAATCCTTACTGTTGCAAGAGTAACTGCCGAGCACGCTCAGGTAGTTGCAAAAAAAGCAGCCAATATCGTTAACTTTTTGGAAAATATCATTGCAAAAAGTGAAGAAATTTTGGCTCAGACACCAGAAATGCTGGACGTTTTGAAAAAAGCGGGCGTTGTTGACTCTGGTGGTTATGGCCTTGTTTGCGTATTTAAAGGTATGCTCAAAGGCTATTTGGGTGAAGAAATCGAAGGGGCAGAAGAAATTGATACTTCTGCAAGACAATCTGTGTCTATCGAAGACAACGTTGTTGACCCAGACTTTACTTCTCTCGAAGAAATTGAATTTGCATATTGCACAGAGTTTTTTGTTATCAACATTTTCAAAAAGACAACTCTTGCAGATATTGACAAGTTGAGAGAATATCTCAACAGCATTGGTGACTCTGTTATTGTAATTGGTGACCTTGAACTCATTAAAGTTCACGTACATACAAACAAACCGGGCAAAGCACTCAGCCATGCACTCACACTTGGTGAACTTGGCAAAGTAAAAATCGAAAATATGTTGGAGCAGTTCAGAGAAAGAAAAGCTCAGTACGAAGCCAACAAAAAACCACTTGGTGTTTTGTCAATTTGCGCGGGCGATGGTTTTGCGGCAATCTTTAAAGATTTGCTTGCAGATCAGGTTATCGAAGGTGGTCAGACAATGAACCCATCTGCAGATGATATCGCTCAAGCAATCAATCGCATCAATGCAGAATCTGTAATTGTTTTGCCAAACAACAAAAATATCATTTTGGCGGCAGAACAATCAAGAGCGCTTGTTTCTAAACGTAACGTTTACGTTGTTCCTAGCAAAGACGTTCCACAAGGTCTTTCTGCAATTTTGGCATACAACGCACAGGCAAAAGTTGATGCAAACCTTAAAGCAATGACAGAAGCGCTTTCTTCTGTAAGAAGTGCAAGTGTAACTTATGCAGTAAGAAAAACAAATATCGATGGTTTGTCACTCAAACAAGGTGATATCATTGGTCTTGAGGGTGACAAAATCACAAGAAAAGGCAAAAAGGCAGAGGACGTTGCATACAATCTCGTAAAAGACCTTGTAAATGCCGATACAGAGCTTGTGACTTTGTATTATGGTCAGGACACTACAGAAGAAGATGCAAATGCTTTGGTTGAAAGACTTGAAGACGAATTTGAAGACGTAGAATTTATCGTTCAATATGGTGGTCAACCATTGTATTATTACATCATTTCTGCAGAATAAAAATATTTTAAAAATTGATTGAAATTGTTTGCCTTATTTATAATTTTTTGATATTATGGATAAGGTGGCGTGCGGGAGTGGCTCAGTGGTAGAGCGTTGCCTTGCCAAGGCAAATGTCGCGAGTTCGAATCTCGTCTCCCGCTCCATATGGCACCATAGCCAAGCGGTAAGGCAGAGGTCTGCAAAGCCTTTACGCCCCAGTTCAAATCTGGGTGGTGCCTCCAAAAAAGGTTGGATCAATCGATTCAACCTTTTAATTTTTTGTCACATTCTGACACGCCGGAGTGGCGGAATAGGCAGACGCCAGGGACTTAAAATCCCTTGACCCTAAAGGTCGTATCGGTTCGAGCCCGATCTTCGGCACCAAAAAAAGATCACTGCAAAGTGGTCTTTTTTTGTTTTTGTGCAAATGAAAATAATTCAATTTGCATATAGACTCTGTATAACAACTATGTTATAATCAAGAAAAAAATGGAGGTGTTTGTATGAAAAACCTCGCAAAAAACGCTTTGTCTATATTATGTGCTTTTTTGATGATATTTTCTTTGTCATTGCTTGCTGGATGTGGTTTGTTTGGTGGGTCAGAGTATGACTTTACTTATCGCAGTGCGGACAAATATACTGCAGGCAACACAGAAATAGATGACGAGTACGTTAGTGAACATCTTTTTGTTAGATGGTATCAGGGCAACGTTACAGTAAAAACTCATGACAAAGACACTATCATTATACAAGAAGAAATAAACAAACAAGTTGACGACAAATACAAGGTGCATTGGTGGTATAGCCCCGAACAGACTGGTGGCACAACCTTGTTTGTAGAGTTTTGTGCGTCAGAAAAACTGGATTTCAGTGGTATTACAAAAAATCTCACAATAACAATTCCTCGCACAGACGGCAATCATTTGTCTTTTGATACAGACAGTGCAAACGTAACTGTTGATACGTCTGATTTTGACAACACACTTAGCAAATTGTCTTTTGCCACAAACGAAGGCTCGCTCAATGCAAAAATTGACAGTGCGGACGAAGTGAAGATTTCTGGTTGCAATGACGAAACTGACAAAGACGTTGTTTTTGAACTGACTTCTTTGGGCAAAGTTTATTGGTTGGGCATGAATTCTTCTTATGCAAAAGTAAAAGCAACTCTCAACGAAGTTTCTACAATGGACGTTGTTGGTTCGGTATACAAAGACACAGAGTTTTTCTGCAACAAGGGCAAAAAAGTAAAACTGACAAACAGCAATGCAAAAATTGTTGCAACAGTGTTGCAGTTTGATTCAATCGAAATTTCGCAATATGCAGGACAAACTGTGTTGAATTTGCCAGCAGACAGCCAGTTTTCTGCAACAATTTCACGAGAAAAAGACTATGGCGAAATTGAAACAAGTGACGTTGTGCAAGTTGATTTTGAAAACGTGACAAAAACAGACAACGTTTATAAGGTAGGAGATGGGGCAAAACCAATTTCAATAAAAACAGCACAGGCAGTTTATATCAACAAAATTTAATATCAAAAAAAGATCACTGCAAAGTGGTCTTTTTTTGTTGTTTTAAATCAAAAATTAATAGAATTTTTGTTATCTGATATAATATAAAAATGAATATAAAAATAAGTTTTTTGCAATTTGTTTTTTAATTTTAGTTTTATTGACATATCAACTTGTTTGTGATTTAATAGGTTTGTTATTATTAGATATAAGGGGAGTTTTATGCTCAAATTAGTAAATATCGACAAGGTATACAAAGTTGGCGATATGACGGTGCAGGCACTCAAAGGTGTTTCGCTTGAGTTTCGCAAAAACGAGATGGTTTCTATTTTGGGTCCATCTGGTTGTGGCAAAACAACAATGCTCAACATTATCGGTGGTCTGGACAAATATACGTCTGGTGACCTGATAATAAATGGCATTTCTACCAAAGAATATCGTGAATGCGACTGGGATGCATACAGAAATGCATCTATCGGCTTTGTTTTTCAAAGTTACAACCTGATTTCGCATCAGACCGTTTTAGAAAACGTAGAGCTTGCATTGACACTCAGCGGTGTGAGTGCATCAGAAAGAAGACAAAGGGCAATAAAAGCCTTGGAAGAAGTTGGTCTTGGTGATCAGCTGAGAAAAAAGCCAAATCAGCTTTCTGGTGGACAAATGCAACGTGTTGCAATTGCACGTGCGCTCATCAACAATCCGGATATTGTACTGGCAGATGAACCGACAGGTGCTTTGGACAGTGTGACAAGCGTGCAAATCATGGATTTGCTCAAAGAAGTTGCAAAAACAAGACTTGTTATACTGGTCACTCACAATGGCGAACTTGCAGAAAAATATTCTGACCGTATTATAAAGTTGCTTGATGGCAAAATTGTGTCTGACACAAACCCTGTAAAACAGGAAAAAGATCAAAAAACAACAAAACAAAGGCCTAAAAAGACTGCAATGTCTTTTGTTTCTGCCTTTAAGTTGTCAATACGCAATTTGTTTACAAAAAAGATGCGCACCTTTATTACGTCTTTTGCAGGCAGTATTGGTATAATTGGCGTTGCATTGATACTTGCTTTGTCATCTGGTTTCAGTGGATATATCGACCGTATGCAGGAAGATACAATGTCAAGTTATCCTTTGACTATTGCAACTGCATCTGTTGACGTGACAAGTATGATGTCTTTGATAGAATTGCCTGGTTTGGAAAAATATCCAACTGCAAATGAAATTTATATCAACAAAATTACAGAAAAATTGCAGTCAACCATCCAAAGCAACGATATCACAGACGAATACGTTGACAATGCGATAAAAACAATCGACAAAAAACTTGTGTCTGACATTGTTTATAACACGGGTGCAGCGATAAATCTCTACAAGCAGGATTTTGTCAGCAGTGACGGTGTGCAAATGAAAGCCATCAGCATGGACGGCATGATGGGTATGGGCGGATGGAAACGCATTATCAACAACCCAGAGCTCATAAACAGTCAGTATGACGTTTTGAGTGGCAAATTGCCGTCTGCAAAAAACGAACTTGTTTTGTGTGTTGACGACTATAACCAATTGCTTGATATTTCTGTTATGGGAGCACTTGGTATTGATGCAGAAGACATAAAAGACAAAGACAAGCTGACTTTTGACGAAATTTTTGCATTGGAATATAAACTTGTTTTGAACGATGAGTTGTATGATCAACGTCCAAACGGAACTTTTTATAAAAATACGTTGCTCACTCAATCAGAATATGACAACTCGCTCACAATGAAAATAGTGGGTATTGTTCGCCTTAAAGAGGAGGCAACCGGTGGATCACTTTCTGGCACAATTGGTTATCATGGCTCTTTGATGGATTATATTTTGGAGCAAGAAGCCAATTCTGACGTTGTAACGTGGCAAAAAGCAAATTTGGACCTGAGATATACAGACGGACAAAGTTATTTTGCTTTGGCAAAAGCAAGCACTCCGTTTAAAGATATCCCAGAAGTGATGCTTACGCCTGAAATGACAGAATATATCCAGGCAGAAGCGCAAAAACTGCAAAACAACAGCCTTGCAACGCTTGGTGGAAGAACAACTCCAATCCAGATTGATATTTATCCAAAAGATTTTGAGTCAAAAGAACAAATAAAGGCACACCTGGATGCATACAACAATCAGCTTGAAGAGCAGGATAAAGCACCTGTTGCATATTCTGACATGATGGGCTTTATGTTTGATGCACTTGGTGTAATGGTGGATGCAGTTTCTTACGTGCTGATTGCGTTTACTTCAATTTCTCTTGTGGTTTCTTCTATAATGATTGGTGTAATCACATATACGTCAGTTTTGGAAAGAACAAAAGAAATTGGTATTCTCAAGGCGCTTGGCGCAAGAAAAAAAGATATTTCACGTGTATTTAACGCCGAAACAATAACGATAGGGTTTGTTGCTGGTATGATAGGCGTTTGCTTTACGTGGATTGTTGCAATACCTATAAATGCGTTGTTATATTCGCTCACAACAATACCAAATCTTATGACGCTTGGCGTTGTGCCTGCTGTGATTTTGGTTGGCATAAGCGTGTTTTTGACTTTTGTTGCCGGTCTTGTTCCTTCAAGAGTGGCAGCCAAAAAAGATGCGGTCATTGCATTGAGAGCTGAATAGTGAACTTGTTTGTTGCCACGGCCAGATTTTTGGTTGTGGCAATATTTTTTGCAAAAATAGTTGAATTTGTCAAAAAAAGGAGATAAAAGAAAATATTATTACTGACATAATAAATCAAAATGGGTGTAAAATTGCATTTTTAGGCTTGTTTTTGTGGTTTTAAATAACATACACGTATTTTGTAACGTTGATGCAAAAAAGCAGGCATATAAGCATAAACTAACTTTGGGGGCTTGTATGTTTGAAACGTCGTTTAGTATTGATGCCAAACACAAAAGATTTTTGGACTGGTTTTATGAAGGATTGAAAAAGAGTGTAAAAGACAGCAAGGCAATAGTTGCGTATAACGTGATGGATGAAAGAGTTTTTTTGTCTGTTGCATGCGAAGATATTTTTGCAGTAAATATGAAGTCTGAAATTATGGATTTGTTGTCACAAATTTTTGCACTTGGTTTTAAGCACGATTATCTCAAAAAAAGACTTAATATATATAAAGAGAATTTGCTGACAAAAACGCTGATAAACACAATGACTTTGTTTGATTGCGAAAATGACAAAAAACTTGCAAAAAAAGAGCTGTTCAATCAGCAGGTTGGTGCAATTGACGGATTTTTTAATTTTCGTTTTAAAAAGCTCAAAAAAAAGTGGAACGAAGTGATTGATCTCACAAACGAAAACTCAATAGTATTGTATAACAACGACGTTGCAGAAGAATTTTTGGCTTTTTTGTTTGATGCCTTGCCATCTGGCGAAAATGAGATAAAAATTTGTAAAAAAGATGAAAAGATTCAACTTTTTGATAAAGGTGGTTTGAAAATACCTGTAACTATACCTTTTTGGTGTGATTGCGAGGACGAAGAGGCTGTTTTGTATAATATTGTGCTTTTGCAACCGCAAAAAGTTGTACTTTGTGATGAAAAAAGTTTTTCTCACGATTTTGTATATATAATAAAGAGATTTTTTTAAAAAATTGACCTCAAAAGGCTTTTGTTGTATAATCATTTTGCAAAGTATATTGCAAAACAAAAAATAGTGCGTTTTGTGCAAAAAATATTGATAAAACGTTTGACATTTGATTTTTGTTTTGTTAATATATTTGAGGTCGAAGTAGAGTTTTCCGCTCTCACCTTACGAATAACGTTTCGTCTGGTAATATAAAAACGAATCTCAATCATATTATGATGATTTCTTTTTGTGCGGAAAAATCTTTCCGCACAATTTTTTTTTGGGGAGGACACACCTATTAAAGAACTTCAAATTAACAATCAAATCCAGGACAAAGAAGTCAGATTGATTGGTGCCGATGGTGAACAACTTGGTATTGTTCCTGTAGCAAAGGCACAACAAATTGCAGATGAACAAGAATTGGACCTTGTTAAAATCGCTCCACAGGCTCAACCACCTGTATGCAAAATCATGGATTATGGCAAACATCGCTATGACCAGATGAAACGCGAAAAAGAAGCGAAAAAAAACCAGAAAGTTGTTGAATTGAAAGAAGTCAGATTGTCTATGACTATCGACGTAAACGATATCAACATCAAAGCAAAAAATGCAACTAAATTTTTGAAGGACGGAAATAAGGTAAAAGTCTCTCTCAAAATGCGAGGAAGACAGACGGCTTTTGCTAACCAAGGCGTAGAAGTCATGAACAAATTTTTTGAAGGACTTAAAGACGTTGCCGTTATGGAGAAAAAGCCAGCTACCGAAGGAAGAAATATCATCATGATACTTGCTCCGGCTAACAACAAATAACTATTGGAGGAGATAACAATTATGCCAAAATTCAGATCACACAGCGGCGCTAAAAAACGCTTTAGTGTTAAAAAATCAGGTAAAGTAAAAAGAGCACAATCAGGCAAAAACCACATTCTCACTAAGAAAACTACTAAGAGAACTCGCGGTTTGCGCGGTCCAGCTTACGTTGACAAAACACAAGCTAAAACAATGAAGCAATTGCTTCCTTATTAATCAAAGGAGTGTAAATTAGTATGAGAATTAAAAGAGGCGTTAACGCTGTTAAAAAACGCAGAAAAATAATCAAACTTGCTAAAGGCTATTTTGGTCTTAAAAAATCTAACTATCGTATTGCTCGTGAAGCAGTAATGAAATCACAAAATTACGCTTACATCGGCAGAAAACTTCGCAAACGTGATTTCCGTTCACTCTGGATCGCTCGTATCAATGCAGCAGCTAGAGCAAACGGTATGTCTTACAGCACATTTATGCACGGTTTGAAAGTTGCAAACATCTCTCTCAACAGAAAAATGCTTGCAGAAATCGCAGTATCAGATGCAAAAGCTTTTGCTGACCTTGCAGAAGCTGCTAAAGCTGCTATAAAATAAGTTTTTAATGAGCCTTCTTAAAAGAGGGCTCTCAATTTTTATATGGTTGTTACATCAAAAGAAAACGCTTCGGTTGTTGCCGCAGTAAAACTAAAAGATAAAAAAGGCAGACGTGAACAAGGCAAATTTTTGATAGAAGGTCAAAAACTTGTTTATGATGCAAAAAAATATGGCATTCGTTTTGACAAGATTTTTGTGACAGAGCAATATGCCGACAAATTTGCTGGTTTTGGCGAAGTTGTGGTTGTTGCAGAAAAAGTTATGGCTCACATCAGTGACACAAAAACAAATCAGGGCGTTGTTGCCGTTGCCTTTTTGCCACAGGAAAAAGTATACGACGGAAAAAAAGCGTTGTTGCTTGATCGCATTCAGGACCCGGGCAATATTGGCTCTGTTTTGCGTACTGCATGTGCAACTGGTTATACAAACGTGTTTTTGATTGATTGTGCAGACGTGTTTTCGCCAAAATCAATAAGGGGCGGTATGAGCGGACAGTTTATGCTGAACTTTTTTGAAGTGTCAGAAGAAGATTTTTTGGCAAAATATGGTGACAGATATATCGTTTGCGCAGATATGAACGGTCAAAACGTGTTTGATTTTGATTGTCCGGACGATCATATCATTATTTTAGGAAATGAGGGACAAGGTGTTTCGGCAAACTTGTCAAAGGCTGCAAAAAGCACCGTTATGATCCCTATGCAAAACAATCTCGAATCGCTT
>JAFTHO010000181.1 GCA_017457385.1 Clostridia bacterium | reverse complement strand
TCGTCTGTATGCATAACGTCACCTTAAAGTTTTTTTAAAATATATTGCAGATATACGTCTGCAACGTCAACGTCAAAACAACTTTGCATACCCTTGAAGTATGCATTTGAATTTACCTCGCACACAAGTGGCTCGCCATTTGGACCAACAAGCAAATCGACACCTGCATAGTCAAGCCCAAGCACCTGCGCACACTTTTGTGCAACAGACAAAAACTCGTCGTCAACGGGCTCATATTTTGCCACTCCGCCAAGCTCTACGTTGGCACGAAAATCGTTGTCGTTTTGTCTTGTCATAGATGCAATTGCCTTGCCACCCACAACGATGACACGCACGTCTTTGCCTTTGCTTGAAGACACAAACTGCTGATATACGTGAGAGGTATGCAACAGTTTTTTTCGCAGAGTTTTGAGTTCGTTTTCGTCCTTTGCAAGGTATACCTGCCAGCCAAAAGAACCACTTGACTCTTTGACCACCACAGGAAAATCCAACGTCTGCAAAAGGTTGTTTATAAAGGTATCGTCAGTTTCGTCCCTGTTGGCAAACACAAGTGGCGCAACCACCGTTTTTGGCATTGCTATGCCATTGCCTGCAAGAAAAACCGCAGTTTTTGCCTTGTCGTCACAAATCTCGATTGCACGGCTGTTGTTGAAAACTTTTATGCCAATTTTTTCGAGCATAGTGGCAAACAAAACGTCTTTGTCCCAAAAAACAACAAAATCGGGTTTTTGACCTTGCAACACAACGTTGCCGTCCTGACCAATAAAACAGATTTTTTCGTTTGATCTGACGTGACAAAACTCTACCCCGTGTTTTGCAAAAGCCTTTTTAAAACAGTCTTTTACGTACAGGACAGATTCGTTTTGAAAATATCCGCTTGTTACAAACCAACCAAGCATAAACTAACTCCTGAATGTGAATATATCGTCTTCGTCCGGTTTTTCGAACACAGAGTTTGTTTTGACCTCTGCCGTGCCAAGAATTGCACGTTTTTGCAACTTTTTGTAATAGTTGTATGCAAAAATGCCTGCACACGCCATAAAGACAAGTGCAATGAGTGATGCATTGCCAAGGCTGAGCCAAAAGTCGTCCACGATATAGTTGCGTGCATCTGCAACCGCAGTTGCAAATTCGTCTGCATTTTGTATAACACCGTCGTATATAACGTCGGCAACAGTCTGCATGTTGACTGCAAAACCTGTGCCAAAATTTTGTTTGAGATAATTTATCGTGTCGTTTGGTGTGTGACTCACGTCATTTTTGCCGGCATTTTCGACAAAAGAAAAACTGTCTGCATCAAAATTGCCAGAGAAAAATGCCGCAACAGGTATGCCTGCACTCAAAAACTCCATATGGTCGCTCATCTGACATACAGAATAATAGGGACGATAACCGCTGTTAATACCCATTACCTTTGTGTTGGCAGGTGTTTTGACAATTTTGCCACCACTTATATCTGCAAAATAGTCTGACTGAGGGTTGTTTTTGTCCTCGCCCCATACGTAAAGTTTGTCGCCACTTGCAACGACGTCTGCATTGATCATAAGCAGAATATTGTCTTTTTGTTGCTGAGAAAGTTTTGATACGTAGTGGTTAGATCCAAGCATGCCCAACTCTTCTGCGCCAAAAAACACAAACTCGAGGTTAAATGGCAAAACGGGGTTTTGCTGATATATTTTTTGCATAACGGCAAGCACAACCGCAACGCCACTGCCGTTGTCCATAGCACCCTCGCCACCAGACACAACCGCACCGTTGTAAAGGTTTGTTGCATTGTCATAATGCGCACCGATAACAACTGTTTTTGCCTGCTGATCGTATACTTTTTTTGCAATCACGTTGCAGGTATCTGCATTGCCACTTGCTCCCGCAACACCGCTGACCGGCACTGCAAAAGTTTGTTTTGAAAGGTCAAAACCCATAGCTGAAATTTCGTCGGCAAGCCAGTTTGCAGTTTGTTGTTCGCCGGCTGTGCCTGTTGTTCGCGATGGGTTTGCTGTTACAAATTTTTCAAGCCAGTTGTAGGTTGAATATTGACTGAAATCATCTGTCTGGGTTGCACTCACGCTTTGTGGAACAAACAGACAGCCAAATGCAAAAGCAAATGCAAGGATGAAACACAAAAGAGATTTTTTCATATTTCACCTCACAAAAAAAATGTAGTAATGGCACTGAAAGCCAAAAAGAAAATCGCAAACCATTTGAAAACAAAAGGTGCGTTTTTGTCATTGAGATACAGTTTTTTTGTCACCAGAAACAAACAGAAAAAGGCTATTGACGAAGTGACAAAACCAATGATTGTTTCGCCAAAAACTGCCGCCACCGGTGTGACAAAATATACCAGTTTTATAACCCCTGCCAAAAGGTTTGATGCCGTGAGAGC
>JAFTHO010000180.1 GCA_017457385.1 Clostridia bacterium | reverse complement strand
GCATACTACCTCACTCTCATGGGTCACGACGTAACTTTGTTTGAAGCAAAGAAAAAACTCGGTGGCATGCTGAGATACGGCATACCTGGATATCGTTTGCCAAGACACATTCTTGACAAAGAAATTGAAACTATCCTGTCAGCAGGCATCAAAGTAAAACTCGAAACACCTGTTGGCGAAAATCCAAGCATCACGGATCTCAAAAAAGAATTTGACGCTATTTGCCTTGCAATCGGTGCACAGGCAGACAAAAAACTCGGTATCGAAGGGGAAGATGCCGTTGGTGTAATTTCTGCCGTAGAAATGCTCCGTCGCATTGGTGACGACGATATGCCTGATTTTGAAGGTCAGAACGTAGTCGTTATCGGCGGTGGCAACGTTGCAATGGACGTTGCAAGATCATCAATCCGTCTTGGTGCTAAAAACGTAAAAATCGTATATCGCAGACGCATGCAGGATATGACTGCAATGCAAGAAGAAGTTATCGGTGCGATTGACGAAGGTTGCGAACTTTTGGAATTGCAATCACCTGTACGCATAGAAAAAGATGCAGACGGCAAACTTGCCGCATTGTGGGTAAAACCACAAATCATCGGCCCTCACAAAGGTGGCAGACCTGCTCCACGTGACAGCCAAAAACCAGAAGAACGCATCCCATGCGATACTATCATCGTAGCAATCGGTCAGGCTATCGAATCTGACCTTGAAAAATATGGCATCCCAATGAAGCGTGGCACAATCGACGCACTCAACTGGGGTGGTTTGAGAGACACTCCTGGTATTTTTGCCGGTGGTGACTGTGTATCTGGCCCTGCAACAGTTATTCGTGCAATTGCAGGTGGCAAAGTTGTTGCCGCAAACGTAGACGAATATCTTGGCTTCCACCACGAACTTGACGTTGGTGTAGAAGTTCCACCAGTAAGACTGCACGACAGAAAACCTTGCGGTCGTGTAACTATGGTAGAACGCCCTGCAGAAGAAAGAAAACACGACTTTGATATTATGGAAATCTGCATGACCGAAGAAGAAGCAATGCAGGAAGGTCAACGTTGTATGCGTTGCGACCACTTTGGTTATGGAATCTTTAAAGGAGGCAGAAAAGAAAAATGGTAAACCTCAAGATAAATAACATTCCCGTATCTGTACCAAAAGGTACGTCAATACTTGATGCGGCAAAATCAGTTGGTATTTCTATCCCTACCTTGTGCTTCCTTAAAGAAATAAACGAAATTGGCGCATGCCGTGTTTGCGTTGTAGAACTCAAAGGCAAAGAAAAACTCCTTACTGCCTGCAACAACGAAGTTCAGGAAGGCATGGAAATCATTACAAACAGCCAAAAAGTGCGCAACACACGCAAAATCAACGTAGAACTCATCCTTTCTCAACACAATGCACGTTGTGCAACTTGCGTAAGAAGCAACAACTGCAATCTGCAAGCCCTTGCAACAAACCTTGGTCTTACAGAACGTCGTTTTGAAAAGAACATTCCTGACAACCCATGGAACAACAACTATCCACTCATTCGTGATGCAAGCAAATGCATCAAATGTATGAGATGTGTTCAGGTTTGCGACAAAATCCAGAGCATGAACATCTGGGACGTTGTAAACACAGGTTCTCGCACAACTGTTGACGTTAAAACACACAAAAACATTTGCGAAACAGACTGTGCTT
>JAFTHO010000179.1 GCA_017457385.1 Clostridia bacterium | reverse complement strand
GTTTGCATCTGTCACACCACACAAAGTGAGCATACACCACGTGAGCGCAGGTGCAACCAAAAGCCTGAGTGCGCACACAAGGTATGCACGCCAGTCTGACACAAGCACTTTTGACGGCATATCTGCCAACCTTATGCCCGTGACCGTCATTGCAACGGGAGAAGTCATCGTTGACCAGAAGTTTGTAAAAGTTACTGCAGGTGTTGGCACAGTGACTTTGCACAAAAACAACGCAAAACCAATTGCACTGAAAATTATTGCAGGGTTTGCAAGCGCCTTTTTTACGCTGATATATTTTTTGTCACCCGTGAGTATAAAAATGCCAAGCGTCCACGACACAAGGTTGAACACGATGATATACATAGACGCATACAAAATGACATAATCATTGCCAGGAAACAATGCCGCCAGAAAGGGCAGACCAAAAAATCCGCAGTTTGAAAGCATACATGCAATCTGATAGATTTTTTGCCCCACAACCTGCTTGTTTTTAAACACAACGAGTGCCACCACCATTATGAGCAAAGTGCTTGCCAAAGAAAAAGCAAGTGCAAGCAAAATGTTTGTCAAAAGTTCTGGCTGATATTCTATCGTCAAAAAACTTTTGAGTATCATAAAAGGCACACAGATATACAGCAACAGGTTGCTGAGTGGTTTTATTGCCTTGCTGTCAAGCATTTTTAACTTTGCCAGTATAAACCCCGGCACGGCAAGTGCCAGCATAAGCAAAGTGTTTATCGCTACATTTTGAAAAGTCATATCAGTATTTTTCTACAACCTTTTTCATTCTTTCGAGGCCCTCTGCAATAACACTGCGTGGTGTAGCAACGTTAAAACGGATAAAGCCTTTGCCACCGTCACCAAACACGTCGCCCTGTTCGACAATAATGCCACCAAAACCACAGTCTTTTGCAAACTGTTCTGAATCGGGCTGATAAGCAGACACGTCAATCCACGCAAGATACGTTCCGTCCGGCACACGATATTTCATTTGTGGCAGATTTTGTTCGAGCCAGTTTTTCAAAAACTCGCAGTTTCCGTCAAGGTATACCTTTACTTCGTCAAGCCAGTCTTCACTGCCGTTGTATGCACCCAAAAGTGCCGCAATAGACAACGGGTTTGCGCACTGGATGTTTACTATGCCGGATACCTTTGATTTGAGCGCCTTGTTTGCAAACACCATATTGGCAATCTGCAAACCTGCAATGTTGAATGTTTTTGAAGGTGAAACGCAAGTGATGATGTCATAGTCTGGTCTGAGTTTTGCAACAGGCAAATGCTCCACGCCAACACGCACAAGGTCACAGTGGATTTCATCAGACACAAGATATACGCCATATTTGTGACAAAGGTCTGCAATTTTGCAAAGTTCCTGTTCTGTCCACACACGACCAACAGGGTTGTGAGGACTGCAAAGCAACATCATAGTGTTGTTTTTGTCTGCAAGCTGACTTTCGAGTTCTTCAAAATCGATGGCATAAAAGTTTTCTTCGCAACGCACAAGTTTGTTTACCACAATTGTACGGCCAAGTCTTGATACCGCACCCATAAAAGGCGGATATACCGGTTGCATGATAACAACGCCTTCGCCAGGCTGAGTGAGTTTTTCGATAGCAAGGCGCACGCCATCCATAACGCCCTCTACCGTGTATATAAGTTCGCCGTCAAAGTGCCAGTCAAAACGTCTGGCAAACCAGTTTGAAACGGCAGAACGAAATTCTTGTGTGCAAACCTCGGTATAACCCAGGATTTTTTTGTCAAGTCTGTC
>JAFTHO010000178.1 GCA_017457385.1 Clostridia bacterium | reverse complement strand
GCAGCAGGAGCAGCTTCTGCACCAGCAGCAGGACCAGCAACAACTGCAGCAGCTGCGCTTACGCCAAATTCTTCTTCGATTGCTTTAACCAAATCATTGAGTTCAAGCACTGACATACCTTTAATATCTTCGATAAATTGTTTGATATCCATTTTAATTTTCTCCTTAATTTAATGATTATTCTGCCTTTTTGGCAATTTCGTTGAGAGCAACTGCAAGACCTCTGATTGGTGCTTGGAGTACGCTCAAGAGCATAGCAAGCAAAGTTTCTTTGTTTGGAACCTTTGACAATGCTTGAACAGTGGCTTCGTCTACGTATTTGCCGTCGAGCATGCCACATTTTACTGACATTTTGTTGAGCTTTTTGATGCTTTGTACTGCAACTTTTGATGGAGCAATAGCATCACCATAAGAGAATGCAACAGCTGTTGGGCCGTTGAGATCTGCGTCAAAATCGTTGTAGCCGAGTTCGTTCAAAGCGATTTTAACCAAAGTGTTTTTCAATACTCTGTATTCAACTTCTGCCTTGCGGAATTCGTTACGCAATTGTGTATCTTCTGCAACTGTGAGACCTTTGTAGTCGATGATTACAAAAGAAGATGCACGTTGGATTTTGTCTTTGATCTGATCAACAATCTCTCTTTTTGCAATTTTGTTTGCGTTCAAATTACTTTTCCTCCTTTATAAAATTTTGAAGGCTTTTTGCCTTATATAAAGAAGCCCTTGTACCGACAGTACAAGGGAAACAAGATTTCTTTTATATCACTGTTTCTTCGTACCTCGGCAGGATTTATCCTTTTGGACCTGCTGTCTTTGGACAAAGGCTAATTTACTTTTAAGGTGTGCATTTTTTTAAAACGCACAAAAAATTAGTTTGCTCTGTAGTTTACTTTGATACCAGGGCCCATTGTTGATGCAATGGCAACGCTCTTGAGGTAAGTACCTTTTGCAGCGGCTGGTTTTGCTTTTACGAGAGCTTCCATGATTGCGTTGAAGTTTTCTTCCAATTTTTCAACACCGAAAGATTTTTTACCGAAGATAACGTGTACAACGGCAGTTTTGTCAAGACGGTATTCTACTTTACCTGCTTTAGCATCTCTGATAGCTTTAGCAACGTCCATAGTTACAGTACCGCTTTTTGGGTTTGGCATAAGGCCTTTTGGACCAAGGATACGAGCGATACGACCAACCATACCCATCATGTCAGGTGTAGTGATACATACGTCAAAACCAAACCAACCTTCGTTTTGAATTTTTGCGATCATGTCTTCTGCGCCAACGAAGTCTGCACCTGCTGCAGTAGCTTCGTCTGCTTTTGCACCTTTAGCGAGAACCAAAACTTTCATTTCGCGACCAGTGCCGTTTGGCAATACCAATACGCCACGAACTTGTTGGTCAGCTTGTTTTGGGTCAACACCCAATTTTACGTGCAATTCCATTGTTTCATCAAACTTTGCTTTTGCGAGTTCGCAAGCAAGGCTGATAGCTTCATTTACTTCATAAGCAGTGTTGTTAACCTGCTTAGCAGCGTCAATATATCTTTTACCTTTATTCATTAAAAACCTCCTGTGGTACAAACAAGTTTGCGACCAAACTCTCCCACTTAATCTACAACTACAACACCCATGCTGCGTGCTGTACCTGCAATCATGCTGCATGCTGCCTCGAGTGAAGCTGCATTCAAATCTGGCATTTTTGTTTTTGCGATTTCCTCAACCTGTGCTTTAGTGATTTTTGCAACTTTGTCAGCTTGTGGTCTTGCAGAACCAGAGTTGATGTTGCATGCTTTTTTGATAAGCACTGGTGCTGGAGGTGTTTTGAGTACAAATGTGAATGACCTGTCTTGATAGATTGTGATTACGACAGGGATGATAAGACCGTCCTGGCCTTGTGTTTTTGCGTTAAACTCTTTTGTAAAACCTGGGATATTGATACCGTGAGGACCCAAAGATGAACCTACTGGAGGACCTGGAGTCGCCTTGCCGGCAGGCAATTGCAATTTTACAACAGCAGTAACTTTTTTAGCCATAGTGTATATCTCCTTCGTGGTTAAAACGAAAAGTATTGGGAATTATATTTTACTTTTCTCCCACATAATAAACGAAATCAGTTTGCAGACTCTATTTGTATAAAGTCCATATCAATGTCTGTTTCGCGACCAAACATTGACAATACGACGCATACCTTTTGTTTTGCAGTGTCGATGCTTTTTATTGAGCCGATCTGACCTTCAAACGGACCAGAAACAACTTTTACGTAGTCGCCTACGTTGTGAGAAAAATCTGTGACAACAGTTTCCAGACGGAGGCGTTTTACTTCTTCTTCTGTCAAAGGCAATGCTTTGCCCTGTGGACCAACAAAACCAGTTACACCCCTTGTATTAGTGATGAGATACCAGATTTGAGAAGAATATCTGAGTTTGATGTAAACGTAGCAAGGCATAATTTTAGTCGCAACGAGCTTTTTCTTGCCATTGCGTTCTTCTACAGTTTCATCAACCAAAATTTTGATTTCAAAAATTTCATCCTGCAAATTGTTGTTTTCAACCATTTGCTCGATGCTCTTTTTTACCAAATCTTCATAGCCAGAATAGGTATGAAGGACGTACCATTTTGCCTCTTCCATTTATCTCGTTATGCTCCAACTGAAGTCAAAAGACCCAAAAGCCAGCTGAACAACAAGTCAGCTGCACCAACAGCGATCAAAAAGGCCAAAACAACAACCAATACGATACCAAGATTTTTTACAACTTGTTTTGGTGTTGGCCAAGTTACTTTTTTAAGTTCTGCCCAGCTGCGACCAATCCAAGAGAAAAACCTTTTGATAAAGTTTGGTCTTTTCTTTTTAGTTTGAGTTGCCATAGGTTACCTCTACCTTATTTTGATTCTTTGTGAACTGTGTGTTTTTTGCAGAATCTGCAGTATTTTTTGAGTTCGATACGGTCAGACGTATTCTTTTTATTTTTCATATTGTCATAGTTACGTTGTTTGCATTCTGTGCAAGCAAGAGTAATTTTGACTCTAGCACCTTTTGCTGCCATGATTTCTCTCCTAAATTACATAAAAAATTAACACCCGATACGAGTGCTAAAATATATTATCACACCTAAACAAGATTGTCAAACGATTTTTCAAAAATAAATCGGCAATAAAATCAAGGTGTTTTTATTGAGTTTTGCAAAAATATTTTAGCACAAAAAGACAAAAACAAGCAACTTTAGTCACTTGTTTTTTGCATGCTTTTTATTGCAGTCTGATAAATTTGTGCCTTTTCAATATCGTTGGCTCTGCTGTACAATTTTTTAAGCACAGTCAGATGATCTGCACATTGACTGCACTCTTTCGCAATGATATTTTCTGTTTCTGCTATCTTTTGATAAATTCGTTCAAGTTCGTTTTGTCTTGTCATTGATTTTCCCCTTTGTGTACAAACAAAATTTTATGTTCATAATCTAACACTAATTATAGTGTATGTCAATACTGCCACACGAATTTTAGTGTATAAAGTTGTTATGAAAACTTTTGGACAAAATCTAAAGGCAATAAGAACTCAAAGCGGTTTGAGTCAAAAAGCCTTTGCCGAACAGATGAAAACAACTCAGCAACGAGTGAGCGAGTGGGAAACCGACAAGGTTGAGCCAACGTTGACAAATATAATAAAGATATTGTCCGTGCTTGACACCACTTTTGAAGAATTGACTGAAGATATTGAAAAATAAAACGCACCCGATTGGGTGCGTTTTTTATACATAAATGATATAAAGCAAACCGTCCTCAATATCATATGCCATAAAAACAAAACTGCTTGTTGGCAGATTGCTGTTGTTGAAAGTTTTGTTTGTCACGTCATAAAAACAAAACTTGTCGTAGTCTTGCGTGACAGCATGATGATACAAATCTATGGCAGAATAAAAACCATTTACGTTGTTTTGCCACCTGTCGTCTGTTGAAATCATATTTTCAAACTGAGTTTTTTGTTCGTCATAAAACCTTGCAAGTGCCTGCGTTTCAGGATTGCTTTCGTTTGCCTCAATGACAGAAATATCTCCCTGGTCAGGCAAAGTCATTGAAGTGACAACCTCTATTTCGTTTAAAAACGCCATATCGTGCTCTACCTTGATAAAGACAGAAAAACAACCGAAAAGCACCAGCAAAACAGCAATGATAAAACCGGCTACAACGTTCTTTTTTGCTTTGTATCCTTTTTTGCCAAAATATACACCAAGACAAATTGACAACACAGGTATTGGCAACAGCGCCCAGCATACCCACATTTTTTCGGGAAGAGTGCCGGTAAACTGTGGCAACGGACTTGACTGAACAAGCATATTTGCAATCATTGGCGCAATCCACAGTGACAAGATTGTCAAAACAAACAATGCAATGAGAAAAACTCTCGTTTTGTCTGACAAAAGGGCAGGTTGACGCTGAACAGTTGTTTTTTGACTGAAGTTTTTTACGTTTGCAAAAATCTGCAAAACTCTTTGCACGTCACCCTGCAATGCGTCTATGCACACACAACTTGCCCATGTTTTTTTGCTGCCATCTCGCCTGAAAGTAAAATAGATATAACCATCCTGTTGCACACTTGATTTAATTTTGTCATAAGCAACAAGTATTGCGTTGTTTTCAACCTCTCTTTGGTTGCCAACAATCATATAACTGTCATAAAAATCAATTGTCGTGAAGGACAGCCCCTTTGTTTTGATAAATTTGTCTACGTTTTTTTGTATAATTTTGTTTTGATTCAAAAAACTCATGCCCAAAAGCATAGACAAAAACAAAAATATACCAATCAAAACAACAGACTCCGAGCCAAGAGCAACAATCAGCACCAATGCCAAAAATGAGGCAACAAACAAGATGCCAAGATTTCGCTTGCCCTCTGCACTGCCCCAGGTGAGCATTGTTATCATTACGTCGCGATTTGTATTGAATTTGCAGTTTGCAAAAGATTGTTGATTTTGTTGAGAAAAGTTGTCCATTGCAACCTCCTTATACAAACATATTATACCCACCCACTCACACTTGTCAATATGCAACCATTTTGAGCAACAAAAAAGCACACCGTCTGGTGTGCTTTTGGTTTTTTTGTTTTAGTGCTTAGCGTTTGCCAAGTTCTTTGTTGAGTTCATAAAGACCTGCGCCGTCATTTGCAAACAATTTGTATTTTGTGATGAGGTCACGTGCAGACTCTTCTTCTTCCAACTGTTCTTTTACAAACCAGTCAAGGAATTGTGCTGTGCGCCAGTCTTTTGTGTCGATTGCAACGTCGTAGATGTCGTGGATGAGAGACGTTACGTATTGTTCGTGTTCGTAACCAGCCTCGAGCACTGACAAAGCGCCGTCAAAAATTTTGTCTGGTTTTGCGATAGCTTCGAGAACAACTTTTTCGTCGTTTTCGATGAGATATTTGCGGATTTTGAGTGCATGGTCTCTTTCTTCGCCAGCCTGCAATTCGTACCAGTGAGCAAAACCGTCAAGGCCAAGGTCACCAACGTAGTTTGCCATATCAAGATAGAGATATGCAGAATAAAGTTCTTTATTGATTTGATCGTTCAAAAGTGCTACTACTTTTTCGTTAAGCATAATAATTCCTCCATAGATACAAAAGCAATTTTGTTGTTTGTGTGGTCAAACGCCATTTGTTTGCCCCCTTGCTTTTGTTTATACCTATATTATACACAAAAAAAATCAATTGTCAACATAAATGATAACAATTATCAGTTATTTTTTTAATTTTTTATAAAGAAAAGTTTGCAACAAAAAAAACGGGAGGATGATATCCTCCCCTACGGTATTACAACAGTATAATGGCATTTAAATATAAAACGCTCAAACTATATAATGTTTTGTAGGGGCGACCAGTGGTCGCCCGCAATAATAACAACGAGAATAAAGCAGGCGAGCAATGCTCGCCCCTACTACTGGCTTGATATAAAGTTTTTATAAAAAACACAGGTGGTTTTAATTAAAAAAAACTCAGGATTAAAACAATCCTGAGTTTTTTATTGGTGGACGTGATGGGACTTGCACCCACGTATGGACGAGCAACCATACAGCCTTCTCCGTGCGCAGTCATTTTTTTGTTGTCCCCTTTTGTGCTTGAAATGACACAATAACAAAAGAGCAATGCGTTTTGGTTACGACGACAGGCAACGCAAAACCTGCCGACATTTTACCGCATATTATGACGCCGTGAGCCTGCCATGCGGTATGCAGGGACGACGAGCTGCGTTAATTAAGCAGCGTAAGCAAAATTGCTTGTGCTAGTTTTGTTAGCGTTTAAATTTAAGTTTCCGTTTTTACACAGACGAGCCTGTGGCACGCTTACCATACAACCGACCTCACCCAGCGAATCTAAAAACACGCCCATGATCATTGTTGATAAACAATATATTAAGTTTTGGTTTTTTACTATAACACAAAATTGTGTTTTTGAAAAGGTCTTTGAGTATTTTGTTTTTAACAATCCCTCAGTCGCTTTGCGACAGCTCCCTTTGCACAAGGGAGCCGTAATTTTGTTTTGCAAGATTGCAGTAATTTTATTTTTGTTGAGTAACTCCCTTTTTTGCAATGTTAAAAGCAAATCAATATCTGCCTTTCATTGCCTCGTGAACGTCACGTTGTTGCTGACGGTCGAGGTCACGTTTTGCAATAGAGTCACGTTTGTCAAAAAGTTGTTTGCCTTTTGCCAAAGCGATTTCCACCTTGACCAAAGCATCTTTAAGATATATTTTGAGCGGAACTATAGAATAGCCCTTTTCTTTGACCTTGCCAAGCAAACGCATGATTTCGTGCTTGTGCATGAGCAGACGTCTGTCACGGCGTGGCTCTACGTTTGAATAACTGCCCTTGTCATAAGGTTTGATATATGCGTTTTTGAGCAAAAGTTGTCCGTTGTGTATCGTGGCATAACTGTCCTTGAGGT
>JAFTHO010000177.1 GCA_017457385.1 Clostridia bacterium | reverse complement strand
AACCCAGATTGCAAACAAAGAGAACAAAGCACTTTGGCTTTGAACCTTGCCGGCACAAAAGACGCTATCATGATGGTAGAAGCTGGTTCTAAAGAAATTTCTGAAGAAGAAATGCTCGGCGCAATCTTGTTTGGTCACGAAGAAATCAAAAAATTGTGCGATTTTATAGAAAAAGTTGCTGCAGAAGTTGGCAAAGAAAAAATCGTAACTGTTTTGAACCTTGTTCCAGAAGATATCAAAGCAGAAATCAAAGCTTATGCAAGCGAAATGCTCGACAAAGCACTTGAAACTTTTGACAGAGCAGAAAGACAACGCAACGAAGATGAAGTTAACGAAAAAGTTACTGCATATTATGCAGAAACAAACCCTGATTATCTTCCTTATATCGGCGATGCTTTGTATGCACTCACAAAAGAAAAGGTAAGAGCAAAAATCATCAACCATGGCATCCGTCCAGACGGCAGAAAAACAGACGAAATCAGAGAAATCTGGTGTGAAGCCGGCATTATGCCAAGAGTACACGGTACAGGCGTGTTCACACGTGGTATGACACAAGTTATCACAACTGCAACACTTGGTACAATTTCTGAAGTTCAAAAACTTGAAGGTCTTGATGAAGATACATTCAAGAGATATATGCACCACTATAACTTCCCTGGTTATTCAACAGGCGAAGCAAAACCACTTCGTTCACCAGGCAGACGTGAAATCGGTCACGGTGCTTTGGCAGAAAGAGCGTTGGAACCTGTTATTCCAAGTGAAGAAGAATTCCCATATGCAATCCGTACTGTATCAGAAGTTGTAAGCAGTAACGGTTCTACTTCACAAGCAAGTATCTGTGGTTCTACATTGGCTCTTATGGATGCTGGTGTTCCTATCAAAGCTCCTGTTGCGGGTATTGCAATGGGTCTTATGAAAGACGAAGAACAAGGCAAAGTTGCAATTTTGTCAGATATCCAGGGTCTCGAAGACTTCCTTGGCGATATGGACTTTAAAGTTGCTGGTACAACAAAAGGTATCACAGCTATCCAGATGGATATCAAAATCAAGGGTATTGACAGAAACATTCTTGAAACTGCTTTGGAACAAGCAAGAAAAGGCAGAATTTATATCCTTGGCAAGATGAGTGAAGTTTTGGCTGCTCCAAGAGCAGAATTGTCAAAATATGCTCCAAAAATCATCTCATTTGATATCAATCCAGAAAAAATCAAAGAAGTTATCGGCAGTGGTGGCAAAGTTATCAATAAAATCATCGAACAAACAGGCGTTAAAATTGATATCACAGATGAAGGCAGAGTATTTATTGCTACTTCTGACTCAGAAATGGCAGAAAAAGCTAAATCTTTGGTATTGAGCATTGCAAAAGATCCAGAAATCGGTGACGAATACACTGGCAAAGTTGTAAGAATCATGGACTTTGGTGCATTTGTTGAACTTGCTCCAGGCAAAGACGGTATGATTCACATTTCTAAACTTTCTAAAGAAAGAGTAGAAAAAGTTACTGACGTTGTAAATATTGGCGACGTAGTAAAAGTTAAAGTTATCAAAATTGATGATAAAGGCAGAATCGACCTTAAACTTGTAAAAAAACTTTAAAAAGATAAAAATCCCGGCTGAAAAGCCGGGATTTTTTTTATGTATATCGCACTTGTTTTTGGCATAAATATTTTTGAGGTGTTTATGCAAAAAACAGGTGAAAAAATCTTTGTAAATATCTTTGTAAATGTTATAATATGTATAGTGGTTTTTTCTATATTTTCGTTCAGTCTTGCAGGAGAAGTTTTTACTTTTGCAAGTGCAGAAAATGAAAAACCGATATACAAAGGAAATCAAAGCAAAAATAACGTCAGTCTTATGTTCAACGTCTATCAGGGGACGGAATATATTGATGGCATTTTGAGTCTTTTGGACAAATATGACGCAAAGGCCACCTTTTTTGTGGGTGGTTCGTGGGTGAACAAAAACGAACAGACTTTGCAAAAAATTGCTGACAGTCAAAATGAAATTGGCAATCATGGTTTTTTGCACAGAAGTCAAGACAAACTTGATTTTGAAAAAAACAAGCAGGAAATTTTGCTGTGTCACGATCTTGTCTTTAAAATAACGGGGCAAAAAATGAATTTGTTTGCGCCACCAAGCGGTGCTTTTTGTTCGCATACGTTGAGTGCTGCAAAAGAGTTGGGTTACAAAACGATTATGTGGTCGAAAGACACTATCGACTGGCGTGACCATGACAAAAACGTTATTTTTAAACGTGCTACAAAAAACCTTTCAAACGGTGATCTGGTATTGATGCACCCAACAAAGGAAACACTTGAAGCACTGGACGACATCCTTGCAGAAATAAAAAGACAAAATTTTGAGGTTGTGACTGTGAGTTGCAATCTTGATCAGGAGTGAGTGAAATGGAATATATTAAACAATATGAAAACGGATTGAGAGTAGTGGTCAAAGAAATGCCAAGTCTGTATTCGCTCAGCGTTGGTTTTTGCGTTGGTGTTGGCAGCAGTCTTGAAGACGAAAGCAACAATGGTTTTTCTCATTTTATCGAACATATGATGTTTAAAGGCACACCAAAACGCACTGCTTTTGAAATTTCGGACTCTATTGACAGAATTGGTGGACAAATTAATGCGTTTACCTCAAAAGATATGACTTGTTATTATGCAAAAGTTGGCGCAAGCTATGCCGAACAGGCTGTTGAAATCATCAGCGATATGTTGCTCAATTCTCTCTTTGACAAAGAAGAACTTGACAGAGAAAGAAAGGTTATTCTTGAAGAGATTTCTATGGGGGACGATCAACCGGATGAAGTTTGTCACGATCTTATTGCAGAAGCGTTTTATGGCAACGTAAGTTTTGGTCAGACAATTATCGGCACAAAAGAACTTATTTCAAGTGCAACCAGAGAAGATTTATTCAAATTTATGGACAAGTTTTATACTTCTGGCAATATGACGATTGCTTTTGCTGGTAATATAAAGTTTGAAGATGCATGTGCATACGTGGAAAAATACTTTTTAAATGAGGTAAAAGTAGGCGAGAAGGCAAAAAAAGTGCCTGTGCTTGCAACTCATTCAAATTATCTTTCAAAAACAAAAGACGTCGAACAAGCACATATTTGCATTGCCTTTAACGGTTTGCCAATGGATGACGAAAGAAAGTCTGCGTTTGCAATTTTTGGCAGTATTTTTGGCAGTGGAATGTCAAGCAGATTGTTTCAGAAGATAAGAGAAGAACACGGTATGGCATATACTGTTTACGCTTATCCATCTTATTACGTAAACAACGGTTATTTTGAGATTTATGCCGGAACAAACCCTAAAAATATAGAAAAAGTGCTTGATTTGGTAAAAATTGAAATTGACAAAATTGTTGCAGAAGGCGTGACAGAAGATGAATTTTTACGTGGCAGAGAGCAACTCAAGGGAGGCTTGCTTTTGTCACAGGAAAACAGTGCAAACGTCATGGTTACACTTGCGAAAAACTGCTTGCTTGCTGATGCAAAATACAGTGTAGAAGAAAAAATTGCAGAAGTAGAGGCAGTGACAAAAGAACAGGTTGATCAGATGGCAAAACTTATTCTTGACAGAAAAAACGTGTCTTTGGCAATTGTTTCTAAAACAGAGCCTGCAACTGATTTGCTTGAAAAATTCAAAAGCTGATGGCTGTGTAAAAAATTACACACTATTGGCTATATAATATATATTATTTAATATTTATATTGAAAAACGTCACAAAATATGCTACTATTTAAAATAGGGAAAAGGTAGGATTTTGATGAAAAACAAAAGCTTTAAAAGAGAAATAGACGTAAGAAAAACAGTGGGTACGACAATTATCGTTGTCTGTGCCTTTTTGTTGTTTTGTCTCATAACACGCAGTGCAATACTCGGGGTTATCAGTGACTCTGTTGCAAACTTCTTTTTGGGTATTTTTGGTGTTGTTGCTTATGCTGTGGTTTCTGCCGGTATTGTTGCAGGGATTATGGTTTTGCTCAAACGAAAAATCACTTTGCCTAAAATGCAGATTGTAAACTTTTGCGCAATGTTTTTTGCTGCAATTTTGCTTGTTCAGCTGATCACTTCTCAGGGCAGTGCATCTGCAGACGACTATGCAACTTATCTTGCAAATTGTTATGATTATCCATCAATGAGCACTTTTGGTGGTGCTTTTGCAGGCCTTTTTGTATGGCCGCTTTGCAATGCGTTGAGTGTTTTTGGTGCATATGTTTTTGTGATTGCATTGTTTATACTCACAATTTTTATCTGCATTGAATATTTCTTTAAAATTTCTAACATGAAAATTGAAAAAGAAGAAAAAGAAGTTGTTCAAAAAGAAAACGTTGTGCACGAATATCCGCAGAGCAAATTGTTTGTTGCAACTGTTGATGAAAACAAAGACAAGGCTCCACAACAAAAAACAAGCAAGTCTTTTGAAGAATTGTATGGCGAAAAGATGCAGAATGATGAGGCAAGTGCAATCAAAAAGAAAGAAGAGCAATCTCAAAAATCTGCTCATGAGCAATTGTATGGCGATTATTGGCAGGATACAAGTTATACAAATCCAAGTCAGCCACAAAGAGGAGCAATACCAAACAGCTCTTATACAAAAGATTTTGAAAGCTATTATTCTTCGCCATCAAACAATTATGACGTAAAATCTGCTCCAACGTCATCTTTTGGAAACTCTTTCAATCAACCACCGGTATTTTTCCACAGTGAAAACGACTTTAATGCAGATTCGTTCAACATCAAAAAGACAGATGAGTTTTTGTTTGAAGAAAAGAACGAAAAACAAATCAAAAAAGAAGATGCAAAAAGAAGTTTGTATGCACTCAAGGGTGGTCCGGTAAATGGTGAATCTTTGCCACCAATCGTAAATGGTGACGAGGTTTCTGACAGACTCAAAAAGAAGGATGCATACGAACAACAACAATACAGTGCGTTTCCTCCTCCAAGATCTTTAAAGAGAGAAGAACCAAAACCTGTTGTTGAACAACCTGTTGCAAAAGAAGAAAAGGTTGAACCAAAACAAATTTTTGAAGAAAGAGTTGAAGAAAAAGTTGTTGAAAACAACATTATTTCTCCATCTGTAATAAAAGTAAACAGACCGCCGGTTTATGACGATCTTTTTGAAGAAGACGTTAAAAAACCAGCAGAACCTGAGGTTTTTGAAGAAAAATCAGTAGAAGACGAAATAAGCAGGGCTGTTGAAGCACAAAAAGCGGACAACGTTTATATCCCTGTGATAGAAGAAAAACAGGAAGAACTTTATAATCCGCCAGTTTATCAGACAATAGAAACACAACCTGTTGCTGTTGAAGAAAACCATGATGTTTTTAAATCAGATGATAAAGAAGTGGAAATCAAACCTATTTTTGAAGATGATTTGATGTCTGATGAAGAAATTGAAGAAATTTCTGTTGTAGATGCAGTTATTGATCCTATAGAAGTAGAAGAAGAACCACAAGTTGAAGAACAACCAAAAGAAGAACCTGTAAAATTTGTTGAAAAACCATTTATCAACAAAACAGAAAAAGCTTTTCAAGTTGGAATTGCAAATGTAGTAGGTGACAAAAAAGAAGAAAAACCTGTGCACAAATATAAAAAATACGTGCCACCAATTTTTTCTTTGCTTGATGATGCTGTGTTTGATCCAAAAATGATGTCAGAAGACTTTGAAGGCAACGGTTTGCGTATTCAGGAAACCCTGGCAGAATTTAAAATTGAGTCAACTTTGAGAAATATTATCGTTGGTCCAACTGTTACAAGGTACGAATTTGAAAAAGCGCCTGGTGTTTCTATCACAAAAGTAAACAGTGTGCTTGATGATATCGCCTTGGCAGTTGCCGCGCCTGGTCCTGTAAGACCTCAATTGCCAATTCCTGGTATGAGTTTGTTTGGCATTGAAGTTCCAAACAAAAAAGTCGCAAAAGTTCCGCTCAGAAGTGTTTTGGAATCTCCTGAGTTTTTGAACACAAACAAGGGTTTGACTTTTGGTCTTGGTATTGATATTGGTGGCAAAAAAATCACTGCAGACCTTGCGGATATGCCTCACTTGCTCATTGCAGGCTCAACAGGTCAGGGCAAGAGCGTTTGTGTAAACTCAATTATCATCAGCTTGTTGTATAAATACAGTCCTGAAGAATTGAGATTTATCATGGTTGACCCAAAACAGGTAGAGTTTTCTCTTTATGAAAAACTGCCACACCTTATGATAAAAGAAAACATCATTTGTGAACCAGAAAAAGCAATTAGTGCGTTTGACTGGCTCATTAAAGAGATGGAAAGACGTTTTAGTCTGTTTAAAGAATATCAGGAAAGAGATATTGACGGCTACAACAAGGCAATTGACACGGAAACAACTCAAAAATTGCCACGTATCGTTTTGATTGTTGACGAAGTTGCAGATCTTATGCAATACAACAAGAGCGAAATTGAAAGCCGTATTCAAAAACTTGCGCAAAAAGCACGTGCAGCGGGTATCCATTTGATTTTGGCAACACAAAGACCAAGTGTTGACGTAATCACTGGTGTTATCAAATCAAACTTCCCGGCAAGACTTGCTTTGCGTGTTACTTCTGCTGCAGACTCACGTACAATCATGCAACAGGGTGGACCGGAAAAACTTGTGGCAAAAGGCGATATGCTCTTCCAGACGGGCAATATGCCAGAACCAATCAGATTGCAGGGTGCGTTGATACTTACTGATGAAGTAAAAGAAGTTGTTGACTATATTGCTGCAAACAACGAAAGCTATTTTGACAACGAAATTGCAGAAGCGATTATGAAGAGCAAAAAAGATAATTCTGACATGGATTCTGACGAAGAACTTGACGAATTGTTCTTCCAGGCACTCAAATACGTTATCGAAGCGGGACAAGCGTCAATTTCAATGATTTTGCGCAGATTTTCTATCGGATATAACCGTGCCGGCAGATTGTTGCAGGAAATGGAAAACAAAGGTTATGTAAGTCAGTTTGAAGGTGCAAAACCAAGACAGGTTTTGATCACGATGGAAGAATATAATCAACGTTTTGGTGACAAATGACAAAAGTTGGATTAGTGTCGCTTGGTTGCGACAAAAACAGGGTTGACTCTGAAATAATGTTATACAATTTGCAAAAAGGCGGGTTTGAAATAACCGGCGACCCGTCCGATGCAGATATAATCATCGTAAACACCTGTGCTTTTATTGAATCGGCACGAAAAGAGTCAATAGATGCTATTTTTGAAATGGCACGATACAAATACGGCAAATGCAAAAAGTTGATTATGACGGGTTGCATGCCACAAAAGTTTATTGACGAAATGTTTGACGAATTTACAGAAGTTGATGGATTTTTGGGCACAAACGACTATAAAGACATTGTCAGCTTTATCAATGGTTTGGACAAGCGTTGTTATAAAGTTTCGCCAAATACAACCCGTATGGAAGAAGGAGAGCGTATTGTTACAACGTCAAAACACTATGCTTATCTGAGAGTTTCTGATGGCTGTGACAATCATTGTACATATTGTCTTATTCCGTCGATAAGGGGAAAATACAGATCCCGCACAATTGAAAATATTGTCGCAGAAGCCAAAAAACTTGTGGAAAATGGGGCAAAAGAACTCATTTTGATTGCGCAAGACCTCACCAAATATGGTTTTGATCTGTATGGCGAAATAAAACTTGTCGAATTGTTGAAACAACTGTCTTTGATTGATAATTTAAAATGGATCAGGTTGCTTTATTGCTATCCGGAGCTTATTGACGACAAACTTATTGACGAAATTGCAAACAACCCAAAAATTGCAAAGTATATGGATATTCCGCTCCAACACAGTGAGGACAAAATTCTCAAGCTGATGGGCAGAAGATCCACACGCAAACAGGTAGAAGAATTGTTTGACAAGCTTCGCAAAAAAATACCTGACATTGCAATCAGAACAACTTTTATACTTGGCTTTCCAAATGAGGATGAAAATGACTTTGAAGGTCTCAAGGATTTTGTGTCAAGCCAAAAAATGAGCAACGTAGGCTTTTTTGCATACTCGCAGGAAGAAGGGACTGCAGCTGCAAGAATGAAAGGACAGATTGATAGTCAGGTCAAACAAGATCGTCTTGAAGAACTTGCAGAAATTCAATATGACGTTGTAGAAAGCAACAATTTGTCACAAATCGATAATATTATGTCTGTAATAGTGGATGATATTGTGTCAAATGACGGCGAAAAATGGGTTTACGTTTGCAGAAGTCAATATAATGCACCTGACATTGACGGTTGCATTTTTGTTGAATCACAAGAAGAAATTAGTATGGGCGATTTTATCAACGTGAAAATCACGGGATTTAACGGCTATGATTTAAAAGGAGAAAGAGTATGAATTTACCTAACAAATTGTCTTGTCTGAGAATAATTCTCGTGCCTGTTATGGCATTGGTCTTTTTGCTTAACTGGGAATATGCACCATTGGTTTCTGTTGTTATTTTTGCATTGGCTGCATTTACTGATTTTCTTGATGGCAAAATTGCAAGAAAATACAACATGGTAACAGACCTTGGCAAACTTCTTGACCCAATTGCCGACAAACTGCTTGTTTTGTTTGCATTGTTTTTGGTTGTAGAAGCAAACCTCATTCCTGTTGGATTTGGTGCTTTTTGTGGTGGTATTATCATTGGTCGCGAACTTTTGATAAGTGCAGTGAGACAAATTGCTGCAAGCAAAGGTGTTATCATTCAGGCAAATATTTATGGCAAAATCAAAACTTTTGTACAGGATATTGCATTGCCACTCACAATGTTGCTCAAAATGCAACCAACAATCGTTTCTGTATTTTCACAAACGTTTTTTGACGTATATCAAATCGTTTGTTGGGTATTGGTTGGCATAGCAACACTTTTGACACTTATTTCTGGTGTTGTATATCTTGTTCAAAACAAAAAAGTTTTTGCAGAAAGCAAATAATAAAATATGAAAGTATCGATTGTTTCTTTTGGTTGCAGTGAAAGTGCAAAATATATCTACAACCAGATGAAAGAAAATGAAATAAATATAGAATATTGTCTTGCAATCGAACAAACCAAAGAAAAAATTGCACAAGTCAGTGCTTTTGCAGAAGAAAACAGTGACCTTGTTTTTTATATAGGTGGACTTGGTCTGTCTGCAAACGACGTTTTGAAAGAAACTCTGGCAGAAAGATATGGTGCGGATATCGTTATAAATCAAAAAACATGCGATCTTTTTGCAAACTATATCAAAGAGAGCAAAAGTGCAATTCCGCCAGAACACGTGCAACAAAGATTGCTGTGTTTTCCTGATGGTTTTGATTGCTATCAAAGCAAATCGTGTTATGAATTGTCTGCATCAGGTCGTTTTTTTGGCAAAGATATCTTTTTGTTGCCTGACGATATCAAAGAAACAAAGTATATTTTTTCTACTTATATACAAAGTTATCTGTCAAAAAAGGTGCAACCTAAAAAATCTTTTGTTTACAAAGTTTTTGGATTGACAAAGGACGAAATTGAAGAAAAACTTGCCGTTATATGCAAAAAAGGTGGAAAATATTTTGTAGAAACAGACGTTGCAAACGATTCTAAAATCGTAGTAAGGTTTGATGCAAAGACAAGTCAGTCTGTTATGGACGAGGCAAATCTTGCCATAACAAAAGAATTTGCAGAATATCTGTATGCGGTTGACGATTTTTCGCTCAATCAGGTTGCAGTTGATTTGCTCAAACTTTATAAACGCAAATTGTCCGTTGCAGAGTCTTTGACCGGTGGTGAAATTGTTGCAGGCATTGTTGACGTGCCGGGTGCAAGCGAAGTGTTGTTTGAAGGTTGCACAACTTATGCAAACGGTGCAAAAAACAAAAGATTGCACGTAAAAAACAAAACGCTTGCCGATTTTGGTGCGGTCAGCAGAGAAACGGCATATCAAATGGCTATAGGTTTGCTCGAAACGTCAGAATGTGACGTTGTTCTGGCAACAACTGGCATTGCAGGCCCAGGTGGTGGCAGTGCTCAAAAACCGGTTGGACTCACGTTTATATCCGTGGGTGATTCAAACGGCATACACATACACAAATACGTGTTTTCTGGCGACAGAAATCAGGTCAGACAAAAAGCTGCAAAAACAGCAATATTTTTGCTGATAAAATTGATAAAATTACGCAAATAAGAGGGATTACTTATGAACGAAATGAAAACAAAAAGCTTGCATCAGGCAATTGCTCAAATCGAAAAAGATTATGGCAAGGGTTCTATCATGAAGCTTGGTGATGCCGCAAACAAGATGAACGTTGACGTTATTTCAACTGGTTGTCTTACGCTTGATATTGCATTGGGCATTGGCGGTGTGCCACGTGGCAGAATTGTAGAAATTTATGGACCAGAATCTTCTGGTAAAACAACTATTGCTTTGCACATTATTGCAGAAGCACAAAAAAACAACGGTGTTGTTGCGTTTATCGACGCAGAACACGCTCTTGACCCAACTTATGCAGAAAAACTTGGCGTAAATCTCGACAATTTGTATATCTCTCAACCTGACACAGGTGAACAAGCGTTGGATATTACAGAACAATTGGTAAGAAGTGCTGCAGTTGACGTAATTGTTATCGACTCTGTTGCCGCATTGACACCAAAAGCAGAAATTGACGGTGAAATGGGTGATTCTCACATGGGCTTGCAGGCAAGACTTATGTCACAGGCTTTGAGAAAACTCACTGCTGTGGTCAACAAAACAAATACCTGCATCATCTTTATTAACCAGTTGCGTGACAAAGTGGGTGTTATGTTTGGCTCACCAGAAACAACAACAGGTGGCAAAGCGCTCAAATTTTATGCAAGCTTGCGTCTTGACGTAAGAAGAGTTGATCAGGTGAAAGACGGCTCTGTTGCAGTTGGCAACCGCACAAGAGTAAAGGTTGTAAAAAACAAACTTGCGCCTCCATTCAGAACTGCAGAGTTTGACATTGTGTTTGGTCAGGGCATCAGTCAGTCTGGTTGCGTGCTTGATCTTGCTGTAGAAAACGGCATTATCGAAAAGAGTGGTTCTTGGTTTTCTTACAACGAAGGCAAAATTGCACAGGGCAAAGAAAATGCAAAAGCATATCTTGTTGCAAACCCAGAAATTATGGCAGAAGTTGAACTCAAAGTTAAACAAAAACTTGGCATTGTTGCAAGCGAAACAAGCGAAGTTGAAGAATAATATCGAATATGCAAACAAAACCTCAAAATATTGCAAAAAACACAATATTTTGGGGTTTTTTGTTGCATTTTGTCAATATGTTTTTATTGTTTGAGGTTGACACACTATGCAAATATGGTATAAAATAATATTGGTATTAAAAGTATTTTTATGTACTTTGTACAAAAATATTTAATATATAAAACCAAATTGGGAGGAATCATGGTAGATAAACTGTGCTTTTTGTTTCTCCAAAGTGGTGTTGATGTGGTATTGACTGTCGTTTTGACAGTTGTAGGCCTGGCGCTTGGTTGCGCAGCTGGTTATTTTATAAAACATATTATTGTAAAAAATAAAATAGGCAATGCAAATAATGTCGCTCAAACTATTATAGAAGAAGCAAAACTTGAAGCAAAAACATTAAAGAAAGAAGCTATTATTGAAGCAAAAGAAGAAGTTTTGAAACTCAAAACTGAATCTGAAAAAGAAATTAAAGAAAAACGCAACGAAATTCAAAAACAAGAAGTGCGTTTGATCCAGAAAGAAGAAAACCTTGAGAAAAAGAGTGATTCGCTCGACAAAAAACACGAAGTACTCGAACAACAACAAAAAAGCCTCAAGGCACAGCAAGAACAACTTGCAAAAAAACAGTCAGAACTTGACAAAGCAAACGACAAAGTTGTGCAGGAACTTGAAAAAGTGTCTGCAATGACAAAAGAAGAAGCAAAACAACTTCTCATTGATTCTATCACTGCAGAAGCACGCAAAGATGCGGCTGCAATCGTAAGAGAAATCGAAGCGGATGCAAAAGAAAACGGTGAAAAGAAAGCAAGAGAAATTATCAGCACTGTTATCCAAAGATGTGCTGCAGAACAAGTTTCTGAAATGACTGTTACAACAATTCCTTTGCCAAACGATGATATGAAAGGTCGCATCATCGGTCGTGAGGGAAGAAACATCCGTGCATTGGAAAATGCAACAGGCATTGACATCATCATTGATGATACTCCAGAAGTTGTCATTGCATCTGGTTTTGATCCAGTGAGACGTCACGTTGCATCTAAAGCGATTGAAAAACTTATTACAGACGGTCGCATCCATCCTGCCCGCATTGAAGAAACTGTAGAAAAGGTAAGAAAAGAAGTTGATCAGACTATAAAAGAAGCCGGCGAAGCTGCAATTTTTGACGTAGGTTTGTTTGGCATCCATCCAGAACTTGTAAAAACTTTGGGCAGACTCAAATTCCGCACAAGTTATGGTCAAAACGTTTTGAACCACTCAATCGAAGTTGCTCACATTGCAGGTATGATGGCTGCAGAACTTGGCGTTGACGTGACTTTGGCAAAACGTGCAGGTTTGTTGCATGATATCGGCAAGGCAATTGACCACGAAGTTGAGGGTACTCACATCGAAATTGGTGCAGATCTTGCTAAAAAATATAAAGAAAGCAAAGACGTAGTTAACGCAATCATGGCTCACCACGGCGACGTAGAGCCAAACACAGTAGAAGCTGTGCTTGTGGCTGCTGCCGATGCAATTTCTGGTGCAAGACCTGGTGCAAGACGTGAAACTATCGAAGCATACGTAAAACGTCTTGAAAAACTTGAAGAAATCTGCAATTCTTTCAACGGTGTTTCTAAAACATATGCCGTACAAGCAGGCAGAGAAATTCGCGTTATCGTAAAACCAGAAGTGGTAAACGATGCATCTACAATTTTGTTGGCAAAAGATATTGCTAAAAAGATCGAAAGTGAAATGGAATATCCTGGTCAAATCAAAGTTAACGTTATCCGCGAAACTCGCAGTGTAGAGTTTGCAAAATAACAAATCAAAAATATAAAGCCACTCAATCGAGTGGCTTTTTTGTTGAAAATTAACCCTTGTCAAAAGTTGTGTTTGAGATTATAATTTTAAAGGGTTGTTTTTTTTAACCTTTGCGTGTTTGAACAAAAAGAAAAACGCCTTGTTAAAAACAAGACGTTTGAGTGACAAAGGGGCGCGATCGTAAGGAACGAAGTGACGGAATAGCGAAAACGAAGTGGAGCGTCACACGCACCCTTGCGTGTTTGAACAAAAAGAAAAACGCCTGGTT